>JAYVSV010000182.1:0-6597 GCA_043775015.1 Verrucomicrobiota bacterium
CGGCAGCCCTGTAGCCCGTTGCCCGCGCTGCCGCCCCGCCACTGCGGGGCGGCGTTCCGATGGCCCCGGCAGTCAATCGCGCCCGCGTGGCCCTCACCCACTTTTAATCACACCCCGCGTCAGCCGGTTAAGTTTTCTTTCTGTTCCCTGCGTGATCAGCAAGAGCTGCTTCGGGAACGAACTCAAGGTGAGTTTTTCGATCGCGCGGAATTAGCCGGCTGCTGGCAAAGACTCACCCTAACCGAAAATTTTTCCTCCGCGATTTTGCTGCTTTGCGCTAAGAATCTCTCGTGCTCGTATTTCTGAATGGTAAATTTGTTCCCGAACAAGAAGCGGTCGTCTCCGTTTTCGACCGCAGCTTTACTCTGGGCGATGGACTTTTTGAGGCGTTGCCGGTTTATCGTGGGAAGGTGTTTCTTTGGCAGGAACATTTGGAACGATTGCAAACCGGGGCCGATTTTCTCAAAATCAAAATACCGTTTTCACCTCTGGAACTTCGTGAATCAGCGGAACGGCTTTTGCAAGAGAACCAGGCGGGCGATTGTATTTTGCGCATTCATCTTTCCCGAGGAGTCGGGCAACGTGGTTATTCGATTAAAGGGGCAAATTCTCCCACGCTGGTGATGAGCTTGCATCCGGCGGTGAAAGATTTGGCGGCGGCTAAAATCATCACCAGCACCGTTTGCATTCTGGCCGATGATCTGATGACGCGATTCAAAGCGTGCAATAAACTTCCGCAGATTCTCGCCCGCACGGAAGCCGATGAACAAGGTGCGGACGAAGCGCTGCTGCTGAATAGCAACGGCGACATTGCTGAGGCGACGAGCGCCAATTTGTTCTGGATTGAAGGTCAAACAGTTTGCACGCCGCCGATCAACAGCAGTGCGTTACCCGGAGTGACGCGCGATTGTGTTTTGCAGCTTTGCCGCGATTTAAAAATTACAACCGAACAAAAAAACATTACGCCGCAGAGATTGCCAAATGCGGATGGCGTTTTTTTAACTTCGGTGGCGGTTGAAATTCGTGAAGTTTCTCACCTCGACGGTTTTGAATTGCGCCGTTCCCCAATCCCCCGGCGTTTACGCGCGGCTTATCTGAACTATGCTCAGGGTGCGAATTAAAATCCCGGGAATCACCTTGCGCCAGATTGATTTGAAGGCGGGCAGCACGCGTTTCGGTCGCGCTGTGTCGAACGATTTTCAGATCGATCATCCGTCCGTTTCGTCGAGTCATTGCGAAATTTTTGTCGGGAACGGTGCCATTGTCCTGCGCGATTTTGGTTCGACCAACGGAACTTTTGTCAAAGACCAGCGCATCCGCGAGACAACGTTGGTAGAAGGACAAACGTTTCGCCTTGGCTCGATTGAGTTGGTTCTCGAATCCGGGAGCGTGAGCGATATGACTCAGGTCAGCTCCGGGAAACCGATTCCTTGCATTCAGCATCCCAGGATCGCGGCAACGGCAGAGTGTCCGAAGTGTAAAAAGCAATTATGCGATTTCTGCGTGACGACTCGAGTGGTGGCGGGAACGTTGAAAAAGTTTTGTCGCACTTGCCGGAGCGAATGCACTTTCGTCAATCTGTGTTTCACCGTGCCGCAATCCGACGACCACCGTGCGTTGACTCTTCTCGCCAACGCAATGCGCTATCCCATTCAACGACAGGGTTGGGTTCTTTTGCTCGGCGGATCGCTTCTGTTGTTTTTGATTGATATGGTTGCGGCGGGACTTTTCATGGGAACTCCGGCGATGGCGGCGTTTGCCTTGCTCTTCGGCGCCATGGCGCTGGGTTACCTTTTCTCGTTCATGCAGAGAATCATCACGACGACCGCAATGGGCGAACAGCACATGCCCGGCTGGCCTGATTTCACGGAAGTCTGGCAGGATATGATCTATCCTTTTCGTCTGTTGTGGGGAGTCTTCGGCGCTTGTTTTGGCCCGGCGCTCGTCTGCTGGTATTTCGCCTCGAACGGTTCTGATTTCGCGGAGCAGGCGCAAATCCCGCTGGTGATTGCCGGCTTTCTTTATCTGCCAATGGCGTTGCTCAGCGTGGCGATGTCGGACGATCTTGCGTCGCTCAATCCGCTTTTCGTCGTCGCGTCGATTGGCAAGGTGCCGGTGCAATACGTGATCGCCTGCCTGCTGCTTGGCGTAATTATCGGAATAAAATGGGCGGTGGAAGTGGCGATGGCGAAGGTCATTCCGCTCTTCGCGTTGCGTTATTTGATCTCTGCCGTCGTGTTTCTTTATTTTCTCGTCGTCGAAATGCGCGTGCTCGGTCTGATGTATTTCTGGAATCGGCGAAAGCTTGGCTGGATGTAAAATAAAACGCGGCACTCCGAAGAATGATGCGTCGTTCGTGCGATTGCCCACATTTCTTGACGCTCTCTTTTCGTCTGCTAAGTTCATCTCGTTCTGTTAAAACAACCGATTTAGCCTTCAATAAATGAAACAATATTTGATTGCCCTCGCCGTTTTTGGATACCTCGTTGTCCAGAGTCACGCACAAGACGCGGCCGTGCCCAAAGAACAAAAAGATAAAGTCAGCTACAGCATCGGCCTGGAAATCGGTTCCGGGATGAAGCAGCAGAAACTGGATATCAATCCTGAATTTGTGATCGAAGGATTTCGCGATGGCTTGTCAGCAAAGAAGCCGAGATTGACCGAAGAAGAGCGGCAGAAGGTCATGGCTGAATTTGAGAAATCTTTCGGCGAAAAAATGGCGGCGGAAGCGAAAGAAATGCCGGAGAAAAATAAAAAGGAAGGCGAAGCGTTCCTCGCTGAAAATAAGAAGAAGGAAGGGGTGAAAACTCTGCCCAGCGGATTGCAATATAAAGTGATCAAAGAAGGCACCGGCGCAATTCCCAAGGGCAGTGAAAAAGTTACCACCCATTATCGCGGCACGCTGATCGACGGGACGGAGTTCGATAGTTCCTACAGCCGCAATGAGCCGACCAGTTTTGGGGTTTTGGAAGTGATCAAGGGATGGCAGGAAGCGTTGCAATTAATGAAGACGGGATCGAAATGGCAGTTGTACGTTCCTTCAAATCTGGCTTATGGAGAAACAGGCGCAGGTAAAAAGATTGGTCCTAACGCCACTTTAATTTTCGACATCGAACTTATTTCCATCGAAAAACAGTAGCTGGACTTTCAGCCCAAATAGCGGATTTTCCCTGACGTGAAATTCTTTAAATATCTTTTCGTTTTCAATGCGGCCTTCGCTCTCGTGGCGGCGCAGGCGGTGGAAGTTCCTGCCGCCAAAAAGGCTGCGGATGACGCGACCGAGTCCAACATTGCGCAACTGATCACCAAACTTTTGGAGCGCTCACATTATTCGCAACGCGAATTCGATGACGAAATCTCGGGGAAATTTTTAGACCGTTATCTCGATGCGGTGGACCAACAACATCTACATCTCTTTAAAACGGATCTCGCCGAATTTGAGAAGTACCGGACCCAGCTCGACGACATGACGAAGGCGGGCGACACCAAGCCCGCGCATCTGATTTTTGCGCGAATGATGAGGCATCTGAGCGAACGAATTTCCTACGTGGATGAGTTGCTCAAGACCGAGAAGTTTGAATTCACGGCAAACGATCGTTACACGCCGAATCGCCACGAGTTGCCGCGTCCCAATGATTTGGAAGACGCTCATAAACTCTGGCGTCAGCATCTGCGATTCGAGTTCCTTCAGGAGAAGTTTGCGGTGACGAAAGCCATCAAATTGCGAACGGACAAGAACACAAACTCCACCACGAATGGAACCGCATTGGCCAAAAGCACGAACAATCTTACCGAAACCGAAAAGATCATTAAAAACATTCGCAAGCCGTACACGAATCTTGAGCGCGCTTTGAAGGAATTGAGCGACGACGAAGTTTTTGAAATTTACATGACGGCTTTGGCGCACGTCTATGATCCGCACTCGGATTACATGGGCCATTCGCAAAAGGAAAATTTCGACATCTCGATGCGGCTCTCGTTATTCGGCATTGGTGCCTTGCTCGAATCCGACGAGGGTTATTGCAAAATTAAAGAACTCATGGTTGGACCGGCGATGAAGAGTAAAAAAATCAAACCGGGCGATCGGATCGTGGCGGTGGCGCAGAAAGACAAAGAGTCGATCGACGTGGTTGGAATGCGATTGAACAAAGTCGTCGAGCAGATTCGCGGTCCGAAAGGAACGGAGGTTCGCCTGACCATCTGGCCAGCCGATGCAGCGGATTCTTCCGAGCGCCGTGAAGTCACGCTGATTCGCGACGTGATCAAACTCGAAGATCAGGAAGCCAAAGCGAAGGTCATTGAACTGACCGACAAAAAAGGAACCAGCCGGATTGGGGTGATTGATCTGCCTTCATTTTATGCGGAAATGGTAAAGCCGAAAAACGGCGCTGAACGCAAAAGCACCACGGTGGATGTGGCGAAGTTGCTGAAAAAATTTAACCAGGAAAAAGTCGATGGAGTTATCCTGGATTTGCGGCGCAACGGCGGCGGCTCGCTGGAAGAAGCGATTAACCTCACCGGACTGTTCATCACGAATGGACCGGTCGTGCAGACCAAGGATCCCGGTGGTGAAATTTCCATTGATGCCGACACCGATAAATCCATTGCCTACAAAGGGCCGCTGATTGTTTTGACCAGCCGTTTCAGTGCTTCTGCTTCCGAAATTTTGGCCGGCGCGTTGCAGGATTACGAGCGCGCTCTCATTGTGGGCGACAACTCCACTTACGGAAAGGGCACGGTGCAATCGTTGCAAGATCTTGAGCCGTTCATGGAACAAGCCAAGATGACCCGCAGCTACGATCCGGGCGCGTTGAAATTGACCATCCGTAAATTTTATCGCGCGGGAGGATCGTCCACCCAGTTGCGGGGCGTGGTTCCCGATTTGAAATTGCCGTCCGTGATCAATTACGCCGAAGTGGGCGAAGCTTCGATGGAATTTCCGTTGCCGTGGGATGTGGTTTCGAGCGCCACATTTCAAAAATGGAATTCGGTCAAACCGTATCTCACTGAATTACAAAAACGTTCGGATCGCCGTCTGACCAGCGACAAGGAATATGTTTACATCCGGGAAGACATCGAATTATTCAAGAAAGCATTGGCGGACAAGAGCGTCTCAATGAATTTTGAAACGCGCCGAAAAGAGAAAAAGGAAGGCGAAGAGCGCGCGGATGCGAGGAAGAACGAACGAAAGGCACGCAAACAGCCCGACGCGAAAATCTTTGAAGTGACTTTGAAAAACGTCGAGGAACCAGGTTTGCAAGTTTACGTTCCGAAAACGAATGACCTCGCTTCGGTCGTCGCTGAACATTCAGCCGACGATGGAGATGTCGAGGCTGCGTTGGAGGAAAAAGTGCCTGCAGTCGATGCGCCATTGGAAGAATCGAAACGGATTTTGCTCGATTACATTTCGCTCATGGGGCGCGTTAACCACACGATTTCAAAAGCCGAGTAGGCCGGACGGATTTTGCTCTTTTTCAAAACCGAAACCAGAGAAACACGAGCGTTCCCACCACCGCGACCGCCACGACCCACCAGAACCAGTGGATTCCGTGGGGAACAATTTTCTTTTTCCCGCCGAATTCGCGCCCAACGAATTCGTTGTAGTTAAACTCTTCGTCGGGCAGATCGAGACCGCCGACGTAAGCTGCGTCTGACCAACCGGTTTTTTCGTCTGAGCCACAGTCGGGGCAGGCGCGGGCGTTCTTCGGCAGATCAGCGCCGCAGTTTGGACAATTGTCAGGAGTTTTCAAATTACGAATCCTGAATTTCGAGTTTCGAATTAAGAACCCTCACGCTTTAGGTTGTTCATCCATTCGCAATTGAAAAGTGGTCGTACGACATTTCTATCCCATTCCCGCGTATTCTTCGTCGGTCACGAGATCGAGTCCCATCAAAATGTAATCGTGCGAGATGGCTTGCATGTCTTTGACGTATTCGGGCAGGCGAACCAACGTGCTGAATCCAAGGAGCGAAAACATTTTGATGCCACCTTCCTGTTTGCCGATAAATTCCGCTTCCACTTTTTCCAAACCGCATTGCCGCGCAATTTCGACGGCTTCATTGACCAGCTCCCGCGCCAGGCCGCGCCCACGAAATTCGGGATGCACATGCACACTGATGCGCCCGATGTGCCGACGCCATCCACCGAGCTGTTGGTGCAAGGTCGCGACGCCAACAATTTTTTCATCGCACACAGCGAGCAACGGCAGATTGCGTCCGAGATCAATGTTTTGACACCAGTCGTGAACGACAATGCGGTCGGTCACGCGATGTTTGATAAACATCAATTCGTGCGGCGGCATGGTCAGAAAAAATTCGTGAAAATTTTTCTCGTCACCAGCCTCCAGTGGACGCATGACGCAGTGGAAATTCTCATGGCAACGAATTTCCTTTGGATATTCGTCGAGGGCAGATTCGAGCGACATAGTTTTTTAAGGTTGAATGATTATGCGAAAAAAATATCGCAACACAAGGTTCATTTTTGCCCGGTTATCAAATCGGGTGTGATTAAAAGTGGGTGAGATTAATTCCAGAAAGAGAGCCATTGGTGGTTGGCTCTGAGAACACGGAGATGGGCGAGTTGATCGGCGTGATTGT
>JAYVSV010000183.1:0-3930 GCA_043775015.1 Verrucomicrobiota bacterium
CGGTTGCCACCCGCAACCAACCGGCGCAGTAACATTGAAACTATTATTGCCTCCGGCGGCTGTAAATGTACCGCTGGTCGAAGAAAGCTGCACGCTACAGGGAGCACCATCCTGATTGATGACGAATGGCAAACCCGCAATAAAGTTCGTTGCCAAGCGGGAGGCAGTAGCAGGATTTGGGTCCACTGTAAATGTCAACGTCGAGCCGCCGGTTCCGCTTGCAGTTGAAAGTCGTGCCCAAGAGAGAGGTGAACTTGCCGTCCAATCGCATTGACTGCCAATTGTAAGAATAACATTGCCGTTGCCCCCAGAAGAACTCATTTGTGCGCCAGATGGTGAAAGGGTTGGCGAAATCGCTTGTTGCACAATCGACAAAGTCTGGCGAACAACTAAATTTGCATCCAGGATTTGGAGCAAACCAGTCCGCGATGCACAACCGGTATTTGGAGCAACCGAATAATTGATCGTCGCACCCGTGTTCCCGCTGGCGGGCGAAATCCCGCTAATCCAACCCGCCGTCGCTTGCGCCGTCCAGGCGGCGTTGGCCGTCAAAACCACATTGCTCGAAACCGCACCGGCTCCAAAACCCGCATTCAAATATGAAAGCACGTAACTCGCGGAAACTCCACTCTGCGTCACCGTCAACGTCTGTTGCACCACCCCATTGCCATCCCGAATCTCGATATACCCGGTGCGCGGGCCCGTCCCCGTGTTCGCTCCCACAGCATAATTGATCGTCGCACCCGTGTTCCCACTGGCGGGCGAAATCCCGCTAATCCAACCCACCGTCGATTGCGCCGTCCAGGAACAATTCGCCGTCAAAATGACATTGGAGTTGTTGCCGGACGAGGAGAATCCTGCCGTACTTGCAGAGAGGGAGTATAGGCATGACGAGAGAGTTCCCGTTTGAGTTACCGTAAAAGTTTTATCGGCGATGATGATATTCGCTGTTCTTTGATTGGGGCTGGTGTTGGCAGAGACGGAATACGCGACAGTTCCATTGCCGATCCCGCTTGCGCCCGAAGTAATTGTAATCCAATTCACTCCACTGCTGGCGGTCCAACGACAATTTGAGCCAGCGACGACGCTCACTGTTTTGTTGGTTGCACCTGCCGAAAATGACGCGCTGGCAGAGGAAATCGTATAGCCGCAGGTTGAAGCCGTGATCGAAGAGGCATTCGTGTTTCCGGTATTGTCGATTGCAGAAACAAGATAATTGTATGTCGTTGCAGCCACAACGTTGGTGTCTGAAACATTGGTGGTTGTAACAAAAGTTAAAAATCCACCATTGCGATAAACATTGTAGCCCTTCAGCCCGGAGCTTGGATTAGGATCTGTTGACGGATTCCATGATAAAATGACTTTGGAAGAATTTGTTACCAAGGCGGACAAATTGCCCGGGGCAGTGGGCGGCTTTGAATCGTTCGAACTCGATCTCGCTGAGGTCTGAGGAACGACGATTCGATAAAACGCGATCGTTCCCTTTTTGACGACGCTCATGGTAAAACTGGCGGTCGGTTCATCAATTGATTCCCACGGACTGACAAAACTGTCTGTCCGTAACACTTGAAAAGGACCGGTATTTGTCCCGGGCTGCCAGCTCAGCACGATGTTCCCATTGCTCTCTGTGAGCGAATTAATTGTTATTTTGTCATTTGTCGGCAGGGCGGTTGCCTGAAAAGGAAACCAGATTGACCACAAAGCAACGAAAGTTGCTCCACGAAATATTTTACCAAAATTATTAAACACCATTTTTTACGACACAATCTTCAGCTATACAACTGCTGACGTTTCCCGCCGCCGGGACCGACCTTCGGCCGATTCCGAGGCGAACTGATTTAAAGTATTGAACAATACCGGCAAATCGAGTGGCTTTTCCATCAAAGCTTTTGCCGAGGGAGATGATGGGTGCGCAAATCTTCCAGGCTCCGCGCTCATGATAATGGCCGATAACGAAGGGCGCATGTCCTTCAATTGTTGAAAAATATCCCATCCGCATTCCTCCCCCAAGTTCAGATCCAGCAATGCAACGTCAATGGGAGTTTTCAAAAACTCGCGAACCGCCTCTTCACCATTGGCGGCAGGCACGACGTGAAAACCTTCCATTTCAAGCACATTGACCAGTGCTTCGCACACCGCGATATCGTCCTCCACCAACAGAATATTTATTCTTTTTGCCATTCTTGAGTCAGGCAAAGCTATCGCCATGCCAAGGTGAAAACCTGATCTTTTCCTGGGTGTTTTGCTTAACGGTGAGTAATCAAAAGTACTTCGTGATAAAAATCTTTTCATTTCTGCAAAAACAGTTGCCTTGAGCATTGGGTTGGAACAAAAGATTTGTGGGGATAACACCATACATCGGCGGCAATTTCAATCGAAAAAGTTTGGCAATCGGTAATTAAAGTTGTTCTTTTCTCTTGCTGGTGATCTTGACGTTCATCCGGTCAAATAAGGATTCATTGAAAATGACTTGGGCAATTGCGGGCAGTGAAAGATTCCATTGCAAGCCTGGCTTTCGTCTAGTTTTTTTTGAAATCCACTACAAGCTTGGAGGCCGCAGTCCAAACCACAATCGCCTTAACCCGAATTCCGAAGCAACGGTATTGAAAATCAAAGGAAAAGTTAGGCGGATTTAGGGGTTGTTTTTTTCTGGGCGTGTTCGTGGAGGACGCGATTGATTTGGAGGAGAAGTTTTCGCATAACGGCGGTGAGGGCGACTTTGGCCGGTTTGC
Source organism: Verrucomicrobiota bacterium (assembly GCA_043775015.1). Lineage (GTDB taxonomy): Bacteria > Verrucomicrobiota > Verrucomicrobiia > Limisphaerales > CANJXF01 > CANJXF01. The sequence continues at coordinate 2,733 of JAYVSV010000183.1, forward strand.
CGGCCAGGCGCAGGCGCGCATAAAATTGGCCCAAGGCGGTTTCCTTCATTCGTGCCAGAACCACCGCGCTCATGTAGAGAGCGCGCCGGACTTGGGCGCGGCCTCCGCCGATGTGCCGTTGTCCTTCCCACGGGCCGCTTTGCCGAACCCAGGGAGCCAGGCCGGCCAGCGCGGCGGCTTCCTGCCGGTTGAGCGTCCCCAGTTCAGGCATGTAGCTTAAGACACTCAGGGCGGTGATCGTGCCGACTCCATCGAGTGCTTCGATTTGCTGGATTTGTTCCTGAATCTGGGGCGCGCGGGTCAGCGCCTTTCGGCACTCCTTTTCCACGTCGGCCATTTGTTTTTCCAAATGGGTCACGAGTTTCTTTTGCTGGCGGGCAATCCAGGCAGGCAGACCGTGTTCGGCGGTCTGGCGCGCGCGCGCCAACTGGTCTTTGAGGTGGTCGCGCCATTGCACCAAGGCGCGCAGTTCTACGCGCGCGGCTTCGTTGAGCGGCGTGGGATCGGGCTGTAGAGCACGTCCGTAAGCGATCAGGACGGCGGCGTCGATTGGATCGTTTTTGGCGCGCTGACCTTGAGCCAGTGCGAAGTGACGGGCCAGCGCGGGGTTGAGGACGCTGACGGGTTGGGCGGCGGCGTGGAGGACGCTGACGATACCTTTTTCGTAGCCGCCGGTGGCTTCACAGATGATCTGGACGCGGTCGATGGAACGGATCTTTTCGAGCAAGGCGACGTGGCCTTTTGGGTTATTATCCAGAACGTAGTGCATGTTTTGGAGGTGGAGGTAGAGCGAGGCCTTGGCGATGTCCAGGCCAGCATAGACGGTGGCTTTGTTTTCGTTCATAATTGTTTCAGTGTGTTTTGTCTCTGACTTGCTTATTCGAGCGCGTCCGCGCCGCAGTGGCGCGGACGGCTCCATCAACGGTTCGAGTGCGGACACTAAGGCACGAGCGGCTCCTGCTTCGGAACGAACGCGTCGAAACGGTTCGAGTAGCTAACGATCGCGCCCGCGCCGCCGCCTTCCCCCCGGCCGGGGGGAAGGCGGCACCATCTTCGCGCCTAGCTTTCAGCCAAGCAACGAAGATGAAAACGAATATACAAGTAGCGGCGGGCGTCCCCGCCAGCCGTGGAGGGCGGGCGTCTCGCCGCCCGGAAAGAACGTCCGGGAGTTTGAGCGGTTTGGAAATTTCCCCGTGTT
>JAYVSV010000184.1:0-13240 GCA_043775015.1 Verrucomicrobiota bacterium
GCCGACTTGCAGTCGGCTTTGCGTTGCCATGAATTTTCCGGGTAAGTTCCCCAAGGTGGCCCGGCGCGCCAACCCCTCAAGCCGGTTTGGAAACCGGCACTCCAGGGGCAGTATCAAGATGCGCCCGCTAACGCGTACCCGTTTCATTAGCACTGGACCGAAGCTGTTGGTATCTGCATAAGTTTTAAATGAACGAATTTAGATTTCGCTGACCGAGAACGAATTCCATAGCAACGGTGTAAATGAGAAATTTGCGTGCGTCTGCCTTGTGGGGAATCCGCTTGCCACGGCGGCAAGCATTCACTCAATTTACATGATGAATTTCCGGTATTCTCGCTCGAAAACATGAGCACGTTGAACATCGCCATCATTGGTTGCGGAAGCATTGCGCTGCAAAATCATTTGCCCGGACTCGCCTTGTGTCCTGAGGTCAAAGTGGTCGCTCTTTGTGACAGCGATGCGGTTGTTCTGGAAAAAGCGCGCCAACAAACCGGCGTCAACATCACGTCCACCCGCCACGAGGAAATCGTGAAACGTGAAGAAGTTCATGCCGTGATTATTGCGACGCCGAACTTCACCCACCCGCAAATTGCGCTGGATGCGATCTCCCATGGCAAACATGTTTTGTGCGAGAAGCCGCTCGCCTTGATTTACGCCGACGCCCACAAAATGGCGGCGGCGGCGGATCGGGCGGGGGTGCGCCACATGACGGCGTTCACCTATCGTTTCGTGCCGGCGATGCGTTACCTTTCGCATCTCGTCCAGCGCGGCGATCTCGGGCAACCGTATCATTTTCGTTCCTGTCGTTTGCAGGATTGGGGCACGCGCGGTCTCGGTTGGCGGCAGTTTAAAAAACTGGCTGGCACCGGCGAACTCGGCGACATGCTGAGTCACCGAATTGACTTTGCGCACCTTCTGGTTGGTCCAATGAAACGACTGGTCGCGAATACAAAAATCATTCATCCAATGCGAGGTGGGCAACCGAATGATCTGGACGATTGTGTGTCGATTCTGGCCGATTTTCAAAATGGCGCGACAGGCGTTTTGGAAAGCAGCAAACTCGCGAGTGGCCGCAACGAAAGTTGGCGCAGCCTCGATTACGTGGAAATCAACGGCGCAGAACGTTCGTTCGTTTTTATCACCGGCGAATGGAACAAATTGCAGACCGGAAAAGTTGGCGGTCCGGGACTGGAAACAATCGAAGTGCCGAAAGAATTTTGGAAACTGTCCGCATCGCCGCGCGACATAACGCAAGGCGATCCACTGGTTACGTTTCGCTACGATCAAGCCTGGGAATTTGTGGACGCGATTCGCCACCAACGTTCCTGCACGCCCGACTTTCACGACGGCGCGCGCGCGCAATCGGTCATGAATGCAGCGGTCTTATCGGCGGAAACGCGCCAGTGGGTCGATCTTGGAGAATCCTGACCGGCTTGGAAGCAACGCGTCTTCATACCGCTCTTCGTGCTTGCTGAAGCGGTTGGCCGAACTAAAGTTTTGCCATGCAACACGCACCCGGTTTTCTCAAATTGGTCAACGAAGCTCGCCCGCACGTGAAGGAAATTTCCATCGAAGAAGCGCGCGCACGCCTCGCGCAAAATCCGAAAGCAATTTTCGTGGACGTGCGCGAGGATGACGAATGGAAAAAAAGCCACGCGACCGAAGCGATCCATCTCGGCAAAGGAATTTTGGAACGCGATTTGGAAGAAACTATTCCTGATACGAACGCGGAAATCATCATGTACTGCGGCGGCGGCTATCGTTCCGTGCTGACGGCGGATGTGGCGAAACGCATGGGCTACAAAAATGTGGCGTCGCTCATTGGCGGTTACAAAGGTCTGGTCGCGGCGAATTGGCCGATGAAGGAAACGAACTGATTAAAACCTTCAATCCGACGAGCTGCTTTTTCTCAACTAGTTTCTCGTGGATTTCCAAATTATCGCAAGCGAAACCATTGCCAGAAATATTGCGATCGCCGCCTCAACTTTAAAACCCGATTCTAAATTTTAAAAAGTGAAAACAGCGCCTCCCGTTGCAATCGAACCAAAAATGAACCAAATGCCTAGAACAACGATCAATTTGCTGGGTCGTTCCACGGCCTGCCAACAAACGTGACCTTCCGCAAAAATGGATTCGAACGGTGCGGTGGCCGCGTAAGAGGTTAATGGCGCTCCACATTTTGCGCAGAAATTTGCAAATGGTTCGTTGGGCGACATGCAATTAATACACAACTCTTTTTCATCGGATACTGACGATTGATGAGAGTTTTTCATTGCCGTAAAGTCTAACGCGAAATGAACTAAACTTCCACACTCAAGCCCGGTTGCGGCTGGATGACTTTCATTTTCGGCCAGCGCGCTTTGATTTGTTGCTCGAACCATTGACGCCCGTCTTCTTCGCCGTGGCCGAGAAATACGGTGTGGGGCGAAACCTGCCCGACGAAATCCAAAAGCTCGTCGCGATTAGCGTGGGCGGTCAGATCGAAGTCCTGCACTTCGCAACGCTTGGTCAGCTCGCCGCCGCTGGCGCTGAACATAAATTTCTCGCCTTGTTTGGCGGCTTTCAAACGTCCGCCGGGCGTGCTTGGGTCGGCGTAGCCAACGAAAAAGATTGCCTGTTTTTCATCCTCAACCATGCGCAACGCGAGTTCGTGCGCGGGCGTTTGTTCGGTCATCATTCCAGCGGTGATGACGAAAAGCTTTCCACCACCGAGGCGCATCTGGGCGGTTTGATTTCGCTCCGGCACGACGAGGTTCAGCGCCTGGGTGAGTTTTAAATTTTGGTGCGAGCGACTGATGCGATGCGATTCAAGATCGTAAATCTCGGTGAAAACGCGGCCCAGTCCGCCGATGAAAACCGGTTGGCTCTTCAGCTTGCCAGCCTGCATCATCAACGCGAGCTGCGCCAAAATTTCCTGCGTGCGTCCGAGCGCAAACGTCGGAATCAGCACCGAACCTTTTCGCGCGAGAACGCGCTGGATCGCCTGGGCGAGCCGCTCCGCTTCTGCTGCGCGCGTGAAACCGGCAGGTACTTCGCGATTGCCGCGCGTCGTCTCCATGATGAGAACGTCCGCTTTCACATCTTCGAACCGTGCTTTGCGCAAAATGGTTTGGTCATGGAAACAAACGTCGCCCGTATAAAAAACGGATTGTTTGTCGGCGCGAATCATCACACCGGCTGAACCGAGGGCGTGCCCGGCGTCATAAAATTCCAACGTGGGCGAAAGAAATCCGCTGCGCGTTTTGTTGAAAGAAGCCCACTCGACTTCGCGGTTGTATTTGAAAGCCTGGAAACGCGCTGCGATTTCCTCGACCTCGTCGTGTGTGTAGAGCGGATATTCCTTGATGCCCATTTCGTCGCGTTGCCGCGTCATCACGTTCACGGAATTGTGGAGAACGCGTTCAACGATGAAGTAGCTCAATTCGCTCATCAGAACGTGCGCTTTGGGAAATTGGCGCAAAGCCACCGGCAACGAACCGACGTGGTCATGGTGACAATGAGTCAGCGCAATGGCGTCGAGTTCTTCTTTCGCAATCGCCGAATAAAGCGGCAAACTGTCGAGGCCCTCGCGTTTTGGATGCGTCCCCGCATCGAGCAAAATTCGGTTTCCTTCAATATCAACAAACCACGCACTTGCCCCGATGCCGGTATCAGGGTTTAAATTTACAATTCGCATTGGCTAAAACGTCTCTTACGAGAGCGAGTTCTGCGAGTTTAAAATAAATTTGAAATTGTTTTGAACAACTGTCGAACAGGCGCGTCAGATAAAGTGGTAGTGATGGTATTCCACTGAGAACGGTTGGGCGGTTTTGGTTTTTCCGCCCAGTCAGGTTCCGGAGGAATGGTTAGTTTGGTTGTTGGGGTGGAAGCGGGCACCGCAAGGTGTCCGCTTTTTTTACTTTGTCGCTTTTTCGAGCATTCGTTGCATCATCGCGGTCTGAAGTTGTCCCATACTGGTGTAACGAGTGGCACCGGTTGGTGGCTCAAATTGTTTCACGTCGGGCTTGGCCAATTTCACATCGCTGTATTTCAGGACCACGGTTGAATCCTTTTCGGTCGTTTCCATTTGCACCGGGAAACCTTGGAGGTCGGTGGCATTCCAGACGATTGCATCCTGCGCCTTCCCTTTGTCGTCCGTCACCACGACTTTGCTTTTTTCGCAAGGATGTCCGCCCACTGTTTCTTTCCCCAAAACGGTTTTGACTACCTTGGCCTCTTTTCCAGAATCTTCTGCATCATCCACTGACATGGCTTGTTCGAGATAAATATTCAATCCCGGATAGGCGAGGTAAGTCACCTTCTTGTCGGGACGCGAAATGAAAACCGTGCGGTCCGCGCCCATGTCTTTCATTTGGGTAATCAACTCAGGCGTCAACATTGCATTTTTCATTTTGCTCATGTCTGTCTCGGCGCGCATTTTTCCGTCGAGCATCGCCAAAGTCAGCACGGCGCTCACGGTTTCGGTCCGCGCGCTGTCCAAAACGCGCATCTCGGTGGTCGCGGTGAAGTTGGTGTGTTTGCCGAAGAGTTTGACCATGGCGTGGTTCAGGGGCGCGCCGGTGGCTCCGGGAATCTGCGCCTGCAACAGGCAGCTTGAAGCAGCAAACAACACGACGATGGCACTTAGGCGATGGTTCATTTTCATAATTGAATTAGTTATACAATGATCGAGTTAAAACCCAACAGCAAAGGCGCGTCGGCATTTTATTCCTCCAGAACAGCAGCGTAGCGCAATCCGCGCGTACTGATTCGCAACTCGGTAAACCCAAAGCATTCCAGGGTCGCTTCGTAAATCGCCAGGCCGGTCAGAATCACATCCGCGCGTTTGGGCGGAAGTCCCACGATTTTCCTGCGTTCCTCCATCGAAATATTCCAAAGGCGATGCATGTGCAAATTAACCTGGCCCAAAGACAATCGAGCGGCTTCGATTTCTTCACGATTGAAATCCTCCAACTGCTTTTCCATGCGCGCCAAAATTGTCGCCGTCCCGCCGGTTCCGATGAGTAAGACCGGCCCGCGCTGTTTTAGCGCAAGGTTCAACTCCGGGGCTATTTGCTCGTTTAAAAATTTCTTAAGCGATTGACGACATCCCGCGAGCGCCGCCGCACCGGGCGGATCGCCGGGCTTGAGTTGTTCCAGCAATCGCACCGAGCCAAGGCGAAAACTATTCCGAAAATATTGATGAGGGCCCTCGCCCAAAATGAATTCTGTGCTGCCACCGCCGACGTCGATGATGAGCAAGGGACTGCCCGCCAATTTCGGATCGCTGGCCACTCCGCGAAAAACCCAATCGGCTTCCTGTTGACCAGAAATAATTTCAACCGGCAACCCTGAACTCGCCTGAATCGCGTCGAGCAAATCGTGCGCATTGATTGCATCGCGGGCGGCGCTGGTTGCGATTACCCGGGTATTTTCCACCTGCAAGACCTTGGCTTGCGCGGCGAATTTTTCGACCGCCTGAGCCGTGGCGGAAATGGCCTCAGGCTGCAATTGATGTGTCTCGTAAAACCCGCGACCCAATCGCGTCTGTTTGCTCAGCTCCTCAACGGGAATCACTTCAGAATCAAAGATGTCCGCGACGAGGAGTTTCACGGAGTTCGTGCCAACATCGATCACGGCCCGGCGCTTTGCGCGAGCAGACAGGCGCTTGATGGAGGGCGAAGTTTGGGCCTTGCAATCTTCCATCTTCGATCCTCGATTGGCTTACTTGGATTCCCTCCGCGCCAGAACCGCCGCACCGATGATCCCGGCGTCGTCGCCCACTTTGCTCGCGATAATTTCAATTCCCTTGGTCGTGCCGTTCATGGCGTTGTCCATCGCCGTTTCCACAATGATCGCCATCATTTCATCTTCGAGCGCGTCGATGACTCCGCCTCCTAGGACAACGACTTCAGGATTCAAAACGTTGATCAAATTTGCGACGGCGATGCCGGTGTATTCGGCCGCTTCTTCAATGATTTTCTCGGTAAATTTATCGCCCTTGCGGATCGCCTTGCGCAAATCGCCGCTCCGTAAATCCTTTAAATCTTCTCCCAGAATTTCGGTCAAAACAGTTTTTTGCCCATCTTTGACTGCGGCTTGAATTTTTCGGAAAATGGCGGTTCGGCTGGCGAGCGCCTCAAAACAGCCGCGATTTCCGCAACCGCATTTCGGCCCGCCCGCTTCGATGACCATGTGTCCAATCTCCCCGGCCGTGCGGTTGAATCCCGAATATAATTTTCCATCGATGATGATTCCGCCGCCGATTCCAGTTCCAAGAAAAATGCCGACGACGTTGCGGGGCTTGCCTTTCAACTCCGTTTCGTAAACGCCTAACGTGCAAATATTCCCGTCATTTTCGAGGAAAACTGGAACATCGAGTTTTTTCTCAAGCTCCTTTTTCAGCGGAACATCTTCCCACTCCAAATTGGGCGCGAAAATAACTTCTCCAGACTCAGGATTGACCGCCCCCGGCGCTCCGATCCCCACGGCGCGAATCTGTTTGAGATTCAGGTCGCATTCGTCAACGACATCCTGCACGCACCGCGAAATCCGCTCGATCACCGACTCGGTGCCGCGCTCCGATTTCGTGCTGGCTTTTGTCCGGCCCAAACACTTGAGCGAAGAATCGAACACGGCGGCGAGAATTTTTGTTCCGCCAAAATCGACTCCCACGAAATATTCAGATTTGCTTGCTGATTCTGCCATAGAAAAAAACTCCGAAGGTTAACGGCCGACGAGAACTGCGGAAATTTTCTTCCGCAATTCCAAATTAATTTCCTCCACCGAGCGATGCGCATCCACCATCGCAAATCCGTATGTGGATTGGAGTTGCTTGAACTGTTCTCCTACCAGCGCTTGGTACTGGAGAAAACTATCGAACATGTCGCGCGATAATCCCAAATCCATCCCACTTTCCCAATAATCCAGGGTATGCGTTTTGGAAAAATTTCGCTGCACCAGTTCTTCGGGCGAAACGTTGAGGTGAAAAACAATGTCCGGCACCGGCGCAATTCCGTAGAGATTTTTCACCCAGGCCGGATCCATCCCGCGCACAATGTCGCGGACCATTAACGTGTAAATGTAGCGATCCGCCAGAACCATGAAGCCCGCCCGCAGCGCCGGAAGAATGATGTTCTCGAGTTGATCGGCAAAGTCGGTCGCATAGAATAAACTGAGCGTGGTGTGGCTCAAAATGTTTCCGTGCTTGGCCTTCTCCAATTCTTCGCTGACCAACGTGGAGCGCGACAGGCCGACTTGCACCGTCGCGTGTCCTCTTCCTTCCAGCCACTCGACTAATTTTGCGATCTGGGTGGAGCGACCTGATCCGTCCGCACCTTCGACCACGATGAGTTTGCCCGCGAGTTTTTTTAAATCGCAGCCCGGAATGCCGTGGCCATAAAAGCGTCGCGGCTTCGCGCTCGGCACCACGATGCGCCGTTTATTTTTTTCCAAGCGGGGTGTCTTTTTTGTCATGCGAGCACGGGGTTATGCGCCTGAAATCTGGCGAGATTTAATTTGGCGCGAACCAGATCGCGCACGGTTGATTGCTGTATTTCGACCGGTTGGTTTGCGTTGATCACAAGAAAACGAAACTCAGTGCTCATCGCGAGGTATTGCTCGAGAATCCTCCCCTGAAAAATGCGAAAACTTTCATACGGATCGGAGGAGATGTGCAGATCCATTCCCGCTTCGAAATATTTTAATTCCGGGCGGCCGTCAAGAATTCGTTGCAACGAAACTTCCAGGTTCGCCTTGAAGAAAAAAGTGAGATCGGGCAACGCGGCAAAATTATAAATACCGCGCACCCATTCCGGAGGACAACCGCGCACGGTGTCGCGCGCGAACGCCGTAAAAATATAACGGTCGCAGAGTACGATGTAACCGGCGCGAAGCAACGGAACGAGCTGGCGTTCGTAACGATCTGCAAAATCAGTGGCGTGAATCAGGCTGAATGTGGTGGGCGAAAGCAGTTCGCGCTTTTTCCCTTTGCTCGTGGCCGCTTTGACCAGGGAGGAAGAATTCCATTCGCTGAAAAATACTTTGAGACCCTGCAATTCCAGCCAGCGTTTCAGCAAATAAATTTGCGTCGATTTGCCCGAGCCATCCAGTCCCTCCACCGCGATCAGGCGACCAGGAAAATTTTGTTCCGCGAAAGTCTTCATCCGAACAAAACGTAATCAGCCATCGCCGGAAAACAAAGCAGATTTGAGACGTTCGTTTTGCTTATCACTGGAGTAAAAGCGGCTCCGCCATCGGCACCGCTTTTAACATCGCCTTTGATTGTCTCGCCGCTTCGTGTAATTCCGGCTCTAGTTTGGAGTTGTTCACGCAGCCTGTTTTTACGCGGTGGAATGTCGTGGTTGACCGATGCGTTACGAACCCGAACCAGCTTCAAGTTTGCGTATTTTGACCACCATGCTGTTGCTCAATAAAAGTTCGTTGCTGTAGAGGTGACGCCAGAGGTCGAGGTTAAAGGCGCGTTGCCTGGGATCTTTTTGGGAAGACACCCACCATCGATAAGTGTAAAGCGCACACAAGGGATACAACAACACGCCCAGCAACCATGCGTGCTTTCGTTTGCGCAGGCCAATCACTGCTTCAATCTTCAATCCGTAATGGTAACAAAGCCAGTGATAGATGTGAAAGGGCAGGATGTGCCAGTTGGGGGCATCGCCCGGCGATGTGGTGATGCGCAGCGGATTTTTCCGGCCCATGTAGAAGCGGGTGCCGAGGAAGCGCAGGCGCGAAGTCCAGTTCAACATGTTCGGTGTGCTGAAAATAAAAAGGCCGCCGGGTTTGAGGGCGCGGCTGATTTCGCGAAAGACGAAGGGAACATTTTCCAGATGCTCCACTACTTCTTGTAAGACCACGACGTCAAACGTGGCGTCGGCGAAAGGCCACCGCTCGTTGAGATCCACCCGTAAGCAGGGAATATCGGCGACTGGAAAGGTGGTGGGATCATAATTCGATGCGGTGACTTCATAGCCGAGGCTGCGATAAGCGACGGAGGACTTGCCGTCATCACAACTGGCATCAAGCAATTTTCGGCCAGACGCAGGCTCGTCTTTGAGTGCGCGGGTGATGCCCGCAAAAATTTCAGAGTTCATGGTTTTTTGCGGGCATGACAGTGATGTCCAGCGCGTTGATTGACTCTAAGACGTGAGAGAACTTCGCTCGTAAACAGGATAAGTCGGGCTTAGTGAGGATGTGTCGTCTCATTTTCTTAAAAAGGTGATTCGACTTGTGTCACAGTCCAGGTTCATTGGATAGCATGCGGCTCATTTTGCCGAAGTCGGCGGGAATATCCAATACGACCGCACCGACCAGATTTTTGCACGAATTGAAAAAGCTTTGAACGAACGGCGTGATTCCGCCGAGCCTGAATAATCGCATCCCCATTGAGTAAGCGGCTTCTCTCCGTGATTGCCAAGAAATTTTAGACCGAACTTCGAAGTTCGAATGGGTGGCAAAGGCGACTCGACTGTGCTACCCGACGGCGGCAGCACGCTCTAATTTCAGTTTGCGAATGACTTCGAGCGTCTCCTCCACGTTCCGATTGAAAGGCAGTGACTCCGCAGTCTGGCGCGCAACGATCGAAGCTGCGGCGTAAGTTTTCGGGTCAAGAAACGGTTCAATCGCTGCGGCCAGCGACGCGATGTCGCCGGGGTCTTCCACCACTGCGCCGTTTTTTCCGGCGACGATGACTTCGGAAGCGCCGTTGATGCGCGAGGAGACGACGGGCAATCCGCAAGCCATGGCTTCAAGGCAGGCGTTGCTGAATGGCTCGTAAATCGCCGGATGCACCAGCAGATCGGCATCCGCATAAACCGTCTCGATGCGGGCGTTTGTCCCCAAAAATTCCACTCGCTGCGCCACTCCCAATTTTTGCGCAAGCCGCAGGTAACGACTGGACCGGCCTTTGCCGGCAACGCGTAGTCGCACGCGGGACGGCAAGCGGACAAGCGCGCGAATGGCAAACTCTACTCCTTTGCGCAGGAAGCCCGACCCGACGAGCAACAGCACAAATTCATCTCGGGCCGCTCGGAGCGATGGTTTGAACCGATCGCAATCCGCGCCGTTATGCACTACGAAAATTTGTTCCTCCGGAAATCCGTAGTGATGGATGATCTCTTCTTTTCCGCGATGGGAATTGGCGATGATGAAGCGGGTGTTTTGCGGCGAAAAAGTTTGTCGCTCCAATCGGATCAGCACGGCATCAAGCGGATTGAATCGCATCAGAATTTGTTTCCAGAATGGCGTGCTGCGATCGCGTTGCGCGATCCACTCCCGATGACATCCGCCGCCGGCACGGGCGATGTCCTGACGTAGGCTGCGTTCCAAACTGAACACCAGATCGCAAGGAGCGCGTTCAAGGGCGCGCCGACAACTTTTGGCGAATGACCATTGGCGAGAGAAAGAAAATCCTCCGACGACGGGAACACGGTGGAGAATCACGCCTTGCGTTTCCGCCGATGAATCCCAGGCCGCAGTGAAGACGTGCAATTCGTGGCCCATTTTTTTCAAAGCCGCCACCAGTCCGGTCATGTAGCGCTCGGAGCCGCCGCTCAAGCGCACGAATTGTTGTTTGATGATTCCGATTTTCATTCGGGCCGAAGCACAGGCGTTCATTTATCCCCCCGCACAAAACGAACACTCGCCGCGATAAGTCATCACCGCTTTTCCATCCGCGCCCAAAGCGTATGGGCATAGCGGTTCAAATATCGTTCCATGGCGGGATAGCGTAATCGCCGCGCGCCTCGCACGAGAGCGGGGCGCGGTTTCTCGGTGGCAAAAAGTTCGTGGCAGACCAGCGGATATTTTTTGGTTTGCGCCTGAAAAAATTCAGCGGCTTCCGAAAGGCTAAAAAACCATTTGTGGCGATCCAGCGGCTTTTCCGCGGGGAGTCCGTATTTTCCAAACGAACCGTAGCCGCGGCTAATCGGGACACGGGCGTTAGTCCAGTTATTGGGTAGGGAGATAATCAAATGTTGGCGGCTCACCCGGGCCAGTTCGCCAAATATCTGATGCAGGTTTTCCAAGTGTTCCAACACGTCGGTGCAGACCACACAATCGAAAGAGCCGTCAGGAAACGGCAGCCGCCCCGCCTCCTCCAGGTTCACCTGAATGTCCGGTTCTCCGCCAATATCCACGCCGGTGTATTGCACATCAGGCAGCAATTTTTTCAACACGGCCTTGTCGCAACCCACGTCGAGAACTTTGCCTTTCAAAAATTTTTGAAAACGGCGCGCAATGAATTCGGAACGGGAAGCCCGGTTTTTGAATTCAACGTGTTCGGATTTCATAATTTGTGACAGACCGACTTCGATTGAAAAAGCTACTGACCGTGTGACGAAGGTTCAAGCAAAGTTCTGTCTGGATGCTTTCATCGTTCAATGGATTTGCGTGACCAGTGCTTCCGAACCACCCATAGTGCCGCTCGCTAAGAATGAGCAACCATAACCAAATTGATGCCGTTTCGTCCGTGGCAATGCAGAGTCGGCGCGTCGGGAAATTCAACTGGTTGATCGCCCCTCAATTATTGAACGCTGCGTTTATGGATCGACTTGAGCAGCCGGAACAGTTGCTTCTGCCGCCCGCTGTGCCTTTGAAAAAGGCGGCACCGGGGCGGGAGGTGGCTCGCTTTCAATTGGATGACCCGGCGATAACGGAAGTGGTGGTGAAGCGCTTCACGCCGCGTGGTCTGCTGCAAAATCTCAAATGCATCTGGCGTCTCTCGCCGGCGTATCGTGCATTTCATCTGGCGCGGCAGATTGAGGAGTTGGGATTATTGACCGCCACGCCGATGGCCGCAGGAGAACGGCACGCGGGTGGATTACTACGCGAGTCTTTTCTATTTACTCAATTTATTTCCGGTGCAACCCCATTGCATCTGTTCAACGCGCGCTGTGCCGATCGGCAACGACGAATCAGGGTAGTGCGTGCGCTGGCAAAACTTTATGCCACCCTGCACGACGCAGGATTTTTTCACCACGATCCGAGCCAGTCGAATTTTCTTGTCGTGTCCCAACCGCCCGGTGGCGACGCCATTGCTTTGATTGACCTGGATGGATTGCGTCGGCAGCGGTGGAAAATCAGTTTGACCTCCGCGGTTCGCGATTTGCAGCGCTTCCTGTTGCGCGGCAGGATGGCGCGGCGCGAGCGGGCGTGGTTTATCACTGTTTATGCGCGGTCACGCAAAGCGCGGAATGACGCCCGGGAACTGGCGCAAATGATTGGTCCCTTGCCGACGCAAGCGACTTATCCGCACTGCGCCTTGAACGAAGACAGTTCGCCGGAAGAGAACTCTTCTTCGCCCCCGCTCACTTCGTCGAACTCCACAACGACATGAAGCCCGGCCCGGAAAAAAACTTCCAGGTTATCTCCCGGAAAAGCGGCAGCCTGCGATGGTGGGTGCGTAGCGCCGCGCCGGATGAAAAATTAAACACGGTGCTGGAAAACCCGGACGCCTTTCTCGCCGATCCTGCGCGACAATTCAAAAGCAGTCGCAATGTCACCATCGCGCGCATTCTGCGTGAGGAATACCCCGGTTGGGTTTTGCGCCGCTTGAACTACGGCAAGCCGCTGCATCAGTTGCGCGACTTCTTCCGGCCTTCGCGGGCACGCCGAGCCTTCTGGAGTGGCTTGCGCTTGGAGCAAGCGGGCGTCGCCACCGCCCGAGTCCTCGCCGTTTGCGAAGTCCGGCGGCTGGGCTGGCCCAAGCGGGCTTATCTGCTTACAGAAGAAATTCCCCGCGCGCTTACCTTGAGCGAATTGTTGAAAGAAAAAATCCTTTCGCGGACGGCGCTGTTGAATTTGGCGGACGTAGTGGCGCGCTTGCACAACAGCGGTTTTTCCCATCGTGATCTCAAAGCCACCAACGTGCTTTTCGATGACCAACTGCGTGCGCATTTGATTGACTTGGATGGCGTGCGGCATCAAGGCCAGGTAAGTCAGGATCGTGTGCTGGCGGACCTCGTCTGTCTGGCGCGGAATTTTGTAGATCTTTCTCAAATCTTGAAATGGCGCGGCGGGCGTTTCCTCCGGCGTTATTGTCAGCAGCGGGGACAGGTGGAAAACTGGCGGTATTTAAATTCACGCATCGCCGCAGTGTTACAGGAGACGCAGCGTTAGGTTTTTAGAATAATTCAACAAACAACATGGGTGTGATTAAAAGAGGGAGAAGGAACGGAGCGCGGACATTCCTGTCCGCCGGGGCTTGGCTAAAATATCAAGCGCTCTGGGCGGAAGGACGCGCGGG
>JAYVSV010000185.1:0-3830 GCA_043775015.1 Verrucomicrobiota bacterium
AGTTCAAAGTTCAAAGTTCAAAGTTCAAAGTTCAAAGTTCAAAGTTCAAAGTTCAAAGTTCAAAGTTCAAAGTTCAAAGTTCAAAGTTCAAAGTGCTGGCAAGTTGCAGCTCAAACTTCAGTTTGTTCCTTTGCCCACATTCTCAAGAGGGTCGGACGTGGCGCGGTAGATTTCGTGTTCATTCTTTGAGAGGTTTAAATTTGTGCTTGTTGCAATAACTTTGTTGCGCACTCGGTCGGCTGAAGTAAAGTGTCGCCGTTACACCTGACGGCGAAGCGATCGGTTCGATTCGTCGCAGAATCAAACTACAACAACACAAGCCACGTTATGAAACGCACCGCAATAATCCTGCTCGCTGCCGCACTCACCACCAACATCGTCGCCACCGCTGCCGATGCGCTCCAACCCGGCCTGGCCGGACGGTATTATCAAATGCGCAGCCCGCTGGATGATTTTCCGCGCATCCCAGAGGGCCAGAAACCAACCATCGACCGCGTGGATAAGGAGATCAATTTTGCCAGCACGCTCGAGGCATTTCCGGGCACGAAGCTGGTTGATAATTTTTATGTAAACTGGACTGGCGTGATCCGTATTCCGAAGGACGGCAAATACACCTTTCTGCTCGAATCGGATGATGGCTCGCGGCTTTTCATTGACGGCAAAGAGGTGGTTGACCACGGCGGAAGCCACGACATGACGGAAGTGTCCGGGCACGTTGAACTCAAGGCTGGCGACCATGAAATTAAAGTCGAGTTTTTCGATGCTGAGGAAGAAGCGGGTTGCGTTCTGTCCTGGGAAACCGCTGGCCAGGCCAAGGTCGTGGTGCCAGCCGCCGTGCTTTTCCACAAGGCCGCAGGCGGCGAACCGGGGTTGATGGCTGAGTATTACCGGACGGCGGACGGCGCGGAGGATTTCCCCGATTTCCCGGCGGACAAGGTTCCTGACCTCAAGCGCGTGGACAAGAACATCAACTTCGCAAGCACCCAGGACGAGTGGCCCGGAACCCAATTCAAAGACTTCTTCTATATCCGTTGGACCGGAACCATCCGCGTTCCTGCCGACGGAAAATACACTTTCTTCCTCGATTCGGATGACGGCTCACGTCTCTTCATCGACGGCAAACAAGTGGTGGACAATGGCGGAGCGCATGGGATGGAAGAAGTCTCCGGCAACCTTGATCTGACCACCGGAAATCATGCGCTCAAAGTGGAATTCTTCGAGAAGGACATTGATGCCGGCTGCAAGTTCTCCTGGAAGGGCGACAAGTTCGAGAAGCAGATTGTGCCGACGGAGGTCTTGTCCCACTAGAGCGATTGTCAAAAGTAATTTCCGAATAGGTGGGCACCGACCTGATGAGTCTTTGGGTGAAGGGCCTACGTGCCTCTGAACATGGTAGGCGACGCGAAGAAATTGCCTGCGCAGGCAAACGTCAGAACGTTGAGCATTCACCGTTTGTGAGTTTTGGTGATGAAGGTTGGTGACACAACAATCCGCTTGCGTTTGAATCGGAAAAACGACAATCACCATCGCGTGTTTAGCAAAAGAAAATCCCGCGCTCTGATTTATTCGTTGAAAGCTTGCTTGGTGCTGGTGGCAACCAATTTGAGTGCGGCAACCTTCTTTGTTTCTCCCACAGGCGACGATGCGAACGTCGGAACAAAAAGCAAACCGTTCGCCTCGCTGACCCGCGCCCGCGACGCCGTGCGCGCGAGCAAATCCCAACACCCCAAAGAAAATTTTACGGTGCTGGTTCGCGGCGGAGTTTATCGATTGAAAGAAACCGTCGTATTCTCGATCGACGATTCTGCCGCCGATGGGCGCACCATCACTTATGCCTCGTATGAAAATGAGAAACCAGTTTTCACCTCGGGCGTTCCGATCCACCAGTGGCGAAAGGAAGGAAAATTTTGGGTCGCGGACCTGCCCGAAAGCGTTCGCCCGTTTCGCACGTTGTATGACAACGCAGGCCGCTTGCCCCGTGCGCAAGGCGCTCCATTTTCTCCCACACGCGATTACAAAACTGGTGAGGGA
Source organism: Verrucomicrobiota bacterium (assembly GCA_043775015.1). Lineage (GTDB taxonomy): Bacteria > Verrucomicrobiota > Verrucomicrobiia > Limisphaerales > CANJXF01 > CANJXF01. The sequence goes on from JAYVSV010000185.1 coordinate 2,032, forward strand.
GTCGATCGCTTCACCTTATATTTTCCGCCCGGCGCGTTGAAAAATTGGTCGAACCTTGAAGATGTCGAAATCCTGATCCGCCCGAATTACAGCTGGGTCTTGAATGTGTTGCCGCTTGAATCCGTGGACGAGCAGGCTGGCGTGGCGCAAACTCGCATTCCCGCCAGCTATCCCATGCTCAAGGTGCGTTGGGGACTTCCCGACCTTAATTCCAACGGCACAGTCTGGGTCGAAAACGTCCTGGACGTGCTCGATCAGCCCGGCGAATGGGTTCTCAATTCGGCTGCGCGAAAACTTTATTTGTTACCGCGCGGCGAAAAACCTCAAGCCATCGAAGCGCCGCAACTTACCGAGCTGATTCGTGTCGAAGGGAAGATTGATTACGACGGCCCTGCTGATACACCGGTGCGCGGTTTGATCTTTCGCGGGCTTTCCTTCACGCGTGGCGATCGCTGGCCATGGGAGAAGGAGCGCATCGGTTCCACCTTGCAGCACGACTGGGAAATGTTCGATCGCCCGACCGCGATGGTTCGCTTGCGCGGCGCGGAAAACATTTCCTTTGAAAAATGCCGTTGGTTCGAGAGCGGCGGTGCGGGAATTCGCCTGGATTTATTCGCGCAATCGAATCGCGTTTCCAATTCAGTCATCGAACATCTCGGCGGTGCGGGAATCGTTCTCGCGGGTTACGGGCCTGGAACCAAGAACGTGAATCAGCGCAACGAAATTTTCCGCAATCACATTCATCACATCGGCGAAATTCTTTGGCACGCCGCCGCGATCAGCGTCTGGCAGAGCGGCGAGAACCACGTTGCCCACAATCTCATTCACGACGTCAACTACACAGCTATCACGGTCAGTGGCCGCATCAGCTGGAACAAGGAAGGGCGCGGCGATGGCTGGCGCACGATTCGTTGGAAGGAAGTGGAACAAGCGGGCGGAGAAGCGGTCATGCCCGCAACCGGCAAGCGGATTGAGTGGAATCTGCGCGAACCGTTTTTACACGGACGCAGCAACATCGTGGAACGAAACGAAATTCACGACGTCATGCAAAAACTTTGGGACGGCGACGCGATTTATGTTTCCGGCACTGGTCGGAATAACATCGTGCGCGAAAATTTCATCCACGACTGCCTGTCGAAAAATATGGGTGAAGGAATTCGCTGCGATGACGACCAGCACGAAACCACGATAGAACGCAATGTCATCCTGCGAAACGGCGGCATGGGGAGTGGCATTGCCGTCAAGGGAAAGAATCATATCCTCAACAACTTCGTCGTGGATCCAGTCGGCTTTTTCCAACCGCGTGGAATCATATCGCTCGAAGGCATCCCCGTGGATGGCTCCATGATTCAACGCAATATTCTGTTCGTCATGAAACCTGGATTGCGCCCGTTTTATCTCAAGAACCTCGTTGGCGCACCCGATCCGCACTTCAGCGAAACCAAAACAGATTACAACCTTTACTGGCATGTCTCGGATCCGAAATGGGCTGACAAACATTTTTCCGTTGCACGAGCTGAAGGTGCCGAAGCAAACAGCCTCGTCGGTGATCCGCTTTTCCGAAATCCCGAGGCCGGCGACTTTCGATTCAACTCCGGCTCACCCGCTGCCCGTTTGGGCATCCAGCCACTTGATTTAAGAAAAGCCGGATTGAGAAAGTAATCTGTTTAACCCGAATTCCGAAGTTGGAAACATGTGGGACGAAGCTTGGGCGAGCCGCCCAAGCCAGCACGCGGGCCGCCAGTAGTGTTCGGCCAATAGTGTGCTTTTGGAAACAGTGCGGGCGGGGGATCAGGCCA
>JAYVSV010000186.1:0-25240 GCA_043775015.1 Verrucomicrobiota bacterium
TTTTCTCTTCCATCCCAACTTTATTTATAGAGTTGGCTAAATTTGTACATTTTATTCGTCAGAAATCTCTCCTTTTCTCACCCACTTTTAATCACACCCACTTCGCACCACCACATGAAAAACACCTTTACACTTTCCACGAAAGGTTGGGTCGCCGTCATTCTGGTCGCTTGCATTCTTGCAGCGTACGCCGTATCGACGGGCGAGCTTCTTTTTGCAATTTTAGCATTCAGCACAGCTGGCATCGCCGCATTCGATTCCACTCACATTCAACTGCGCCGCTACCGAACTTGGTTGTCGTATGGGCCTGTGGGCTTATTCATATGGTGCGCGCTGCTTTGGCCGATTGCCATCATCTGGTATTTCGTTGTGCGTATTCGCATCGCGCGTGGCACGATGCCACTTAGACATGAGTTCAAAGCGACACACAACGCCGCCTAAACAACAAGCCCAGCATTGACCGAGATAGCGGAGCGAAGGCGCGTCGGTACAACCGGTAGGGACACGTTCCACCGTGTTCCCTGAAATCCCTCTGCTTTCCAAATTTCTATTTTCTACTTTTCCTTCCTCTACGCAGTAATACATCTGGACAACCCTCGAACGCAGATTTACGGTCAAACCATGAACCGGGATTCGCGGCAAATCCGTCACTCACCTAAATGTTGGCCGCTTATGCGCACACCACTCCTATTTGCCATCTTGCTCACGTTCAGTTTGGCTGGCTGTTTGCGTTCCGGTGATTTCGGCGCGTTCGTAGTCTCCGAAGCCACGAAGTATGGCGGTCGCACCAAGACGAACGCCTCGCTTCCGAAATTGGACGCGCGTTGGACAGTCAAGCGCGACGACAATGGTTTTCAGGCTTCAGTTACCGCCGCTTCGTTTACGAGTATCGACACGTTCATGCACCAGGCGTTTGGCACACCGAAAGTGTCAGTCGATGGCACAGGCACATTGACCGGACAGCCCGCGCGCGTTTGGGGTGCGGTTGACATCGGCGTCGCCATTCAGCTTAATGGCAGGCTGGACGGGGCAGAGATTATCTGTGTGCGCGGGATGCGCGACATGGGGGAGATCTTCAAGAAGATAGACGGCAGACAGTGAGTTTGCAGCTTAGCAATGACCGACAATCTCCACCTTTTCCCTCTTCGCGCCTCCGCGTCTCTGCGGTGAATTTCCGATTCAAGATTTCATCGCACCACGCCCATCTACAAAAGTGTAGAGGTTATTTTCGTGGCAAATATCTGTGAGCCACGATACCGTACCGACATGATTCAGCCAGGTTCGTTCAACGCGTTCAACGATTCTGCTTCGTTGGTAGTTAGGCGGCTTCCATGCGTCCTGTAATTGCAAATATCCTAAAGACTTTGGCAGTAATCATTGCCATTCCAAGTGTCGGCTACTTTGCGTTGCCTCATCTTGTTTGCCTGGACCTGCCCAAAGCACGGAAGTTGACCGACTGCACTAACAGCGTTCTGATGTTCTCGTTGACCTGCGAGCATTCGCCGTCTTACCAGTTCGTTCTCGGTCTTAGTACATCTCAATCCGAAACCACCGGGTTTCGTGGGGAAATTGTCATTCAGCAGGGCTACAGGAAAGTTATCACGATTCCTATTACTTCACAGGATATGACGCGGTGCAATTGGTTGCCGGGCTTGGATGGCCGAATCCTGACATGGAATCGGACAAATGCTGGAGAGCGCCTGAGTGAGGTGTTACGGCAGGGTCAGACTTACGACGTGCGAGTTGCCTTTTCCGAGACACCATCCGCAGATAATTCACTATGGTTTTGTTCGATGGGGAAAGCCAAATTGTGGTAATACCACTAACTTTGGGCTGCATCTAAACGGCTGCGCAGGGAACCACTCAGAGTTTGTGTAGAATATTATGAGCACTATGATACGCTTTGGCATGATTCAACCAGGTTCGTATAACGCGTTCGTTTAGGCCGCCTTCACACGCCATGAGCATCAAACAAATCGTCGAAGATAAGCTTGGCCACGCAGTCAGTCAGTTAGCGACGGGGGACACCATCCGTCCGGCTCGTGTATTTACAATAAGCTACACCACGGCGAGAAAGCTTGCCGTCACCCACATGCCGCCTGCGGACACTGCTGTTGTATTCGACGGCATTTATTGTCCGTTCGACGAGGTCACACTCTTGATCGACCGCGCTGTTGCAGCGGATTGGGGACTTGTCAGCCACCGAAGGAGTTGAGATGCACAGTCACGCAATGGCCTAACCTCCAAAAGCATTGACCGACAGAGTGTCATTGCTCATTTCCGCTTTCCTGGTTTCCAAATTCTCCCTTTCGTGCAGATGAAAAAGTTTGAGAGAATATCGATTGCTGCACTACGCTCTGGCGAGTCGGTGCATGAGCTGACGCGAACGGTCGCGATGTTTTGGAACGGTTCTGAATGAAAACTTGCGCCAAAAAAAATTGATCACGAATTGATAAAAACCATCTGAAAACATTTTCATTTACGTTTCTTGGTTCAGGCACGTCCCAAGGTGTTCCCATCATCGGCAAAGAATATCCGCCGGAGTTTCTCGCCAATCCGAAAAACCATCGCACGCGTCCATCGATTTACGTCGCGACGGACGCGGTGAAATTTGTGGTGGATACCACGCCGGAATTTCGGGTGCAGGTCTTGCGCGAAAATATTCGCTGGCTCGACGCGGTGCTGTTTACCCATTCGCATGCCGACCACGTGATGGGGCTTGATGATTGCCGCCGCTTTTGTGATTTGCTCGGCGGCAAAGCGCTGCCGATTTATGCCAATGCGGCGACCATGACGGATTTGAGACGTGTTTTTGCCTATGCGTTTGAGGAGGGACCGATACCGAAGGGCTATTTTATTCCCGACCCGAGAATTGTTTCCGGCCCGTTTCAATTGGGTGATTTGCTCGTCACACCGTTTCTTTTGCCGCATGGCCGGACCGAGACCATCGGCTATTTATTCACACAGGAAGGACGAAAATGCCTTGCCTACCTCAGCGATTGCAAAGAAGTTCCGGGCGACGCCATCGAGCAGATTCGCGGAGTTGAAGTGGTCGTGCTGGACGCGCTGCGGCGTGATCCACATCCGACGCACATGTGCCTGGACGAAGCGCTCACGACCGCGCGCCGGATTGCGGCCGGAAAAACTTTTTTGACGCATCTCACGCACGATTACGATCACGATCTTGCGCAGGCGGAGTTGCCCGACACAGTGGAATTGGCCTATGACGGTTTGCAGGTTAAAATCAATGCGGTTTAGAGAGATTATGAAAACATTTATCGGTCTTTGCGTATTTTTGGCGGCGGGACTTTCTGTTGCAACCGCAAGAGAATCCGGCGATTCGGTCGTGGTCGTCTATAATTCCCAGATGCCGGGATCGAAGGATGTGGCGCAACATTACGCCGAGCGGCGCAACGTGCCCGCAAAACAAATCATCGGCCTGGACCTTCCGACCAGCGAGGCAATGAGCCGGGCCGAATATCGGACGCAACTTGAGAAACCGCTGCTGAAATATCTCGAAAGCAAAAAATTGTTTCTATTTCGATCAGATTTGAAATCGGTCACGAACGGCAAAAACGACTCGGTGCAATGGAAGCTTGCGGAATCAAAAATTCGTTACGCGGTGCTGTGTTACGGCGTTCCCTCCCGCATCACCCGCGATTCCTCTTTGTCCGAGCCGGATGCCGACAAACTTAAACCGGAACTGCGCCGCAACGAAGCAGCGGTCGATTCTGAGTTGGCCTTGCTCCCGTTGAGCGACCCCAAATTTATGTTGTCCGGGCCTGCGCCAAATTCGTTCTACGGGGCAACCAACGGAGCCGCCCTTCATCCGACAAATGGAATTCTGATGGTGACGCGTCTGGACGGGCCAAGCGCATCGATCGCCCGAGGTCTGGTGGACAAGGCGATGGAGGCGGAAACAAATGGACTCTGGGGACGCGCTTACTTTGACATGCGCGGGGTGACGAACGAATACAAATTGGGCGATGATTGGATCCGCAATGCCGCCGAAGCAACCCGCCGCTTTGGTTTTGAAGTAGTTATGGATGAAAAGCCTGAAACGTTTCCCACGAATTTCCCGATGAGCGAGATTTCATTTTATGCCGGTTGGTATGACGGAACGGTTTCCGGACCGTTCACGAAATCCAAAGTGGAATGGATGCCGGGGGCATTTGGTTATCACCTGCATTCTTTCAGTGCGGCGACGTTGCGAAGCACCACGCAGAACTGGGTCGGCCCACTTTTGGCGAGCGGCGTCACGGCCACGATGGGCGCAGTGGACGAGCCGTATCTCATCGGCACGCCGGATCTGGGCGTTTTCTTTTCGCGCTTCCTCCTGCTCGGTTTTAGTTATGGTGAAGCAGCTTATGCCTCGCAAGGTACGCTCTCGTGGCAGATCACGGTCATCGGCGATCCGCTTTACCGACCATTTGTTCGACCGCCACAGGAATTGCACGAAGATTTGCAAAAGCGTGGAAGCAAACTTCTCGAATGGTCGCACCTTCGGGTGGTGAATTTGAATATTGTTCAAGGATTTCCGCTTGCCGAAATAGTCGCCTATCTTGAAGCCCAGCCGATCACCAAGACCAGCGCAACGCTCACTGAGAAACTTGGCGACTTATATTGGGCTCAAGGCAAACCAGCTTCTGCGAACGGTGCTTATAAAGACGCTTTGAAATTGGAATTGACTCCACAACACAAAGCGCGCTTGGAAAAATATGTCGCCGACACGGCCGAAGCCGCCTCGAAGTCGATTGAGAAAAGTAAAACGGATTAATAACTAATCCGGACATGGAAAATTTATACGAAGTCTCACGACGCTTGGTGGAACTGTTGTCGTTAAGGTCACTTCGTACGCACCACTGCTGGCGAAGTGATTTCTGGCTCACGCGGAGGGACCTCCAAGCGATGTGCCCACTATCGAGGAACTGAACATGCCAAGGTTGGAATCGGTTCTAAGACGGGTCGTTAGTTTTAAAAATTCCAGCAAACACTGACCGTGAAAATCCCAAATGACTTACGATAAGATTTAATGTTCGTGGCATGGAAAATCAGAGTTCCTAATTCTTTCACATCCCGCCCCTCGAAGGCGCTTTTATCGCGTTGTAAGTAATTGGTTTAGAGTAGCTTGCCGGAATGGGAAAAATTTGACACTCGCTCTCGCAGTTACTATCGTAAGCGGCTGCAATGAACGATGTGTTGCAGAGCATTTCGGAAAAATTCCGAGACAGAGCAATACATCAGAACAAATTATTTAGATCGAAATGAGTGAATCAACTGTGACCGCCCCGATTTCCGGAGGCGCTCCGAAAGTTTCAAAAATATCCGAAGCCATTATCCGCATCGCGGGTAATTCGCAAGACGGCATTCAAGCCATCGGCGGCTTTCTGGCGCGGTTGGCTGGGCGTAGCGAACAGGAAGTCATGACGTTCATGACCATTCCTTCGACCATCTCCGGAGGGCCTTCCATTTTCCAAGTGCGAATCGGTTCCGGCGAAGTTCTGAGTTCTGGCGACGAAGCCGATGTGTTGCTGGCGTTTTACCAGCATTCCTACGAGAACCACATCGACTCGCTCAAAAAAGGCGGGATCGTTCTTTACGATTCCGGCCATGTCGAACCCAAACCAGAATGGACTGCGGACTACCATCACGTTGGCGTGGCCATTTCCGGACTCACCGTCGAAGCGATCGGTGGAACAGCCAAGGACAAGGGAAAGAATATTTTTTCGCTCGGGCTGATTGCCAAAATGTTTGATCTCAATGTCGCGAAATTAGAGAAGCTCGTGGGGGAACGTTTTACCGGCAAAGACGAAAGCATTTTGAAAAATGCCTTGGCGGCGTTCCATGCGGGATACAGCTACTCGATGGGCAACCTCATCGAGACATTCCAGTTCATGGATGCGCAGAAGAAAAAAGGCCATCAAGTTGTCATGAACGGCAACGAAGCACTTTCCTTCGGTTTGATTGCGGCCGGTGTGCGATTCGGCGCCGGTTATCCAATCACACCATGGTCGGACATCATGGAACTTTTGCGCCGCGAACTGCCGAAATACGGCGGCAGCTTTATTCAAACCGAAGACGAAATTGCCGCCGTGTCGATGGCGCTCGGAGCAAGTTACGCCGGTCGAGTCGCGGTGACTGGATCGAGTGGTCCTGGAATTTCCTTGAAAACCGAAGCAATTGGTTGGGGCGTCATGGCAGAAATGCCGTTGATCATTTGCGACATTCAACGCGGTGGGCCTTCGACCGGTATGCCGACGAACGTGGAGCAATCGGATTTAAATATCGCGGTGAACGGCGGACACGGTGATTCACCTCGCGTCGTGATCGCGCCGACAAATGTGGAAGATTGTTTCTACACGGCAATCGAAGCGGTGAACATCGCGCGCAAATACAGTGTGCCAGTAGTCATTCTCAGCGACCAGGCGATCTCGACTCGCATCGAAGCGTTCGAAGAGCCGGACTTGGAAAAAGTCTGTCAGGATATTTCCCCGGATTTGACTCCAGTCGCGGATCACAAACCATACAGCTTGTCTGCACCAGACGGAATCACTCAACACGTCGCGCCCGGAACCCGTATTCTAAGCGGCAAGTATCCAATCGCCACTGGCTTGGAACACGACGAACTCGGCCATCCCACTGGCTCTCCTAAATTGCACATGCAAATGGTGGCCAAGCGCCGCAAAAAACTTCAGGTGCTTGGAGAAAGCTTGCCGGTTCCAACGGTTTATGGTCCGGCGGAAGGCAATGTTCTCTTGGTGGGCTGGGGTTCGACGCAGGGTCCGATTCGCGAAGCCGTCGATCGCGCACGCGCTGCGGGCGACAGTGTTTCGTCCGTTCACATCAGACACATCAATCCGCTTCCGCCGGGATTGGAAAACATCTTCGCAGGATTCAACCACGTGTTTGTCGTCGAGATGAACGATGAAGGTTTGTACGGCTACGGCCAGCTCGGAGCGTTGCTTCGGGCGCGCTACTGCGATCCGAAAATTCGCGGCATTACCAAGACTGACGGTCTGACCTTCCGTGTCCGTGAAATTTTAGAGCGGGCGAAAGCAACTGTGGCGGCTGGGGTTCGAAAACTTTAATCCTTAGAAAAAAACAACCTATTTTTATGAGCAACTCGTTGACAGAAATTCCAGCTCGCGGTGGCAACATCACCGCTGTGTCCTCTATCCCAACAACGGCTTTGCCTGATTCCGAACGCAAAGGTCTGACCAAAAAAGAAATTGCGGCAGACCATCCGACATGGTGTCCAGGCTGCGGCGATTTCTCTGTCCTCGCGCTTTATTTCAAGCTGATCGAAAAGCGCAAAATGTTGCATGAACAAATCACGACGGTTGCGGGCATCGGTTGCTCGAGCCGTTTTCCGTATTTTGTTCAGGCGCATGGCGTCCATTACATTCATGGTCGCGCGTTGCCGTTTGCCAGTGGCATTTCGCTCTCACGCCCTGACCTGCACGTATTCGTATTCGGTGGTGACGGTGATGCGTTTTCCATCGGTGGCAATCACGTGAATCATACCGCGCGTAAAAACATCAAGATGACCTACATCATCATGGATAACTTTGTTTACGGCCTGACCAAGAAACAAACGTCGCCCACCTCGCCGCTTGGTTTCAAAAGTAAAACCGATATCTGGGGCGCGGTGGATCAGCCGATCAATCCGATGAAGCAATTGATTTCCGCTGGAGCGACCTTTGTAGCTCGCACAACGGCGACCAATCCGAATCATCTGTTGCAAGTGATGGAAGCGGCAATGGATCACGATGGATTCAGCGTGATCGAATGCCTCAGCGAATGCGTGGAATTTTACGAAGGTGCTTTCGACGCAGCCAATCCTCGCAAAGGCGGGATGTTCAATCTGGTTCCAGCCGACCACGACGTTACGGACGAGGTCGCTGCTTACAAATTGGCGGGCGAACCATTCCCGGGTCACTTCGGTATTTTTTACAAAGTGAATCGCCCTACCAAAAACGCGAACGAAGCCAAAATCAACGCGGGCTTCCAGGAAAAAAACAAAGGTTTAAAAGATTGGCAGATTCTGCAAAAGAGTTTTGAGCGCCTGAAATAATTTTCAAAGATTCTTCACCGGAACCTGATCCAGCAACGTAGGTTCTCACGAAGTTGAGCATTTCACTAGGAAACCGGAATTAAATTTCCGGTTTCTTTTTTTTGACCGAGAGCGTTCTGGCGTGCTTCGTCAACTCAACCATTTCCCACCATTAAATTTAACCGATTCAAGTCCGATTGTTTCGATCGTCGCGCGGCAGCACTGGCGTCCTTGTTTTCGTGGGCGGAGGAGTCCACGCGAGTTGACAGAGTTCCCGCCGTTTTGGATGATTCCTACATGGACAAAATTATTTACCCACGCAGCCCTCGTGAAGTCATGGCCGGCTGGACTTATTTGCCGCGTTTCGTGGACAAAATCCGAATGCACCTCGCTGGCAAATTGCATTTGGAATATCAGGAGAATTTCACGAAAGGTTTCGATCAAGCCTGGCTCAAAGCGGCGGGCCTTACGGACGAACAATTTATTGAAGTGGTGAAGAACAGCATAACCGACGGCGAAGTTTGCGATTGGGTCTTGAAGAACGTAAAGGCGACCGATGCGGAAAAAGCGGCGCTGGCTGACTTTGTTTTGAACCGAGGCCGCGACGGTGATGAAGCGGTGAAAGCGCGCTTGCAGCAGCGCAAGGAAGAAGCCGGGCTGGGTCGTCGAAATGACATTCAGACCTTTGTTGATTTCATTGATCTGGACGAGAAGAGGATTTAGTTGGCGCAGATCCCGACGGTCTCTTGTTGTGGGATTTCGTGGAAGCAGAACACATCCACCGCCTGCCACTTTCATTCCGACTGTTGCCAATATCCCGTTGCTTGGTCAATCTTGTCCGCAGATGAGTAAACGTTTTTATCTGACGACCGCGATTGATTACGTCAATGGGCAACCGCACCTGGGGCATGCCTACGAAAAAATTATCGCGGACGTTATCGCACGCGCACACCGCAGTCTCGGTGAGGAAGTTTTTTATCTGACGGGGCTCGATGAGCATGGACAAAAAGTTCAACAAGCCGCCGTGACTGAAGGGAAAACGCCGCAGGTATATTGCGATGAATTGGCGGCATCGTGGACGAATTTTGCGCGCGCGCTCGGACTGACAAATGATGATTTCATTCGCACGACCGACCCGCGTCACAAAAACGTTGTCCAAACCATTTTAACCAAACTCAACGACGAAGGCCATTTTTACAAAGCGACTTACAAAGGATTTTATTCTTCAAGCGCGGAGACCTTTCTGACCGAGAAAGATCGTTTGCCCGACGGCAGTTTTGACTCGGACTATGGGAAAGTCGTCGAACTCGAGGAGGAGAATTATTATTTCAAACTGCAAGCGCACCAGCAGTGGCTCATTGATTACATCGAGGCGACACCGGAATTTATTCAACCTGGTTTTCGCCGCAACGAGGTGCTTGGCTTTCTCAAAAACAACACGCTCGAAGATCTTTGCATCAGCCGCCCCGTGTCGCGACTGAACTGGGGAATCCCCATTCCGTTCGATCCAAACTACGTGACTTACGTCTGGTTTGATGCGCTCGTTAATTACATCAGTATTCCCGCTGCGCACGGCGATGAAACGGTTTGCCATGCTCTCAACTCAAAACTTAAAACTCAAAACTCAAAACTTTCTTTGTGGCCCGCCGACCTTCATGTCATCGGCAAGGACATCCTGAAATTTCACGCCGTCTATTGGCCTATCATGTTGAAGGCGATGGGACTTGCGTTGCCCAAACAAATTCTCGCACACGGCTGGTGGCAAAAGGATGGACAAAAAATGAGCAAGAGTACCGGCGTCAGCGTGGATCCGATTGCGGTGATTCAGGATTGGGGCCTTGATGCGTTCCGTTTTTACGTGGTGCGCGAACTGGCGATCGGGCCGGACGGCAATTGGACCGACGACGGATTTCAATCGCGTTATCAGGCGGAACTCGGCAACGGTCTGGGCAATCTGGTGAATCGCTCGCTCTCGATGCTGAAGCGGTATCGCGCCGGAATAATTCCGAAACGTTCCGATGAATTATTGCCCGACGCTGAAAAAGCGGTTCAGGAAACCATCGCCAATTTGCGCGCCAACGAATTGCAGGATGCGCTCCAAAGCATTTGGAATCTTGTCTCGCGCGGGAACGTTTACGTGCAACAGACCGAGCCGTTCAAACTCGCCAAAGATCCGGCAAACGCGGCGCGACTGGATGAGGTTCTTTACAATTTGTGCGAAGTCTGCCGCGTTCTCGCGGTCTTGATCTCGCCGTTTTTGCCCGAAACTTCCGCCAGAATTTACGCGCAACTCGGACTGAAAAATCCGCCGGATCAATTTTCGGAGGCGAGTTGGGGCAAGTTGCAGGCGGGCAAAGAAATCGGCGAACCCGCGCCGCTCTTCCCGCGAAAAGATAAACCAGCGTAGTTGGTTGAGAACTTTGATGACGTGGTGGGTCGTGGTGGAAAACAACTTTCAATATGTCGCTGCCAATTGTTTCAGTTCAACAGATGCGCGAGTGGGAACAAGCCACTTGGGCGACCGGGCAAACGGCTGGGAAAGTCATTCTGCGCGTCGGAAAAATTGTCGCTGACCGCGCCCTGCGGCTGACGCAAAAGGGTGACACTGTTTTGATCCTCGCTGGAAAGAGACACAACGGAGATGACGCGCGGGCCGCCCTGCCCCATTTAATCGAACGTGAAACCCTTCTTCTCGACGTCATCGATCCGCGAGAATCCATCAAGACATTTTCATCGCATTGCACGGCTCTGCGCAAACCGCGAATCATCATCGACGGTCTGTTTGGTATCGGGCTGGACCGAGAGCTTGACGAGAATTGGCAGGAGCTAATTCGAGCCGTCAACGAAACCAGTATTCCAGTGTTGGCAGTGGATGTCCCTTCCGGGATTGATGCCGACACCGGGGAAATTCGAGGTGCAGCCGTGCAAGCACAAATCACTCTGACCCTCGGTGCGCCGAAACGCGGACTACTCGCTGTGGCAGCAGTTCCCTATGTCGAACGTTTGGAGGTGGCGTCTGAAATCGGATTGATTCCTTGTCCTTCCGCGAGCGATTGGCAATGGACGACTGTGGAAGATTTTACGTCGATCAATTCGCCGCGAACGGTGGCGAGTCACAAAGGAACCTACGGCCACGTTGTCATCGTTGCGGGCAGCCGCGGGTATCACGGAGCAGCGGTGCTGGCCGCGCGCGCCGCGTTGCGAGCGCAACCCGGTTTGGGCAGCGTTTTTACCCCAGAAAATGTTTACGTTCCCGTTGCCTCGCAATTGCAGGCGGCGATGGTTCATCCCTGGAAATCTACGCAGGCTTTTCCAAAATCCACGAGCGCAATCCTTTTCGGCCCAGGCCTGGCTTCGCCAAATTTACCGGAAAATCTCCAATCTGAATTAGTCGAGCTTTGGCGCACCAGCCCACTGCCCGTGATTGCGGATGCGAGCGCATTGGATTGGCTTCCTCCCGGAAATAATTTTGATGGCGTCCTTCGCGTAATCACACCGCACCCGGGTGAAGCGGCCCGACTGCTGTCCGTTTCCAGTGAAATAATTCAGAGTGATCGCATCGGCGCGCTGCGAAAACTTTCCATGCGTTATGGCAATTGTTTTGTCGTTTTGAAAGGACATCAAACTCTGGTCGGTCACAGCGCGGGCGAAGTGTTTTTCAACAGCTCGGGAAATCCATTTCTCGCGCAAGGCGGTAGCGGCGATGTGTTGGCGGGTTATCTCGCTGGCTTGCTCGCGCAACCACGCTGGCAGGCCGACGCGCTCCGCACGATTCGTTACGCGATCTGGGAGCATGGTCACTGCGCCGATCGTTTGTGCAGTGAAAAAGCCAATTGGACAACAGAAGATCTCGTATTAATTCTTGGCCAATTCACAACCAACGGCCCGCTGCGGTAAACTCAAAATAAATTACGAGGGAATTTTTCTTCCTTTGCCCACGTTCATTTGTTATCCAAAGCACAACATGCGCAGCCGAAATTTATTAGCCATTTTCAGTTTATGGTTGGGGTTCGTTTTACCCGCTCTTCACGCGGGCAGTTTTCCGATGACCGACGGCCAGACAATCATCGGCGAACCAATCTCCTTCAGTGAAGCCGGCCTGATCGTCCGCCAGAGCGATGGCACAGTCTCGACGCGCACTCCGTGGGCGAAGTTTACGCAAAGCGCGCTCAAAGAAATTGCTGGCGAAGCAAAATCGCCGAAGGACAAGGCTTTTGTCGATCCGTTCATCGAAGAAGTCCTGGAAAAAGAAGCGAAGAAAAAAGAAATTGTGATCAAACAAGTCGAGCCTCCCGCCCGCCCCGTCGGAGAGCTTGGTTTGGTCGCAGGTCTTGGCAGCCCGCTGTTTGTGCTGATTTTCGTCATCCTCTACATCGCCAACGTTTACGCGGCCTACGAAATTGCGTTTTTCAAAAATCAGTCGCCGTTGTTGGTTTGTGGGCTGGCTGTAATTGCGCCGGTATTCGGGCCGGTGCTTTTTCTTTGCATCCCCGGGCGTCGCGATCCGATTGTTCAAACAGAGGTTGAAATTCCAGCGCCCGTTGCCGAAGAAGTGCTTGCCGGTCAAGAATCCGTTCCAGGACCAGACGATGCTGCCATCGCGGAGGCCGCCGCCGCCCCTGTTACACCGGCATTCCCTGCTCCAATTATTTTTCAACGTGGCGAATTCAGTTTCAACCGCCGCTTTTTCGAAACGAAGTTTGCCGGATTTATACGGTTGGTGCCCGGTGAAGCGGAGAAAGATCTGGTGCTCGCAGTGAAATCGCTTCGAGGCAATTTTGTCGGCAAACGCATTACGCGCGTGACCCCGGAGGAACTCTATCTTCAGGTCTCCAAAGACGAAGCCACGCATGATGAAATGATTCCGTTTACTGAGATCAACGAGGTCGTTATTCGCCACAAGGATGCTGTTTAAATCCGGCGGCCGGCGCAGTCATATTTTCATCATCAATATTGTCCCGCTAAAATTATGAAATTGAAAACGCTTTTGCTCTTCGGCGCTCCTGGTTCCGGCAAGGGAACACAGGGGAAAATCCTGGGCACCATACCGCACTTCTTTCATTTCGCGTGTGGCGATGCTTTTCGCAATCTGCGGATCGACAGTGACCTTGGCCAAATTTTCATCGACTACTCCAGCAAAGGACAACTTGTTCCCGATGAACCGACCATTCGTCTCTGGCGCGAAAATATCAGCGCGCACCAGCAACTTGGCCGATTCAATCCCGACCAGGACACTCTTATTCTCGACGGCATTCCGCGCAGCCCGAATCAGGCGCAAATCCTCAGTGACACACTGGACGTTCGCGCCGTGTTTAATTTGAGTTGCGCCGACACCGACAAATTGGTGAAACGCCTGCAACGTCGTGCGCTGCGCGAAAACCGTCTGGATGACGCCAACCTTGAAATCATCAAGGAGCGATTGGAAACGTACAATCGCGACACAAAACCCGTGCTCGATTACTACGGAAAAGATCTGGTCCACACGATTGATTCAACTCAAACGCCGATCAACGTGCTGCGTGATATTTTACGAATCATCGCCAAAGTGTAATTCATGGGAGAACAATTCGGCTCATTCACGGCCAGCGAACTTTATTGCCCGAAGTGCCGGGTCTCGCAACCGGTGCGGGAGAAGCTTTTGTTGATTTTGCCCTCAGGCGAATTGCACGAATACGTTTGTCGTCGCTGTGGCACGTCGCTCGGCGAACGGAAAGTTTCAGGAGGAAAAGCTGTTGCTCAACCCGCCGCAACGACCCCCGCCGCTTGTTGCACTAGCAATTTTAATTGAAGAAATCCTGTCATGGCCACGCTTCGCATTATTTTCATGGGCACCGCTGAACTGGCCTGCGCCAGTTTGAATGCGCTCAAACATTGGGGCGATTGCGCGGTCGTTGCAGTGGTCACGCAGCCCGACAAACCGAAGGGCCGCGATCTGAAACTTCAACCGTCACCCGTAAAAAAACTCGCGCTGGAATTGAACCTTCCCGTCCTGCAACCCGAGAAAGCACGCGCCACAGATTTCGTCAACACACTCCGAGAATTCAATCCTGATCTCATTGTCGTCGTTGCGTACGGCCAGATTCTTCCACAGACCGTTTTGGATGTGCCGCGACTTGGGTGTCTGAATGTGCATACGTCGTTACTCCCGAAATATCGCGGAGCTGCGCCGATTCAATGGGCTATTCTCGATGACGAACCACAAACCGGGGTGACGATCATGAAAATGGATGCGGGCCTCGACACCGGCGACATTCTTTCCCAAAGCGCCACGCCGATTCATCCGTCCGATAACGCGGAGACCTTGCATAATCGACTCGCGCTGATCGGCGCAGAGTTGTTGACCGAAACCATTCCAAACTTTGCCGCAGGGACAATTGTCGCGAAGAAACAGCCGGCCAACGGCAGCAGTTACGCTCGAAAAATTTCAAAAGAGGATGGCAAACTCGACTGGTCGGCTCCGGCGCAAAAATTGTGGAACCAAGTCCGGGCGTTCACTCCGTGGCCTGGCGCGTTCACGTTTCAAACGGCAGGTGAATCGAAACGCCTCCTGAAAATCTGGCAGGCAGAGCCGGTGGAAATTACGGGTGCCGAACCAGGAACCGTTATTGCGGCGGACAAGACTGGTATCGTGGTGGCTTGCGGACAAGATTCGCTGCGCCTGATCGCCTTGCAACGCGAAGGAGGTCGCCGTTTGAGTGCCCAGGAATTTCTCGCCGGGAACCCGGTTCAGATCGGCAGCAAGTTCGGAGCGCAGGATTAGAAAGTCATCGGGTAACTTTCAGAAGCTCAAAGAATGAAGGACTTGAATATAACGCGTGGCCAGAAGAAGCGGCGGAAAAATTTTCTTTGAGGGGTGGAAACTCGTTTGATGTGAACCCGGTGTAAAAGGAATTCTCCCTGAACCGCACCGCGTCAAAAGGGCATATTCCGATGTGCGTTCATATCACCCCATGGAAAGCCCGACAGATTGTAGCCATTCTGAAGAACTGAACCAGTTCCAGCATTTCAAAGTCTGTTATTTGCTTTTTGCAGAAGATCTCTCAACGATCCACTTGATGTCACGGCTATTGGGGGCTGGGAACGAGTTTGCCTGACTCATCTTCACGGGCACCTTCGTGCTGGCTTCAAGCCATTTTTTAATTTCAGAATGTCCATCGGCAAAACCGAAACCACAGGCCCCATTGTGGTAGCTAGCAGGTAGGTCCACCCAACTATCGGGACTAGTGACCCCCATGATTGTCCATCCGTCGTTGATGCTATCGGCTTGCTCATCAACAAACACCCAGAGTTTGCTGGGATTCGGATTCTTGATGTCGGACATTTTTTGATAGCTCCACCACCCAGGGAACCAATGGGAGCCATCGCCCGGGTGGTCAAATTTACCGTATCCTCCACCTTCGATAAATCCATTCATTCCGACGCTGCGCACCCTCGGTAACTGCTTGCTTCCCATCTTGCACAGGAATGTATCACTGGGGCATCTGTAGATGCCCAGATTTTTCGTATATGAGCCAATTTTCGCATTCGCGAGGTAATTTTGGTTTGTGTTGGCGGTGTTGTTCGGTTCGAAATTTAACCAACCCGGCACCCAACTCAGTGCGAAGTCGGTCGTACCACCGTCTTTGTTGGGGACCAGATTGCCCTGATTGTCGTCGGCGTACATGATCCAAGCGAGCGTCAATTGTTTTTGATTGCTCATGCAGTAAATGCCTTGAGCCTTTTGCTTGGCTTTAGCCAAGGCCGGCAGAAGAAGCCCGGCGAGAATGGCAATGATGGCGATGACCACGAGCAGTTCGATCAACGTGAACCCAGCTTGACGATTTGATTTCATACGATTTATAACGGGTATAAGTATTTATAGTCGCGTGAGGTGCTTCAAGCAAGTCCAACCTCAAGGAATTCAGCCATTAAATATGAAGTGCTTGAAAGAATACCATCGTCACGAGCGCGGCATCTGATTATTGTTTGCCATAAAAACCTGCCAAGACCCCGCTAGCGACAGGGTTTTTCAACGCAAAACTGCGCGGGCAATGTCCGCTGACCAACGGCAATCCCTCAATCTGCGCCTGGACGACGAGATGTAATGGTGTCTGCTCGGGAAGTTTTCAGAAACCGCGTTGGGAAAAACCGTCCTTTACAACCCGATGCTGAAGTAGAAAATCGCGGTAAATGAACTCGAAGCAAAAGCAATTCTCCCCAATCCGCGCGGCGTCAATGACGTTTTTTTCATCAGCCGCCCTACCACCCAAGGAAGCCTGATCGGAAGTAGCCATTTTCAAAAACCGATCCCTTTGCCTGACAATGAAAAAGGAATACGAAGCGCAATATCAATCGGTGGAGGAAAACCACTGGTGGATTTTAGGTCGGCGGCAGCTTGTGCGCAAGTTGGTTCTCCAGTCCAACACAAATCGAACCTGTCGGATTCTTGAGATTGGATGTTCGGGCGGTCCTTTGATTCAGCAGCTTCACACCGATGGTTATGCTTGCGTCACGGGCATTGACATTAGCGCCGAAGCCATCGCCTTAAGCCAGCAGCGAGGATTGAAGGATGCGCAGGTGATGGATGCTCAACAGTTGTCATTCCCGGACGAAAGTTTTGACGTAATCACCGCCTCGGATGTTCTCGAACATATCGAGCACGCGCCGCGAGCCTTAAGTGAATGGCATCGTGCGTTGCGGCCGGGCGGCACGTTGATTGTGTTCGTTCCTGCCTTCATGTTTCTTTGGACTGAACACGATGATGCGAACCGGCATTTTCGCCGTTACCGCAAAACCGAATTGAACCGCCTGCTCGCTCACAGCGGTTTCGTGGTAACGCGAAGTTCTTACTGGAATTTCTTCCTCTTCTTTCCGATCGCCCTAATAAGATTACTGAAGAAGTTGTTGCCTGTTTCCAGCACGGTGGAGCACGGTGACATGAATGAACCGCCAAAATTTCTCAACCGCTTTCTGTTTGCGCTACTGCGCTGGGAGAACCGTTTGTTTTGTTTGGGCGTCAACTGGCCTTGGGGCGTCAGTGTGATGGCCATTGCACGGAAAAAAGATGCAGGGTCGTGAGCGAACACAGGTTGCGGAACAAATTGATCTAAGCCGTCGCTTATGACAATTTCGCCCCGGCTATTCCAATAAATTGAATGAAAGTCTCCGTTGTCATCCCATGCTTTAATGAGCAAGAAGTGTTGCCAGAGTTGTTCCGGCGGCTGAGCGCGTCTGCGGAAACCTGGTCTTTCGACTGGGAGGCAATTTGCATTGATGATGGTTCGCGCGACCAAACCTGGCCGATGTTGGTTTCGCAGCAGGCGAATGATAAAAGATGGCGCGCACTTTCTTTTGCGCGAAATTTCGGACATCAAACGGCGGTTTCGGCTGGGATTTATCACGCAGAAGGCGATGCCGTCATCGTGATGGACGCTGATCTACAGGATCCACCGGAAGAATTGATCCGCTTTATCCAAAAATGGAGAGAGGGATTTGAAGTGGTCTATGCCATTCGCAAGAAACGAAAAGAAGGCCCCATCAAAAAAGGATTTTACTGGCTATTTTACCGGCTGATGTCGCGCGTGGTGTCATTCGAGATTCCCCAGGACTCCGGCGATTTTTGTATCATGGATCGCCGGGTAGTGGAGGTGCTCAAGGCGATGCCGGAACGGAATCGTTTCGTGCGTGGGCTGCGTGCATGGGCGGGCTTCCGGCAAACGGGGCTGGCCTATGAACGTCAGGCGCGTGCGGCGGGAGAGGCAAAATATAATTTCCGCAGGCTGATCAAGCTGGCGAGCGACGGAATTTTTTCGTTCTCGACCGTTCCGCTTGCCTTGGTGTCGCAAGCGGGTCTGTGGATTTCAGCCGTGTCGTTTCTGGGAATCATTTGGGTCTTGCTCACGAAAATTTTTAGCGAATTTTTCTCGAAGCATGATTTTCCACCCGTGCAAGGCTTCACCACTATTGTCATCTCCGTTCTTTTCCTGGGTGGGATTCAAATGATGAGCCTTGGCATTATCGGCGAATATATTGGACGCATCTATGATGAAGTGAAGCGCCGTCCACCGTGGATTATTCAGGACAGCGCTGGAATTACACCCAGGACACCTGACCAATGACAACGAGTTCACGCACTGTGGCGAGCTGGTTTTGGCCCGCACTTTTTCTGTTGCTGATCGCTTGCGCCGCCATCACCAACCGCAGTTTTTGGATTGATGAGTGTGTGACCGCACATGTTGCTCATCATAATAATCTGATCGAAGCCTGGCAGGAAATGGTGGAGGTCAAATTTGCCGAGGTGCAGACGCCTTTTTTTGTCGCCTACGTGTGGGGCTTTGAAAAAGTTTTCGGTAACAGCGAACTTGCTTTGCGCATGGCCGGTTTCCCTTTTTTCTTGATTGGGATGACCCTGTTCACGACTGCGTTGGCTCGCCGACGGCAGAGTGTTTGGGCACCAATGATAACCATCGGTCTTAGCCCGTTTGTTTGGTACTATCTGAACGAAGCGCGACTCTACACCATGCAGATGGGAGCGACGGCAATGGTCATCGCGGCTCTGATTCGGTTGAGTGAAAACCCGGCGCCTGCGGGCAAAACAGAACGACGCTGGCTAAGAGTCTATTGGGTCGGTCTAATCCTGCTCTCTACCATAAGCATGTTGGGAGAAATCTGGGCTTCGGCACCGTTGCTGGCACTGTTGGTGATGATTCCAAAGGAGAGACTGATCGGTTGGTGGCGCCTGTATCGAACCGAATGGATCACGACGCTGGCGATCTTGCTTTTCACAGGAATTTATTACCTATGGTCTTTGACTCAGGGCGCGCGGGCCACCGCTGTTGGAACGACCAATTTGCAAACCTTTCTATTCATCTTTTATGAGCAACTTGGATTTACAGGGTTGGGTCCGGGCAGGTTGGAATTGCGCGAACTTGGCGCACGGTCGTTGAAACCTTTCCTTCCGGGGCTGGCTCTTTATGCCGTCTTCGCGGGCGCGGTGTTGGTCACTGGGATTCGATCCATTTTACAAGGGAGTTCGTCGCGCAAGTTAGTGAGACTTCTCGGCTGTTTGTTCCTGCCATCTTTCCTGATTCTCGCGGCGGGATTGATGATGCATTTTCGCGTGTTGGGAAGACACTTTACCCCATTGATCATCATTGTTTTTTTGGTCGTAAGCACCGGGGTGGTTCAGCTATGGCAGCAACGCGGTTGGGCTGGCAAAGCCGTGGTAGCCGGGTTGATGGCAATGACATTTTCTTCGTGCCTCATGGTGCGTCTTGCCGCTCGCCATGAAAAAGATAATTATCGTCAGGCGGCACGCTTTGCCAGGGAGTCACTGGCGCAAAATGCGGTAGTCTGGTGGAGCGCGGATCCCATGGCCGCCGAGTATTACGATGTTCCTTTGACGACCGAGGGTAACCCACTCGGGCGAGGAGCATTGTTGGTCATAGATCCAGGGAGCGAAGAGATTCCCTTCCTACCCAAAGCCGGCTTGATTATCTCATCTCGTCCCGACGTTTATGACCCGCGCGGGACCATATCCGCTTATTTGAAACGAGAGAATTTTCGGGCGAAGACAAACCTAGTCGCTTTCATTCTTTGGGTGCAGCCTCAATGAGTTCAACAACACCTAGTATCGAAGCCAAGACTCAACTCCTGTCCACTAAATCGGGGCAAGGCCACAAAATTATTACCAGGCTGCCTTACCCGTGTTTGCATAAATAAATTTTAAAATGGGTCATCGGCCGTCCGTTGTGTTGTGACCAGAACTCATCGATCAACTGGCAGTCGGAAAATTCTTTCAACAGTTCTTTTGGCATAGGCTTCGTTGAATCGGTAACGAAGAGGGCTAGTTCGATATGAGCAGAATCAAATCCTGGCCAAAGGGTGAATTGATTCTGGCCATAAGCCTTCTCCGGTAGGTGGGTCTCGGCCTGATCCGGCAAATAGAACTGCATGATGCTCGCGATCGAGTAGTGGTTGCCGATCAGTAGAGTGGGATGGTATTTGTCCCGGGCGCGTTGGACATGATTCGCGAAATCGGTCCAGCCCCGCGCCCGCCGCAAGGGCTCCAGCTTCGCCGGCAAACGCAGGAAATCAGTGTTGTGAAGAATCGCCGTGGTTAGGAATGCCAGACCGAGAGTGGAATACACGGCCCAGCGCCAGCGGGGCGAGCGGTCAACTGCTTCCTGCCAGAATACTACCAACATGACGATGCCCGTGATGAGAGCCGGCGCAGGCCAGTTTTCCTTGCCCGCAGCGTTCAGGCTGAAAAACAAAAAGATTCCATACACTGGGAGAAATTGACTGAGCAGAAACTGCGTTCGTGTATCGTGACTCTTTCTCCAGAGCAGGCCGACGGCGGCGATGACCAATCCGATAAACAGCAATGGAAAAATCACGGCAGCCTCCCCTCCGATGAATTGGAGCAACTGGCCTGGATGAATGCCAAACGAAGCTTTGACGCCGCTGCGCGAATGCAGCGCTGCCGCGTGGATCCAGCCTGTCTGGATGTTCCAATAAATGATCGGCAGAATGGAGAGGAAAAAGGCGGCGCACATCGCGACGGTTTGGCGGCTGAAAAGCAGAGCGCGATGCGGTTTTGACCAGATCAAAAAGAGTGCGATGCAGCCCAACTGCAATCCATTCGTGAACTTGGCCAAAAATCCGAATCCAATGATCAAGCCGAGAAAGAACCAATGCAGGGTTTTCCGGCTTTCAAGTGCGACCCATAACACATAAACAGCCCACGCCCACGCAAAGACGCTCAACGAATCAATCGTCATGAGGATTGATCCAACGGCAAGCAAGGGAATGCAGAAAACCACCAACAGACACCACAGAGCGGTTTTATCGTCATACAATCGCCTGGCCAGTGAGAAGATGATCCATGCCGCCGCAGTGCTCAACAGCACGGCAAAAAATCGAATGCCGAACACCGTGTCTCCAAAAATACTTGTCCCCAAGGCAATGGTCCACGCAATCGCCGGGCCTTTGTCGCGATACGAGGCGGCCAGATGTTTTGACCAAAGCCAATAATACGCTTCATCTGGAACCATCTCGATTTGGACCGAATACCAGAGGCGAAACACGGTGATCGCAAACAAAGCACAAACAGCGAGGCGCACCGCGCTCATTCCACGCCAGAAAAAAACGGGTGACTGGGCGGCATCGGCGGCTGGAGCGAACACTTTACTCATGGGATAGGCACGATTTTTTCAGATGCTGCCCTCAGCGGAACGTCTGTGAATTCTGACTCATTGATCTTAGCCTTCCGGATTTCCTGGATAATGTAAAGAGGCCGCTGCTTCACCTGCTCATAAACCCGGCCCAGATATTCGCCAAAAACCCCGAAGAGCAGCATTTGAATGGTGCCGAAAATGGTTATCGCTCCCATGATGGAGGTCCAGCCCGGCACGAGTTCGCCGCCGAACATAAAATGATCGCCCACCACGTAAATGATGTATCCGATGAAGATGGAGAACAAAAGCAGCGAGAACACATACGCCAGCCGCAAGGGCGCTCTGGACATGGAGGTGATGCCGTCCAAGGCCAGGAGCAACATCTTGTGCAACGGATAATGAGTGGCACCGGCACCGCGATCACCGCGATTATAATAAATCTGGGTTTGTGGAAAACCGATCCATGGAACGAGTCCGCGCAGAAACCGGTGCATCTCACCTAATTTGGCCAGCTCCGTCAGCGCCCGCCGGCTCATCAGTCTGAAGTCTCCGGTGTTTCTGAGAATGGGAACACCACTGATTTTTTCGATCAGGAAATAAAACAAACTTGCCGTTTTTTTCTTGGCCCAACTCTCCTGGCCGCGATCCATGCGCGTGGCGTAAACCACGTCGTAACCTTCGCGATGGGCTTCGATGAGTTCGGGAATAACGTCCGGAGGATCCTGCAGGTCAGCATCCATGGTCACAACGATTTGTCCGCGCGCTGTTTCAAGGCCGGCTGCCAGGGCCATCTGGTGGCCGAAATTTCGCGACAGGTTTACGCCGACGAAACGCGGATCGCGCTGGCATTGGGCTTCGATTAATTCCCAGCTCAGATCCTTGCTGCCATCATTGACCAGCAGCACTTCCACCCGGCCATAAGGCTGAAGGCGATCTCCCAAAACACGATTCAACTCCTGGAAAAATGCCGGGAGAACCTTCTCCTCGTTGTAAACCGGAACGACGATCGAAAGCTTTAATTCGGGAAGCATTAGTGGAGTGATTTTTTCTGAATCGACATACAAGGCCTGTGGAAACAAGCCGCCGCAATTATTTTTAAATCTATTTTTAGGTCAACAACCATTGAGATTAGACAAGACACGAAATGATATTCAACGTTCAACTTTTGTTTCTTAGATAGAGCCAGGCTTGACCAAAACGATGGACTTAAGACGGCCAAACTTTTAACGTGCGTGATGCGCTTCTTGCAATCGACATTGGTCATACTGATTTTCGCCAGCGTTACCTACGGTGCGGAATTGAATTGGCCGCAGTTTCGAGGGCCGCGCGGAGATGGAACGTCGCTGGCAAAACAAGTCCCGGTCAACTGGGGAGAAACCAACAACATCATTTGGAAAATGCCCGTTCCAGGTCGTGGCCGTTCGTCACCCGTTGTGATGGGCGATCACATCTGGCTGACCACGGCGTTGGAAGAGGGAGTTCACCGGACTCCAATCGGCGGTGACGACATGCAAACGGCTGAGCATATATCGTTGGAAGTGCTTTGCCTCAACGCCGCGAATGGCAAAACAATTTGGCGCACGCGGCTCTTTGATGTGGACAGGCCTGATCCCGTCCATTGGTTTAACAGTTGGGCCACGCCAACTCCGGTCGTGGAAGCGGGACGCATTTACTGCGACTTCGGCACGTTTGGCACAGCCTGCGTTGAGTCAAAGACGGGTAAAATTTTATGGAAGACGAGGCTGCCGTCCGATCATCAGGTTGGTCCGGGCAGTTCACCAGTCCTTTTCAAGAATCTACTCGTACTCGTTCGCGATGGAAGAGAGGCCCAATACGTCACGGCACTGGACAAAAAAACCGGCGCGGCGGCCTGGAAAACAGACCGTCCACCAATCGATGCTTCCAGCCCCAATCTCAAGAAATCCTTCGTCACTCCCCTAGTGGTTACCACCGGCAAACAGACTCAATTGATTTCGCCAACCGCGCATTGGATCGTTGCCTACGAACCATCCACCGGCAAAGAACTCTGGCGGGTGCGACACGGCGTGGGGTTTTCCATTGGTTCCTGCCCCGTGTTTGGCCATGGAATGGTTTTCTTCAGCACCGGTTGTATGAAGGCCCAGCTTTGGGCGATTCGAGCCGACGGCGAAGGCGATGTGACCGGGACACACGTAGCTTGGAAAACGACTCGCCAAGTGCCCGTAATGTCATCGCCGGTCATGATCGGCGATGAAATTTATTGGGTTTCCGACGACGGCATGGCCAACTGTTCCGATGCGCTCACGGGCGAGGTTCACTGGCAGGAGCGTTTGGGTGGACAACATCTCGCGTCACCGTTGCTGGCCGAAAATCGGGTTTACTTCTTCGGCAAGGATGGAAAATGCACCGTGGTCAAAGCCAGCAAGCAATTCGAGAAATTGTCAGAAAACCTTCTTCAAGCTGACGCAGTGGCGACGCCCGCAATCGTTGACCGATCTCTTTATTTCCGAACGGACAACCATCTTTACCGGGTCGGGAACAAATAAAATATCGCCGATTTATTATTTCAAACACGCTATCACGCCGCATTACGTTGCCAGTGAACGGATGCATTTTGGATGTTTCAAAGAGATCGACCGATTGGGGGAAGAATGGTGCACCCAGGAAGAGTTGAACTTCCAACCTTCTGATCCGTAGTCAGACGCTCTAATCCGTTGAGCTAGGGGTGCTTGGCGCGAGGCCAGCGCGGCTGAGACGGTCGTTCAACTGCGGCCCGGAGAGTATTCGAGAACACCTTCTTGTCAACGATTGCGGCGGATTTTGTCCCGCCTGCGAACGCGCTGTCACATCGAAGCCAAAGCGTCGGCGACGATGGCATCAACGTCGTGATCGATGGTGCGCCAGGAGCACATGAAACGTGAGCCGCCGCCGATGAAGCTGTAAAACTTCCACCCGCGCGCCTTCAACCCGTCTTTAATCCTTTCCGGCAGTCTGGCGAACACAGCATTGGCTTCGACCGGATAAAGAATCTCGACTCCCGGCAGTGCGCCCAATTTCTCAGCGAGGGTTCGCGCGAGGCGGTTGCCGTTCGTGGCGTGTCTTCTCCAAGCTTCGTCCGACAACATGCGCAGCCATTGAGCGGAGATGAAGCGCATCTTGGAGCAGAGCTGCCCGGCCTGCTTGCAGCGATAGGCAAAGTTTTCTCCAAGCGCGCGATTGAAGAAGACGACCGCCTCAGTGGCCGCCATGCCGAGTTTGGTGCCGCCGCAGCAAAGAACATCAAGACCCGCACGCCAGGTGAGATCGGCGGGGGCGCAGTCTTGCGAGGCGAGGGCGTTGAAGAAACGCGCGCCGTCCATCTGCACCGCGAGGCCGTGACGTCTCGCCAACTCGGTGATGGCGCTAATCTCGGCAGGTCGATAAACCGTGCCGAGTTCCGTGCTGTTGCTGATGCTGATGGCGCGCGGCTGCGGGAAATGAATGTCGTTACGATGCGTGATGAGGCGTCCGACGTCCGTCGGGTCGAGTTTACCACCCGGGCTGCGGGCGAGGAGTATCTTGGCACCATGCGTGAAGAACTCCGGCGCGCCGCACTCGTCTTTCTCGCAATGGGCTTCCTCTGCGGTGATGATGCTGTTGTAGCTGTTGCACAGCGATGCCAGCGCGAGGGAGTTGGCGGCGGTGCCGTTGAAGACAAAATAGACGTCACAGTCTGTCTCGAAGAAACGGCGGAACGCTTCACAGGCTTCCTGCGTGAGCGCGTCGTCGCCGTAGGAAGGCTGGCAACCGTCATTCGCCTCGGACAAGGCCTGCCAGGCCTCGGGGCAGATGCCGGATGTGTTGTCGCTGGCAAAGGTGTAGTTCACGCGGGTCGGAAATTTCTTCGGGAACTGCAAAGCCAGGCGAGGACCCCACCGAGGACGAGCAGAATTCCGTCGCGGACGAAGAGTTCAAGATAGTTGGAGTTCGATCCCGAGTCGCCGAAACATCCGCATTGAATGTTCAAGCCTCTGCTTTTTGCCAGGCTGATCGCGACAAAGAAACCGATGAG
>JAYVSV010000187.1:0-13710 GCA_043775015.1 Verrucomicrobiota bacterium
CATGAATTTTCCGGGTAAGTTCCCCAAGGTGGCCCGGCGCGCCAACCCCTCAAGCCGGTTTGGAAACCGGCACTCCGGGGGCAGTATCAAGATGCGCCCGCACGCGCCGAATGGGCGCGGCTTGACGTGCTCTGTTGACAGGCGCTTCGCGGTGCCTCGGATGGGGGTGCGTTGAGTTCGCGCCTCCTCCGTTTCCGGGGTTTGCAAAGGGTAAAACTATGAAAACAATCAGGGTTCTCGCGGTCGGAATATTTCTTTCACTCATTTGCCATGCTCAAGAGATTGTGCAGTTCCCGTCAGTCCTCTTGAGATCAATCACGACGAATGAAGTTTACGAGGCCACGCTCGTCGAATTGCCACCTGAATCTGGCACGTTCTATTCAATTCAACTCACAAATTACCCTCCATTTCCAGCGAATCCCATTCCAGGTTTGGACGTATATTCTTTTGAAAATGTCTTCCTTTACGATGACCGCGAAGTCGATTACGCGGCTTTGAAAAAAGAAAGTGCTGTCTTTGAGGTGACGGATGTCAGCTCGAAAAAGATCACCAATCAAAAAATGGCGGTCCACCGCTCGGCCTCGCCGACTTACAATTACACCAACAGCTTATGGGTCGAAATCGCTGATGCGACCAATGCTGTTCTCCTGACGCTGCACAGCACCGAAGAAGGGCAATATTATGATATTTTGGTCAAAACGAATTTGAATCAATCGGCTTGGACGGTTGAACAGACATTGATTGGGCCAGCGGGAACAAACGTATTTTCTTCTTCCATCTCGAAGAGCGGACGGGGTTATTTGTTCTTCATGTTAAGAGCGCCCACGATGTCGCGAGTCGAGACGCCTTTTTTCTCTCCCATCCCTGGCAATTATGTCGGCACACAAACCATTGCGTTTTTTGAGGCAACCGCAGGCGCAACGATTCATTACACAACGAACGGAGCAACCCCAACGACAAATAATGCGGTGATCGCGTCTGGCGAATCTCTCACGGTTTCCAGCACAACTCAGTTTAAAGCCAGGGCGTGGAAAAGCGGGACGTTACCGAGTTGGGTTGGAAATGGTGGCTACGCGTTTTATGCGGCTACTCCGACCTTTGATCCGAGTGGGGGGATTTTTGCCGCAGGCCAAATGGTAACAATCTCCTGCGCCAGTGTCGGCGCAACCGTTCGCTACACAACTAATGGCAGTGACCCGACGGTAAACTCACCAACGATTACGGCGTATGATTCAATCGAATTAAACTCTAATTTCACACTCAAGGCGAAAGCTTGGAAAGGATCTTTAGAGAGTGGAATCCTCAGCGCTGTTTATCAAATCAGATCCTCCCCAACCAACAACAACAGCGACACGGCAGTTATCATTTCCGGGATTTCAGGAAAGGTGTATGGAACGTCAATTGTTCCGGTAGTTGAGGGTGAGGAAGATTTTTGCCATTCGGTTTGGTATCAATGGACAGCACCCACCAATGGAACGGTGATGTTCGATGCTTTGGACAGCGATTTTGAAAATACAGTTGCTGCCTATACCGGCACTGGGTCTAGCGAATGCGGCGAAAACCTCGTCCTGATCTCAGACATTCAATCGAGGATCAGTTTCACTGTGCAATCCGGAGTCGCCTACAAAATCAGGGTGAAAAATCTCATCAATTCTTATCCACAAGGAAACTTTAAGCTGATCTGGACCCTGGAAACCCAGGTGGCGACTCCGACGTTTAGTCCCGAAGGCGGCACGTTTAACACGAATCAAACTGTCACCCTCGGTTGCGCCACGGCTGATTCGATCCTTCATTACACGTTGAATGGGAATGATCCGACCGAGAGTGACCCCGCTCTTTTTCCGGGCGACAATCTTGAATTGAGCGCGAGTTACACGCTTAAAGCCAAAGCATGGAGAACTGGTTTGACGGCGAGCGTCGTCAAGTCGAGTTCTTATGTCGTCAACACCAATGCCACCAATCTTACTCTGGTTGTGAATCGGCCAATGTTCAGCCCTCAAAGCACGAATTTCAGTTCTACTATTTTGGTTGCCGTCTCGTGCGCGACAGCGGGAGCGACGATTCATTACACGACCAATGGCATTGAACCGACCACGAATGACAACGTGATTGTTTCCGGCTCAACGGTGACTTCGACAAATACCCAAATCGTGAAAGCCAAAGCATGGAAAAGCGGAAGTAACGCGAGCGGCCTTCAATCCGGCATTTACGCGAAGAACAATCAGGATACTGATTTCGACGGTATCCCCGACGATTGGGAACTCTGGCACGGTTCGGATCTATTTCTCGCGGACGGCGGGGCAGTGAGCAGCCAGGCATTTGCGCATGGCCTGAACAACTTGCAGGTGTTCAATCATTCGAGCGTTCTTTTGGCGGACAACTACAGCACCGCCAATGACGGAATGCCCGATTGGTGGAAGATTAAAAACGGGATGAGCATCAACGACCCAAACGGAGCGAATACGGTTGGTAAAAATGGCATGACCGCCTGGCAAGCCTACAACGGCGGTTACGATCCGTCGAACGCCAGCAAACGTCAGGGCACGCTTTCAAAATTAAAATTCAGAATCGTGCTGGGTCCAGAGAACACTGTCTTCCTGAAAGTGGATACCATTCTGCCCAACATCACCAAGTATAAACTCTTTTTTTACGTCTCATATTCTTCGGCCACAAATTTGCAGGCTTCATTTTTAAACTATCAAAAGAACATGGTTGAATTTACTCCGTCGCAAGGAAACCCCGAAAATATCTATCAAGTGCCGCAGTCGCTGATTTTTGGCCAAGGCACTCTTTACAATTTCTTCTTGGAAGCCATCAATCAGGATGGGCACGTGAGCGAAATTAATTTTGATGAATATTGGTGGGGGCAACTCTTGTATTGGCACGATTACACGGACGCGAGAATCAACAGCTACATCCCTCTGCTTGATCAGCAAATGAGGCAGCAAATGAGATTATGTTTAGAAAACGAGCCTATGACCAACTCGGCAATTTCCTTTGTCAAGGTGCCTAGTGACTACGCGCTCTGGCAGAATGACGCTGGCTTCCACCCGGTTTTTTCTGATCCTCTCAACCCGACTTGGGGCGACATTGGAAATTATAATGATTATTTGCAAGGGATGGGTGGCGTGTACAACTTTTTCGTGGACCTCCATAATTTCGGATTATCTTACTCAAACTCGTATCTGGTTTTAGCGCCAAACACGACAAATCACTATGGGCTGCAACTCCTGAGTTATCAGTTCACATTTTCCAACGGCAGCTCGAATTCGATCACTCCGCAGACCGCCCTGAACATGTCGGGAAAACTGCCAAACTATTGGGTTCACCTCAACGCAGAACAACCAGCTTTTAGACCTGTGGGAGAACCTGCCCCGGCATATTCGCCTGCGGGGCGTGCGCGCCGACTCCGGCTTCTGCCTGCCCGAACTGCTGGCGTTGTGGGAGCAATTGCCGTTGCCCTACGTGGTGGTGGCGCAACTCAGCCAGCCGATTCAAAAGATCATCAAGGGCGATTTGAAATGGACGGCGACCGAAGTGCCGGGGACAGAAGTGGCCGAGTTGGACTATCAGGCGATGAGCTGGCCGCACCCACGCCGCTTGGTGCTGCTGCGCCATCGCGTGAGCGACGACGAGGAACGCGGTGGCAAGAAGTTGTTGGACGTGCCGGGGTATCGCTTTCAAGCGTTGGTGACGAGCCTGCCCAAAGCCACGCACACCCCGCTGTGCGTGTGGCGCTACTACAAGGGCCGGGCCGACTGCGAGAACGTGATCAAGGAATTACAGGCCGGCTTTGCCCTGCCGACCTTGTGCCTGGAACAGTTTTTGGCCAGCGAGGCGGCCCTGAGTCTGGCCTGCCTGACCTACAACCTGATCCTCCTCTTCGAGCGGCACTTGGGCTGGCAGCAGAAAGTGAGCTTGCGCAACCTGCGCTACTGGCTGTTCGTGACGGCGGGCGTGCTGAGTCATCCGGCGGGCCAGACCACGATCAAACTGGCCGTGCCCGCCCGCCAACGCGACTGGTGGCGACGCTTGTGGGAAAAGATTTTGAGTCCCATCCCCAACTGCAATGCAGTAGAAAACCAACCCGCTTTCAGCAGCTGATCCGCATGATAAATCAATTCCTACTGCATGGATTCGGCTAAAAGCGAATTTCAAACGCGACTGACTTAATCGGCTGTAAGTTTGAAGTTAAAATTTTACGGATGGCGATGGCTCAAGAGTTTTGCATCCCATTCCACATGCGGATTGCAAAAAACGCATTGCAAAACCTGGCCGTAAAACATAGTTTTACATCATGGTTAAAACAATCAGCAGAGTCGGCAATTCGCAGGGAATCATCTTTGACGCGGCCTTGTTGGACATGGCGCGCTTGAAAGCTGGTGACCAGGTGAATGTGGAGGTGCATGACGGCGGGACGATCACGCTCACGCCGCTTCGCCCGAAACATTCGCGTGAAGACGTTTCCCGCGTCATCAAGGCGACCATGAAAGATTACGCGCGGACGATGAAGAAGCTGGCATGAGCGCCACGCCGAATGATTGTTTTCATCTCACGGTGGAAATGGTCATGGAAATCCATGCCGAGGCGATTGCGCGTTTTGGCGGTTCGGATGGAGTCCGTGACCTTACGCTTTTAGAATCCGCCGTCGCCGCCCCGCAAGCCAGCGTTGGCGGACAATCGCCTTTTGCCCATGTTCCCGAAGTCGCAGCCGCCTATTTGTTTTATCTCTGCCAGAACCATCCGTTTATTGACGGCAACAAATGCGCCGCGCTTGGTGCTTGCATCGTTTTCCTGCGCTTGAATGACATTGAGCCGAAAGCTGATGGACCAGAGTGGGAGAAACTCACTTTCGCGGTTGCTTCGAGCCAGCTTGATCGGGAGCAAACAACACAGCGAATTCGGAAATTGTTAAAAGCAGCAAAGACATGAACATGGAAGGACGTTGAAATTCATTCATTGGATAGCTTGAAGTTGGAATTTGTCGGATGCCGATAGCTCAGGAGTTTGGCATTCCACCACGCGCCCTCTTTGGTGACATACTTCGCGCAGTAATCCGCAACATCATCCCGGCTGTTCACCGGTTCGATTCGATTCCGTCCATGGCGCTCAAACCAGTTGCGCCAGAGCGAGTGGACGTGGAAACCGTCGCGGCAGGGATTTTGTTCAGCGCGTGAAATGACATTAAAACAGCTTTGTCTGATTTCCCGCCATCGGTTTCAGCCCAAGTTTTTTGTAACTCAATTCCGTGGCGACGCGGCCTTGCGACGTGCGATTGAGATAACCTTCCATGATCAAATACGGTTCATAGACTTCTTCCAAAGTATCCGGCTCTTCGCCGACCACCACGGCGAGCGAACCCAAACCGACCGGGCCTCCGCCAAATTTTACAATGATCGCGTCCAAGATTCGCTTGTCCATTTCGTCGAGACCGTTTTGATCGCTTTTTCAAACACGAGGAGACTGGAAGCAGGTCGGAATTTTCGGCACAACTTATAAAATTGTTCGCTGGTCCATTATCGAACTCGTTTGCGCCTGGTTAACGGCGGCGGATTTGATTTTTCGTTTTGCAAAGCCGACTACACCGAGAATCACCACAAGCAGTGCGGTAATTTGATAACCGCTGAACCCGCCGAAAAATTTCGGAGTGGCTCGAAAAATTTCGTGGCCGAAACGAAAAATTCCATAGGCCATCAGATAAATATGAAAGTGTTGGCCGGGCAGTTTCTCTTTTTTGCGCAGAATGAAAAAAACGAGAATGGCCACGAGATTGAAAAAGATTTCCAACGGAACCGCAGGCCAGCGCTCGTCTCCATTTCGGTCTCGCATCGAGTACCAGGATGGCGAACAAATGACGCCGAGACAGCAGCCGTGCAAAAGACAGCCGACGCGGCCCAGAATAATTCCAATCGGCGCGATGAACGCAAACCAATCGCCGGTGATGCCGGAATAGCCGACGAATTTTTTAGCCAATTCCACCGCAGCGTAGCCACCCAAGAACGCGCCGAGAATGGTTTTGCCCGTGGCCAATTGCTGCCACATATCGGAAGCGCCAAAATATTGCCAGCCTTCGGCGAGGAGATAGACAATTTTCGCGCCGAGAAATGCGCCACACAACGCGGAAATATAAACAATCAGCA
Organism: Verrucomicrobiota bacterium; assembly: GCA_043775015.1. Taxonomy (GTDB): domain Bacteria; phylum Verrucomicrobiota; class Verrucomicrobiia; order Limisphaerales; family CANJXF01; genus CANJXF01. The sequence continues at coordinate 6,141 of JAYVSV010000187.1, forward strand.
GCCGGTCATCGCGTTTGGCTAGTCGCGACCAAAAATAAATGCTGACGAGAATTCCCGCGAGCATCAGCCAACCGTAAGCTGTCGATGGAGGAGCGCCGGTCACTTGATTATGGAATTCGAGAATCCTGAATAGTACCGGCAAAACGAATCCAGTTTTCCATCGGGACGGATCACATGCGTGCAGCAGCGGTCGAGGCGATCTTCATCCCAGGTCGCGGCGTCCATAAAGGGTTTGATGAAAAGGCGAAAGGTGTTCGTTTCATCCATCTCAAATTCTTTGAGCAACTCGCCGAGCGGTTCCGACTCACAGCCGCATTTCATCAAGTCCTCTAGTTTATAGCGGACTTTGTCGGCAAGAAAACCTTGCACCGCCGTGAAGTCAATGAAGTCGCTTACCGAGCGCACCGCGCCGCCAACTTTGAGGAGATAACCTATCGTGGCGCAATTCGGATCGCCGCACGGCAAGGGCGTGAAATCTTCAAAGCGCAATTTGCCATTCGATTGTTGAACGGACGCAAGGATGATGTCGGCGGTGTTTAATCTGTCGTTGGTAGGGCACGTCACTCCGTGCGCGCCGTTCACTGAGATTTTACCAGCGCCGGGCAGACGACTGCCCATCCTACCATTTGAAGGTGGAACACGCCCGCTCGTGAACATTGGTTGAAAACTAATTCCGCGAACGTTCGGAAATTTTAAACCAAACTCAATTGCCTCCCAGAGGAACGGCAAATTTTCCGGCGTGACCGTCATCGCCAGGGTGATGGGAAGATTCATTTCGCGACAACGTTTGAGGCAACGCTCGCGAATTTTCCGAAGGTCTGCGCCGCGCAGGAATTGCTGACTTTCTTCCTGCACGCCGTCGAATTGCAGGTAAAGCTGAAACGCGCCGTAACGAAACGCGGAACTCAATTCGTTCGCAAAAGAGCCGTCGTTGGCGATGCGGACTCCGTTCGTATTGAGCAGCACGTAATCAATCTTCGGGTGATCTTGCAGCCAGCGCAGCAACTCGAAGAATTGCGGATGCAACGTCGGTTCGCCGCCGGAGAGTTGCAAAATTTCGATGCCCCCTTTGCGATCAACCACGCCTTGAATGCGCTGTTTCAAATTTTCCAGCGGCACGGCATCCACTTTTTGTCCGGTGCCGATGGGCGAATCTGCGTAACAAGTTGGACAGGCGAGATTGCACGAATTGACGATCTCGATGAGCGCGAGGCAGGTGGAAAGTTTTTCTTGAATTCCAAGCGCATCGCCCGGTTCGGCGTTGCGACCGAGCGTACCGACGTTCGAGCCATCAGCCGAACAACAACTTGATGATGAACTGCAACAGCTATTTTCCGACTTCCCTTCCGCAAGCCAGTAAAATCGCGCATCGGAGGAAATACAAATGTTCGCTTCGCCGTGTTCGGGGCAAGTGCGCTTGAGAAAAACTTTCGATGGAATTCCGCCGGTACGCCAGACTTCTGCGGGACAGGAAACGTGACAAACCGGGCAACGCGAGGTCGTGCGTTTCAATAATTCATCGGTGAATTTGAAAGGTGGTGGCGAGATCGGAGTCAGCATTCTTCAATGAAAGTTGAGATTGTAACCGCTCACCAGACAACCAAAAGAATTCATGGCGACGCACACCACGACCATGATCAACGCGAACACAACGCCAAGAACGATTCTAAGCTCGCGAGTTTTTCCAAGTCTTCGTCCCAACATCACGCCGCAAATGATTCCAGAAATGCCGCCGCCGACCAGTCCGACGAGGGACGCGGCATCGCCTTTTTTTGAAACGATTAAAACCGTCAGGCTCGTCAACAAAACTGGTGCGAGCCAAACAATGAAGAACAACGGCCAGCTAATTTTTTGTTTGGCTGTCGAAGGTGCTTCAGATGTCAACGTTGGTGAAACTTGCGGCAGCAAACCTGTTCCGCAAACAGGGCAATAAGCCGCCGAATAATTTTCCGGCAATTCTTTTTTGCAATGTGGACAGTTCATCTTGTCACTGACCATTTGATTTCAACAGTGCGGGCATCATGCAGCCTGCGAAACATAAAACAAAACTCAACGCCATCAAGCCCGCCGAAAATACGAACACCAACAATTTATTTGGCTCCATTCCATTGGCGCGAAGCTCCGCCAATTTTTTCCCGCAACTGGTTCCTGCCATGATGCTGCCGACAAATGTGGATAGGACTACTATTTCATCGGCTTCAAAAAGTCCTGCGAGGAGTGAAATCAACGCTGGAGTAAACAGCACGAGCCAGAACTTCGGCCAGTTCATCTTGGGCGCTTCCAAAGGTTGATCCACAAAATCACGAGCGCAAAACAGACACCACATCGCCGAATAATTTTCCGGCAATGTTTTTTGGCAATGCGGACAGATCATTATTTGATTTGATTCTAAAACAGCTTCGTCTGATTTCCCGCCATCGGTTTCAACCCAAGTTTTTTGTAACTTAACTCCGTGGCGATGCGCCCTTGCGACGTGCGGTTCAAGTAGCCTTCCATGATCAGATACGGCTCATAGACTTCTTCGAGCGTATCCGGTTCTTCACCGACCGCGACCGCAAGCGAGCCGAGGCCGACCGGGCCGCCCGCAAATTTCACAATGATGGCTTCGAGAATCCGTTTGTCCATTTCGTCAAGACCGTTCTGATCAATCTCCAGCATCGCGAGCGCTTGATCGGCGATCTGCGCGGTGATGCGTCCATCAGCACGAACCTGAGCATAATCCCGAACGCGGCGGAGCAGATTATTGGAGATGCGCGGCGTGCCCCGGCTGCGGCGCGCGATTTCCTGCGAACCTTTCTCCTCAATTTCAATCGAGAGCAAATTGGCGGAGCGGGTGACGATTTTCTCGAGCTGTTCCGAGTGATAATAATCGACGCGTTCGCGAATGGGAAAACGGGTCAGCAACGGCGCGGTTAGCAAACCGCTCCGTGTCGTCGCTCCAATGAGCGTAAAGCGCGGGAGATTCAACCGGACACTGCGGGCGTTCGGCCCCTGGTCGATGATGATGTCGAGTTTGAAATCTTCCATCGCCGGGTAGAGATATTCCTCGATGGTTTTTTGCAGACGATGGATTTCGTCGATGAACAACACGTCGCCTTCTTCGAGATTCGTGAGCAAGCCGGCGAGATCCCCGGCTTTTTCAATCGTCGGGCCGGAAGTGCATTTCAAATTGGTGCCCATGGCCTTGGCGATGATGTGGGCCAGAGTGGTTTTTCCCAGGCCGGGCGGGCCGCTGAGCAGAATATGGTCAATCGCTTCGCTGCGTTGTTTGGCCGCTTGCACGGCGATTTCCAGTCGTTCCTTGACTTTGATCTGGCCGGTGAAATCAGAAAAAATCGACGGACGCAGCGTCATTTCCAACGCAACATCGGGCTTGGTCAAAACATCTGAAATCATGCGGTCGGACATCGGCTCAAGATGCGGAAACGCCCGAAACACGACAAGGGAAAAGAGGGTTTCAAAAGAAAACGAAGGCAGAATTAAAAAAATTGGTTGGCAATTAGCAGACCTTTTGCAAATAGTCTCCGCACTCAATTTTATGCGAAACACTAAATTACGTACCTGGTTTGTCTTTTTAATCGCCTTTTGCAGCATTTGCGGAGGTGCTTTTGCGAGCGAGGCGGACATAAAAATCCCCGACCTCACTTCGGTTCGGTTCGACGGAGTGGGCGGCATCAGCGGGGCCATATTGATGTATATCGGCATCGGGATCTGCGCTGTCGGCGCGTTGTTCGGCCTGTTGCAATACAAACAGACCAAGGCGCTGGACGTGCATTCGAGCATGGCCAATGTTTCTCAGACGATTTGGGAAACCTGTAAAACCTACCTTTTCACCCAGGGGAAATTTCTCGCCATCCTCTGGTTTCTCATCGCCGCGTGCATGATTTATTTCTTTAAATTTCTGCAACACAACACGACGTCGAACGTGATCGTAATTCTACTCGCGTCGATTTTGGGCATTCTCGGCTCGTACGGCGTGGCGTGGTTCGGCATTCGCATCAACACGGTGTCAAATTCCCGCACCGCGTTTTCCGCATTGAAAGGCAATCCGCTCGCCACTTTGGGAATTCCACTTCGTTCCGGCATGAGCGTCGGCCTGTTGCTGGTCGCCGTTGAATTGTTCTTCATGATTTGCATCCTGATGTTTTTGCCACGCGAACTGGTTGGGCCTTGTTTCATCGGCTTTGCCATCGGCGAATCGCTCGGCGCGAGCGTGCTTCGTATCTGCGGCGGTATTTTTACCAAGATCGCCGACATCGGCTCCGACCTGATGAAAATCGTCTTCAAGCTGCCCGAAGATGATCCGAAGAATCCTGGCGTCATCGCGGATTGCACCGGGGATAACGCCGGCGATTCGGTCGGGCCGACGGCGGACGGTTTTGAAACTTACGGCGTGACGGGCGTGGCGTTGATCGCTTTTCTCGCGCTCGCGCTGGCCGCGACCCCGAACATTGTCGCGACGCTCATCATCTGGCTCTTCACCATGCGCGCGCTCATGATCGTCACTTCGCTCGTCTCCTATTTCATTAACGAAGCCATCAGCAAATCGATGTTTGGCGGCAAAAAAGATTTTGATTTTGAAGCGCCGCTGACTCACCTGGTCTGGATCACTTCGGCGGTGTCGATCATCATTACCTTTATCGCCAGCAAAATGTTGCTGGGCGATTTCAAAGATGGCTCAGGCATGGCGCAGCCCGATCTCTGGTGGGTATTGTCGATCATCATCAGTTGCGGAACGGTGGCGGGCGCGGTGATTCCGGAATTCACCAAAGTCTTCGTCAGCACCAATTCGCGTCACGTCCGCGAAGTCACCAATTGCTCCAAACACGGCGGCGCGTCGCTGAACATTCTCTCCGGTTTCGTCGCGGGCAATTTCTCCGCGTTCTGGATGGGGCTTTGCATCATGGTGCTGATGGCTGCTTCGTATTACTTCTCGCAAAATGTCGCGCTGCTCTCGCTGATGCCGGCGAAGTTTCTTTTCGCCGCGCCGATCTTCGCGTTCGGCCTCGTGGCGTTCGGGTTTCTGGGCATGGGCCCGGTGACCATTGCCGTGGATAGTTACGGGCCGGTAACGGACAACGCGCAATCGGTCTATGAGCTGAGCCAGATTGAAGGCAAAAAAGGCATCCGGGAAGAAATTAAAAAAGACTTTGGCTTCGATCCCGATTTTGAAAACGCCAAGCATCAACTCGAAAAAGGCGATGGCGCGGGAAATACCTTCAAAGCAACGGCCAAGCCGGTGCTCATCGGCACGGCCGTCGTCGGCGCGACGACCATGGTGTTCGGCATTATCATTTTGTTGGAAAATGTTTTCGGCGGCGCGGTCGCCAAGTTGAGCATCGTGCAACCGGAAATTATTCTCGGCCTGATCATGGGTGGTTCGGTGATTTACTGGTTCACCGGCGCTTCGTGCCAGGCGGTTGTGACCGGCGCGTATAGCGCGGTGGTTTACATCAAGGAAAACATGAACTTGAGCGCCACCACCGCTTCGGAAAAAGACAGCAAGGAAGTCGTCCGCATCTGCACCGTCTATGCGCAGAAAGGGATGTGGAATATTTTCATCGTCGTGTTTTGCTTCGCGCTGGCACTGCCGTTTTTCAATCCGTATTTTTTCATCGGCTATTTGATCGGCATCGCGTTCTTCGGATTGTTTCAGGCCATCTTCATGGCGAACGCGGGCGGGGCGTGGGACAACGCGAAGAAAATTGTTGAAGTTGACCTTCGCCAGAAGGGAACTGAACTCCACGCCGCGACCGTCGTCGGCGACACCGTGGGCGATCCGTTCAAGGACACGTCATCTGTTTCGCTCAATCCTGTGATCAAATTCACCACGCTCTTCGGCCTCCTCGCGGTCGAGATCGCCGTCAAAATGGACGCCGGGCTGAAGCACGGACTCGGGGCGGCGATTTTTGTCGTCGCACTCGTCTTCGTGTATCGCAGCTTTTACGGCATGCGCATCCCGGTAAACCCCCGCGACGCCGATGTCGCTCCGCACCAGCTGCACAAGGGCTGAGTCGTACGCCCTCCCGCGGCGCCCTTTCGGTCCGCTAATCCCGGGGTCGAATTGTGACAGGCTCGGAGACAGCAAAACCGGGTATCACTCTTGAACGAGTGGTGCCCAGGGCGGGACTCGAACCCGCACGCTCTTACGAGCAAGGGATTTTAAGTCCCTAGTGTCTACCATTCCACCACCCGGGCGGGGCGCGAAAACGAGGAAAGGGGAGGCGGGGAGGAGATTCCAGCAAAACCGCGCGAGCAAGCGAACGCTTTGTCGTACCGGACCGAAGCGCGGGCGGCTGCCACGAGTTCGGTCGTCGATCGCGCGGCCGATTGGCCAGCGCGGGATCGATTCCCCTTACGCCTGGCGCCGCGCGGATTCGGGAAATTCGGGCTGCCGGACTGGAAGCCCGGCGTTCCCCGGGCAATCTAAAATCGCGGCGCGGCCGTGGGTGCGGATTGATAGCCCGCGCCAATCTTGGCGAACATCTTGTCCCCCGCGTTTCCGCCGCTGATGAGGTAGGCGAGGAGATTTTTCAGTTCATCCGCGTTGAGCGAGTTGATGAGACCCGGGGGCATCATCGAGAGCGGGTACGTCTTGCGGCTCTTTACGTCGGCGAGCTTCACACGGGTTTTTTCCTCGGGCATAAAAGGGTTCGCGATCAGGATAAGTTCGCCGTTTTCCTCACCGACGATGCGGCCAACGAGCGTGCTGCCGTCGGCGAGATCGAGTTGCTGGCTGTCGTATTGATCGCTGATGACTTTCGACGGCTCGATAATGTTCTCGAGCAGATCGCGTACGCTGTAGCGACTGCCGGCGCCGGAGATGTCGGGGCCGATGCCGCCGCCCTCGCCACTAAAGCGATGGCAGACCGCGCACGCCGTGGTGTTGAAGAGCGCTTTGCCTTGGGCGAAGTCGCGGCCCGTGAGCTGCCCCTGCGCGAGCGCCGTGGCTTCGGCGACGGTGTAGTCGCGGCCGGGGCCCTTGGGCGTGTAGGTGCTGGCTGCAAACGCCGGCGCGGGCGGTTTCGAGAGTGCGGTGAGTGCGGCGCGTTCGGCGGGATCGCCCACGAGCGCGAGCGACTCGGTGCGGATGTTTTGGAGGAAGCCCGAAAAACTGGCGCCGCCTTTCCAACTCGTCGTGCGCGAAAACCACGAGAAGAACTCGACCCGCAGCTTCGGCGTCCAGCCAGCGGAGGCATGACGAAGAGTGTAGGCGTAGGCGATTTGCTGGCGATCGGGGCGGCTGCTGCCGACGCTGTTGACGACCTTGCCGTAGTTGTCGTTGCGGGCGATGAGAGAGGCGCCGCCGAGTTCCTCGGGTGTGGTGACGATGGGTTCGGAGACGCTGAGCAATGGAATGGTTTTCGCGACGACGGTGGTCGAATCGAGGAAGATGAGGAGCGCGAGGAGTTCGCGATTTACGAAGGCATCAGCGTGTGGGAAGAGCGGGTCGAGCTTCGCGACGAGGCGCGCGCACGTGGCGGCGTCGGGCTTGCCCATGCGGGTGAACGCGAGCTGCCACACGCGGAGAAGCGGCAGGCGGAGCTCGGCGGGTTGGCTCGCGAAATCG
>JAYVSV010000188.1:0-11791 GCA_043775015.1 Verrucomicrobiota bacterium
CTTGGTCCCGCATGGGCGGGATGGAGCCGTGGCGTCTCGCCCGGCGGAAAAGGTGCGAGCCGTGTTGGAGAGCCGCGGATTACCTGAATCTCTTCTCGCGATCCTGCCCCAGTCCGGGCGGCAAGATGCCGCCCTCTACGGCAGGCCAGAGGCCCGCCGCTACTTTTCAAACAGGCTCACAGTCTTTTGTCAAGGGGCGCCCATGACCGCGAGCGGACAAGTGTGAAAATAGTTTTCAGTCAGCCAGCTTTTCTTTTCTTATCACCTGTCTTTGCTTTTTCTGGCCAAGCACCGGAAAAATCTTGAAAGCCGTCCTTTCCAGCCCGACATCGGCGTAGAAACTCGCGCAAAAAGAACCCGACTCAAAAGCAGTTCTCCCTGAACCGCAAGGCGTCAAAAGTGCAACTACCGATCAATCGCCGTATCATCCGAGGAGGCCAGACCGGCAGTAGCCTTATCAAGAATCGACACCTTTCCGGATTTGTCATGGCTATACCTCATTCGAGGTATGGTGAAGCCATCCAACTTTTGTTACCATGGGCTTGAGAAAACGCTGTAAGCGGGAGATTTTTTGGATTGGATTGCAACGATGAACAGTTCAATGTCGTCACACATTTGGACTAGGTGACTTTGGGGACAGAGGATTGCAGATTGTGGTAAGTGTTCGACTTGGTAACAATTTTTATGCGGCTACATCGCAAAAATTTGGCGTTTACGCTGATCGAGTTGCTGGTGGTGATTGCTATCATTGCAATCCTCGCCGGGCTGTTGCTTCCGGCGTTGGCGAAGGCCAAGGAGAAGGCCAGGCGAACGGCCTGCATCAACAACCTGCGTCAGATCGGTATCGCGACCGTGATGTATGTCGGCGATCACGGCAAGTATCCGGGCTGTCTCTTTACTCCGGGTTCCACTGGCGACGGGAAGTTTCATTATGTATGGCCGCCCCGTCTTTTTTCCAATATGGGAAATAATCGCAAAGCCTTTTGGTGTCCGGCGGCGAATCCGAACAGTTCCTGGGATACAAACCTGAACAAAACTCTCGGCTATGGATCGGGGGCTACTTTAGATGCTTACGGTGTTCATGAAAGGTCACGTTTTTCCTACGGCTTCAACGATTGGGGCGCGTTCCCGGCGGGTGGTTCGTTTGGCTTGGGCGGTGACGTTGATGTATTTCCTGAAATCAAAGATGCGCAGGTCAAGAAACCCTCCGACATGATCATGGTTGGCGATAGCAAACCCGATGCTTCGTTTGATGGTAATATTGATCCGACAACTCCTGCTGAGTGGCCCTCCAATCGTCACGACAGACGGACTTGCATCATGTTCGCCGACGGGCATGCCGAGACGGCACTTCGGAAAGACGTGATTGACCCAAATCCAAACAAGCTTTGGCGGCGGCGCTGGAACAATGACAATCTGCCGCATGACCAGGATTTTAATTGGACGGTGAACGCAGCCCAAGAGGCAATCATTGATCCGTGACTGAATGGTTTTAACGGTCAAACTTTCTTTCGCTTCAGCCAGCTTTTCTTTTCTTAAAGGCTGACCTTGTCTTTTCTGGCCAGGCACAGGAAAAATCCTGAAAACCGTCCTTTACAACCCGGCCTCTGAGTACAAACTCGCGTTAAATGAACCCGCCGCAAAAGCAATCTTTTATTATGCCTAGCGGATTTCAATCAAACTCCCGATGAGCGAACGTCCTACCAATCTTCCCGGCAAAGTGGGGCCTGTGCGGCTCGAACGGAATTCCGACGGCGTGGCCCACATCACTGCTGCCAGTCTCGACGACGCAGTTTTGGGTGAGGGCTACTGTCACGCCCGCGATCGGGGTCTGCAAATTCTCATGATGCGCATCCTCGGTCGGGGGCGGGCTTGCGAGCTATTGGACGACAGCGCAGAGTTGCTCGTGTGGGATCGTTTTTTTCGCCGCTGGAACCTCGGCGCCGATGCCGCCAGTGAAGAGGCCGCGCTTTCTCCACGAGCCAGATCCGCTGTCGAAGCTTACTGCCGTGGCGTGAATCTTTGGTTTTCGGAGAAGGGGATTCCGTGGGAACTGCGGCTGATGGGCGTCCGGTTTGAGCCATGGACGATCGCCGATTGTTTTCTGACTGCGAAGCTCTCCGGCTTGATTGCCATGGCCTCGGCTCAGACTGACATGGAGCAGTTCATTGTCGAGTGCGTCAGGAACGGCATCAAGCGCGAGCATCTGGAAGAACTTTTTCCAGGACAGCTTCACGGTCTGGATGAAGCGTTAATCCGGCAGGTCCGCGTTCCCGAACCGCTCGTGCCGGAATCGCTGAAATGGGCTTCGGCCTTGCCGCGCATGATGGCCTCGAACAATTGGGTGCTCGCAGGCGACAGAACCGCTTCCGGCAAACCGTTCCTGTGCAATGATCCGCATCTGGAAGTAAACCGTCTGCCCGCGATCTGGTATGAAACGGTCTTGCGCTGGCGCTCGCCGGACGGACCACACTACGTGATGGGCGGCACTTTCCCTGGCCTCCCAGGTGTGAGCATAGGCCGCACGCGCGACCTGGCCTGGGGAATTACCTACGCCTTCATGGACTGCATGGATTCGTGGGTGGAGGATTGTCGTGATGGAAAATATCGCCGTGACGACGAATGGCTGCCGTTTGAAACCCGCAAAGAGATCATTCGACGAAAGAAAAATCCTCCGGTGGAAATTGTTTTTTACGAGAACCACCACGGTGTGTTGAGCGGCGATCCTACTGAAGCTGGCTATTACTTGTCCACACGTTGGTCGGGTCGCGACGAAACCAGCGCGGCGACGCTCGACGCCGGGTGCGGAATTGTGGAGGCGCGGACCGTCGAAGAAGGACAGGCCAGCCTTGGTCGAATTTCCAATTCCTCCTGGAACTGGGTGCTGGCAGATCGCGCGGGCAACATCGGTTACCAGATGTCCGGGAAAGCGCCCCGCCGACGTTCCGGCGTGAGCGGGCTGGTGCCGTTGCCCGGCTGGGATCCAGCGAACGACTGGAAGGGATTTCATGCACCGGAAGATCTGCCACGCGCTTTCAACCCACCGGCGGGTTTCCTCGCCACGGCCAATCAGGATTTAAACTACCTTGGTAAAGCGCATCCCATCAATGTGCCAATGGCCTCCTACCGCGCCGACCGGATCAATGCCGTGCTCGCCCGGCCCGGCCGCGTGACGCTGGAGCAAATGCAGAAGCTACAGCTTGACCTCTACTCGATTCAGGCGGAGCTGTTCATGCCAATCATCTGTCCTTTGCTGACTGAATTCGCCACGCGGCATGGCGAAGCCGTCCGGTTGCTGACGGAGTGGGACCTGACCTACGCGAGCGAATCGAAAGCGGCTTTCCTGTTCGAGCAGATTTACCGGGCGTTGGTGTCCGAAGTTTTTGGCGAGGCCACCGGCTCATTTGGTGGCAAAGTACTCGAGCGAATCCTGGCCGAGACCTGCATTTTCTACGATTTCTACGGCAACTTTGATCGCGTCCTGCTGGCCGTGCAATCAGTTTGGTTTGGGTCGCGATCCCGCACCGAGATTTACCGGGCCGCGCTCGCCAAGGCGCTGGTCACGTTGCCGGAACCCTACGGACCGACGCGCAAAGTGCTGATGAAACACTTGCTGTTCGGTGGCAAGCTGCCGTTGTGGCTCGGCTTTGATCGCGAGTTGGAAATGCCCGGGAATCGCTCCACGGTGCATCAGGGCCAGATCTTCCGGGGCGGCGGACGTGAGACTTCCTTCGGGCCAGCCCTGCGCCTCGTGACCGATCTGGCAACGGACGAAATCCAAACCACATTGGCAGGCGGCTCCAGCGACCGGCGATTTTCAAAATGGTACTCCAACGGTGTGGCTGATTGGATCGCGGGACGATACAAAACTCTTCACGGCCCGGGGCGCGAGCCGGGGCCAAACCAATAACCGATCATAAAATTTTTACCGGTGCGGATCTGGTTAAGGCTTGATGCCCGTTGCTGTTCCAGTTGGGTGACCTGTTGGTCTTCGCTTCCGCCGTCGTGAGCTTGCAGTTCTATTGTTACTCATCCCCCAACTGCCATATCCTGCCACTGGTTGAGGTTGAGGAAATCTTGGTCGCTCTTCACCGATCACCTGGCTAGTTCCTTGAGCATGTCCACGGCTTCATCGACAATTCGTTCGCCGGTGCCGGGTTCGGCGTAGCTGTGGAAACCGGTCCAGCACTGGTAGCCGCCGAGCTTGTGGCCTTCCCGGTTCGGAATGTAACCGATCCAATCGTTGGCCAGTTCCGCGATGTAAGTGTAGCGGAATGGCGAACGGTTTTTGATGTCCAGGCCCAATTGCGTGAAGAACTCGGCGGGTACGGCGACAATCGCCACGTCGCCGATGCGCACAACCTGTAGCCAGGTTTCGCGCTCCTGTCCGCGCTGCGGAGCGAGGTTCTTTCTCATGTTGCGGAAGACCGGGATGATCTGGTCGGCGTGAGCCGGTGCATACTTCCGGCAATACCGCGTGACGGCTTCCTCCTCCCGCGCTTCGTCGAAATCGCGGACCTTGAACTTGAACGGACGTTTGATGGCGGCCAGCCTTTCGACTGGATGCGGTTTGGCCTGGGTGAGCGCACCCTGCACCGCTTGCTTGATGCGTTTGGTCATATCGTCGCAGGTCAGGTTAAGGTTGTGGGTCGAACCGGAAGCCCCTTCCAGGAAACAAACTGTGCCGTTGAGTTCGGCTTCCAATTCCTGCGCCGCCAATCCGTAAAACGACGGCGAGCGGACTCCGGATTTGCGCGTGCCGATGCTGTGTGTCGAATGATTGAAGATGAGCGCGCGCAGTTGGTCGGCGGGGTCGCGGAAGGCCAGCACTGGTAATTCAGGATCGAACGGGCCGGTGGGACGAACAACGCCGTCGCGCGGGCCAATCCAATAAATCGAGCCGTCGTTCAGCAGCATCCGGCTGTTCTGGCCTACGGTCTGTTCTTCGCCGAGCTGAAAATAAAAACGGCAGTCCTCCTTGGAAAGATTGGCGTTGGCGTTCTGCACGGCCTTGACGATTCCGCGCTGCACGCGTTTGGTGAAGGTTTTGTCCAACCCATATCCGTGAACGACCATCGTGCTGGGAGCGTGATGAGTGTGCGTGCAGTTGATGAGGATGTTGGCGGCGGGGATGCCGGTGGTCTTTTCGATTTCAGCCAGGACGGGATCGAGCCATTCGCGTGTGATCATCAAGATGTCGCACGTCACGATGGCCAGCTTGCCGAGAGGCTTTTTTTCGAGGACGACAGCGACGGCGCGCAGCTTGCCTTCCTGGCCAGTTGCCTTGCCGGGTGTGATGCCGCCGGCGATGATCATCGAATCGTCGGCTTCCAGTTCCGCAGCCGCCGCCCCGACGCGCAATCCGGTCGGCGCAGACGACTCATCCTTCGCTGTCGGTTGCTCTGCGCCCGGTAAGATTGCGGCGAAGACCAAAACGAAGCAGATGAGCAATGCTTTCATCGCGCTGAACCAGCGAGACCCATCGTGGCAGCGCCAGTAACGAACGCGCCGGTTTGTTTCAAGACTTGTCGGTGAACAATGTTTTTCATAATAGCGTGGTGGATTTTTGAAATCCGTTAGTCGCACAATTGTAAACTCTTGTCACGACTTTTTGCAGATCAGCCCTCGTGCGTGTGGCCCAAATTGGACTTGTGTTTTGGAAAGGATGAGACTTTTTCCGATAGGGCGCATGGGCTGAGAATGGCAGAGAAATAATGCCGTGGGCAACAAGTTGGGAAGAATGAATAGTGGGGCCTATCCAGCTTTTCAGAATCACCGCGATCGTTTGGTTGGCAACTGGCATTAGTGATTCAAATCGAACGAGGTAGTGTGGCAAGACGCCACTGCCATTGAAATAAGGATAGGGAGACGGGAGAACGGGTCGGTCTTAATCGTTCTCTTAATCATAATCTTTTCCAGTCTGTTCCTGGTGGGATTAAGATTAAGATCAAGAATTCGAGTGTCGGGCCTATTTCAATGGCCCGGAAGTAATACGCCAGCAGGCCAGTGGCCCGCGCCACTACCGTCTTGCGACCGCGCGGCAAGCCTGCCATATTCCAAAGAAGCTGGGCGCGACGTTCTATCAATTACGCGTCCGAGCACAAAACGGATGAAGTCATGGAAACAGAACCGTTGAAGATTTTGCTCATCGAGAATGATGACGCGTTCGCCCGCGTTGTCAGCGGGATGCTTGATCAGGCGCGTGTCACGGTTATCACCGTTGCTTCGTTGGAAGAGGCCCTCGCCCGACTCGCGCAGGACGCGTTCAACGTGGTGCTGCTCGAATTTTTCCTCCCGGACGGCGCCGGGTTGCTGAACATTTCCCTGCTCAAGGAACGAGCACCGCAGGTGCCGGTCATCGTTGTCGGTGCGGCGGATGACGAAACGCTGGCGCTGGAAGCCGTGCATGCCGGCGCGCAGGATTATCTCGTCAAGGGTCAGCTCAGCCCGCGCTGGCTGCTGCGTTCGATCCGTTACGCCATTGAGCGGAATGAGACGGACTTGGCGTGGCTGGCCGCAGAGAAAAAATATCGCGGCATTTTCGACCACCTAGTGGAGGGAATTTTCCAAACGACGCCGGAGGGTCGCTTTCTCATGGCCAATGCGGCACTGGCCCGCATCTATGGTTACACCTCGCCTGGGGAGTTAACGCAAAGTGTCACCGACATTGGTCGTCGGCTTTACGTGCAGCCGGGCCGGCGCGAGGAGTTCAAGCGTATCATGGAGGAGCGCGACACGATCACGGGTTTCGAGTCACAGATTTTCCGCAAAGACGGCAGCATGATCTGGATTTCGGAAAGCTGCCGTGCCATCCGCGACGCGCGCGACACGCTGCTTTACTACGAGGGCACGGTCGAGGACATCACGCAACGCCAGCAGGCCGAACAAAATGTGCGCGATTCGGAGGCGCTTTACCATTCGCTGGTCGAAACCATCCCGCAAAACATCTTTCGCAAGGATACCCAGGGGCGTTTCATTTTCGCCAATCAGCGATTTTGCATTCTGCTGGGCAAGAAGCTGGATGAAATTGTCGGCAAGACGGACTTTGATTTTTTCCCGAAGGAACTCGCTGGGAAGTATCGCGACGATGATCGGGGTGTGATGGCAACCGGCCAGGCATTCCAGTCCGTCGAAGCGCACCAGGAGCCGGGCCGGGAAAAAATGTTTGTGCAGGTCGTCAAGACGCCGCTTTACGACGCGACGGGCTTGACCATCGGCGTGCAAGGTATTTTCTGGGACATCACCAGAGAGCGGCAGATGGAGGAAAGCCTTCGCAATTCCGAGGCGCTGTATCACTCGCTGGTCGAGACGATGCCGCAATCTATTTTCCGCAAGGACCTCGCGGGCCGCTACACTTTCGTCAATTCGCAGTTCTGCAAAATGCTTGGCCATCCAAGTGAAAAGATTCTTGGGCGCACGATTCACGATTTCCTGCCGCGCGAACTGGCCGACCAGCGCCAGCAAGACGACCAGATCGTCCTCCAAGGGCGAAAGCTTTACGAGCAAGTCGAGCCCAGCAAATTTCAGGGTACCGAACATCAGTTCATCCACGTCATGAAAATTCCGATGTTTGACGCCGACGGCAATGTCGTCGGCCTGCAAGGCATGTTCTGGGACATTACGCCACAGAAGATGGCGGAAGAACGCATCCGCCTGGCCAACGCGGAGTTAGCCCGCAGCCAGGAGGAGTTGCGCCTGAAAAACGCGGTGCTGGAAGCGAACCTCAAGATGGCGCGCGAAATCCAACTGGCCATGCTGCCCCAGCAGTTGCCGACCTTCCCACGCAGCGCAGCCCCGGCGGAAAGTGCGTTTCAATTCACGCATCGCTACCATCCCAGTGGCACGGTCGGCGGCGATTTCTTCAGCGTCACTGCGCTCTCAGACACGGAGGCGGCGGTGTTCATCTGCGACGTGGCTGGGCACGATGTGCGGTCGGCGTTGGTCACGGCGATGATTCGCGCGTTGGTGGAGGGGTTGCATCCGCTGGCACACGAGCCGGGCCAGTTCATGACCAAGTTGAACTCAGAATTGTTCGCGATTCTCAAGCATACGGGTTCGCCGATGCTGACCACGGCGTTTTACATGGTGGCAAACTCGGACACCGGCCAGGCACGTTACGCCAATGCCGGCCATCCCAAGCCGTTGTTGGTGGGGCGCAGTTCGGGAAAAGTCGAGATGCTCAAGAACGCCTCGAGCAAAAGCCAGCCGGCACTCGGCCTGTTTGAAAACGCGACCTACCAGACTTCCGAAGCGCTGCTCGCGCCGCGCGACCTGGTGATGTTGTTCACCGACGGGCTTTACGAAGTCCAAGCCGCGAGCCAGGCACTCTACACGGAAGCCCAACTTGCCGCCGCTGTGCGGAAACGTCTGCAATCGCCCGTGGCACAGTTGTTCGATGAAGTGTTGAGCGAGGTCCGGGAGTTTGCTGAGAGCCACGAATTTGACGACGACGTTTGCGTGGTGGGGATGGAATTCGTCGGAGTGCGAACGGCTGCTCCGGCTACGTAACGAATGGGCGGTTCAGTCAGCTCGTCGATTGCATCTGTAAGAGATTGTTTAAAGACTCTTTCGAACCGCCGCGTGAGGGCACGCGGCCTACCAGTTTTGGCGGAAAACACGACCCCTTGTAGGCCCGGTGCCCTCACCGGGCGAGTTTTCAAACAGGCTCTAAAGAAAACATGAGAGCAGACACGGGGCGCACATGCGTTCCACCTAGTTTGCCCTTGTGTTTTTTTTCCTGTCCTGGTTGGCGACTATGTCCGCCAGAAATTTTTTCTTCGGGTGCAAATGCTCACGAATACCCCCACAAGCAAGGTGACGAAGAGTCCCTTCACCAATCCCAACCACGGCGACGTGACCATCCGCATCAGCAGCGTGTCCATTGTGGTCAACGCCAGCAACGGGATGATGAGATTGTTGATGCTGGCGTAGGCGATCATCGGGTTCTGGCCGTTATCAATCAGCAGTTGCGCCCAGCGGCGGCGCTGGAACACATCTACCAGAATGGTGAAGCCGATGAGAGCGCAAATCGCGAGACCGGTCGTGATGAAATAGTAGCTCATAGTCGCGCGGTCTTTTTTGATGCCGCCTTCGTAGGGTTCAAAAAATAATCCCAGCACGAGCCAGAAAATTGCCCAGTGAAACAATTGCTGAAAAAGTTTTTCTGTCGCATCGGCGGGCTTGCGCACGAACCACCAGCCTGCGGCGCAGAGTGCGAACGTGATGAGCGTCGTCGGAACAAGCCAGCGCGCCTTGAGTCCAGCCAGCAACACGACCACGAGCGTAAACATCAGCGCTGCCAGAATGGTAAAGCGGCTGCGCGACCATGCGGGCGCAGCTTGCGTGTCGTCGCCTTTCATCCAGGTGAGCAGCAGTTCGCCAACGATAGTTCCGGGGATGACGATGAAAAGGTATTGGCAGTAGTAGAGTTGGTAAATCCACTTGGCCGGCGACCACATCCACATCTCATGCACCCAGCCTTCGACGCCTTTGGGCATGTTTGAGAGTCGGATCGCCATTAGCACGCCGAGAATGCCGAGCCGCAAGAGTAGATTGCGTCGTGTTGCCCACCAGCACAAGGAGCCGAACACTGCCATGTTAGCCAGCACCACGATAATGATGTCGCTCCGCATGAGTGAAAAACTTTTATCACCCGGATAACGCAACAGCGCCAGAAGAGTGATGGCACCAATCCAGCCGGCGAGTTTCAGGCCCCAACGCCACGCAGGCATCCATGAATCGGGCAGCCGTGTGAATATCGGAAATAAAAATCCAAACGCCAGCATCGCGACAAGGTGAGTGGCTGCGGTCGGATGCTCGCTGATTGTGTAAGGACGGATTGCCTGAACGTAGAGCGCGAAGAACGCCAGCAACACGCCGCGTTCGCAGATGAACCCAAAGGTTTTGCACGCTGGTTGTCCCTGCTCAATGCGCCGTGTGAGTGCCAGGGGGATTGCTGCGCCCATCGCGAACAGGAAGAACGGAAAAACCAAGTCCACCCAGGTGATGCCAGGCAGGTTGCCGTTCCAGACATGGTCTGGTGGGGGCACTTGTGCGTGATACATCCACGAGGGTAGCGAGAATTCACCGAACGGAAGCTGGCCGGAAAACAACATGCCGAGAATCGCCAGTCCGCGCAACGCGTCTAGCGCATAGGCACGTTTTGGGTTTGAAATAGCTTCGGTTGCTGAGGGGTTCACGATCCGAAAATTACTTCATTGCCGGGATTGAACGCACGAAGAATAATTTTTCTGCCTGGCGGATCAGCGGCACAACTTCATCAAGCGAGACAGAGCGCGCCTCGTCGTTCAATTCGACAACGACAAAATAACTTTTTTCGAAACGGGTCTTTCTCAACACGTCAACCAGTTTCTGCTGGTCGCTTTTCACGTTAGCTCCGGTTTTCCCAGACCATAACTCGGAGGCGGTCAGGCAACCCATCGATGGGGAGATTGGATAGCAAGGCTCGTTCGCATAGAACGACGGGTCAATCGTGGTGCCGTGAGAGATGATTTCACTTCGACCCGCCTCGCCCGCGAAATACGCGGTGTAAATCGGCTCAAAGTTTTTCCATGACGCGGGAAGAAGGTTTGCATACATCGCGGGTGTCCACTGCTCACCAGCTTTCGTTGCATCGTGAAAATAAGCCTGTGGCGGGGCTTCGTGCGGTAACACTAATTGAATCGTTTCCGTTGGGCCGATGAACTTGTTTTTCACAAAAGCCAAGCCTTGAACCGAGTGGATGCCTTGCGGCGTGTTGCCGTCGGTCAGATAGCCAGGAAGATTCGACGCGGCGAGCGCGAGTTGCGTTATGGCAAAATATTTATTGCGGTCCACTTTCACAAATTTTCCATCCACATCGCGCACGACCGCGAGTCCGGGGAATCGCCGGTCTTTTCGCTGAAGACTGAAAATCACCGCCTTCGATTTTTCAACCGGCGCGGAAAGCAAGTTGACGACAGGTGGGATAGCGGTGACTTTGCCCGTGATTTTTTCCTGCAACTCAACATCCAGCATCCGTAAAATCGGATGCGATGCGTGCAGCGGAAAACTTTGCCACATTTGATCACGCACGCGGGTGACATCCCGCCATTTTGTCGCGCGGTTGTAATGGACCGCGGCCATGGCGAACAGCTTTTCGTTCTTTGTTGTCCTGATGACGCGATCCACTTCCGAAACAAAATTATCTGGATAAATTGTGTAAACCACTTCAAGTAGCGCCCGCTGGAATGTCACCGATCGCTCGTCAAACTGTGCGAATGCACGGCTGATTGCCTGCGTCGTGTTTTCGGATTTGTATCTTGTCAGACTTATCCCCCAGAAAGAGCCTTCCCACTTCGATTCATTTTTGGCTGTCAATTCTTCAGCCAACCCTTGCTCGATGGTTGTTTTAATGAGATCACGCTTGAACTTAGTCCGCTCAACTTGCGTTGTATGGGAAGCCTGAAGGACGGGGCGGTGATAGGCGCACGACGCGCATAAGGCGCATAGGAAGACAACGACGAGAAGGTTTTTCATGGCAACGAAACTTTTTCCATATAGTAAAATGTCTATAGGGTCAGCCATTAGCGTCAGAGGTCAATAGCGAAAAAGTGTTTCCGTAAGCTCGCTTTGATTTTCTCATCCGTTGTCTTGGTTTTTTCTGGTCGACCACACTTACCAATTGACCTCAAGGCGAAACTTGACGCACCCCGCACGAAGGGTGTGATTAAAAGAGGGAGAAGGAACGGAGCGCGGACATTCCTGTCCGCCGGGGCTTGGCTAAAATATCAAGCGCTCTGGGCGGAAGGAC
>JAYVSV010000189.1:0-10324 GCA_043775015.1 Verrucomicrobiota bacterium
CGCCAAGGATCGTTACATCCTGTTTCCGGCAAGCTTCCGCCTGGTGCTCAATGTTTAAAATATGTTACCGGCGCGCACGGAGTGACGCGCCCTACCCTAAAATTTTTCGCACCGCCTTGACCAACGCATTCGCTTCCTTGTCCGTGCCAATGGTGATGCGGAGAAAATCCTTCGTTTCGGGATAACTAAACCAGCGCACCAAAATTTTTTGCGCGCGCAGTTTTTCAAGCCACTGTTGCGCGGGAAATTCCGGTGGCTGCGCAAAAATAAAATTCGTCTGGCTCGGACAAACCGCGAATCCCAATCCAACCAACTCCCGACGCAGTCGCTCTCGCGTTGATTTGATTCTTTGGAAATTTTCCTGGTAAAACGGCAGGTCGGAAAGCGTTGCCAGCGCGGCAATTTGCCCGAGGCCATTCACATTGTAACTGTCCCGGATTTTGTCGAGTGCGGCGATAATTTCCGGGTGCGCCACAAAATATCCGACCCGCTGGAAGCAGAGTGAATACGCTTTGGAAAAAGTTCGTGAGACAATGACGTGCGGATATTTCAGCGCAAGCGACATTGCATCTTCCTCCGCGAAATCGACATAAGCCTCGTCGAGAATCACGATTCCCTTTTGTGCGCCGCAGAGTTGTTCCAGTTCCGTTGTAGAATATCCGCGACCGCTCGGCGCATTCGGAGTCGTAACCAAAGTGAGGGCGGCTTTGAAATCCCACTTCTTGCCTCGCCGCAATTCATTCACCGATGGAAGCGTGAAATCTTTGGCGAGCGAAACCGGATTTTTCTTCGCACCGTGAATATCCGTCAGCACTGGATAAAGCGAATAGCTCGGCGTGAAATATTGAACCGTTGCCTTGGAAATTTTCGACTTCGAACTTTGAACTTTAAACTTTGAACTCGGCTCGGTGAACGCCCGTGTTGCCAATGCCAGCAATTCATCCGAACCATTTCCGATGATGATGTTTTCCGGTTTACAACGATGCAGCTTCGCCAACTTCTCCCGCAACAATTGCGCCGTCGGATTTGGATAAAGCCGCATCCGCCCATCCACCGCATCTTTGGTTGTCTGCAAAACTTTTGGCGACGGCGGATACGGATTCTCATTCGTGTTGAGCTTGATCAATCCTTTGATCTTCGGCTGTTCGCCGGGAACATAGCCGTGCAACTCGCGCACAAGTGGGCGAACGAATGATGAAATGTCTTTGGAAGCCATAAAAACAATCACGGCCAATCATCGCCGTGTTGGAATTGGTTTAAATCTTTTGTGCGAAATGCCGCTATGAAATCCTTGATGAATTCATCCTGCGGTTTTTGTTCCAACGTGACGCGAAGCAGTTTGAACTTCGCAGGAGGCTGACCTTGCCGGACGTTATTGGTGAAACCGAAATCGCGCGTGAAACACGCGTCAAAATTTTCAATTGCGAACTGATAAAGTTTGCCGTTGTCCAACCCTTGCATCCGAAGCGTATGCACCGATTCAACTTCGTGCCCTTCCGCGCGCAATGCTGCGACGAGCTTTCGAGGCAGGTTCTCATCCAGCAGGATTTTCACGCGTGTTGCGGCTCTTGCTTGTGGGCGAGTTCAGCGAGAGCGCCGCGCACCGATTCCTCAGTCAAACTGGGAAAAGCATCCACAATGTCCGCGATGGACATGCCAGCAGCGAGCGACTTCAGAATGAGCGCCACGGAAATGCGCGTGCCCCGCACCCGCGGGCTTCCACCCAAATGCTCCGGGTCAGCGACAATCCAGTTGTTCATGCGAATCAATTTAACCAATTCAACCAACCGCTCAAGCAGGGAAAACTAAACGATCTTTTCCGCTGACTTGCTGGAAAATTTTTCAATTTCGTTTGCGAGACATTCTGCCTGCGTTTCCATTTCTGCATTTTCAACTTCAAGCTGCTTTGCCCGTTCCGCCGCAAGTTCATTCAGCACGCCCGGTTTTTGTTCCGCCATTTGGCAAAGTTCGTATTCGGAACTTTCGCGCATTTGCTTCAACAATTCGGAAACTGCCGCGATCTTTTTTTGCAGCGTTTCATGCAGACGCCGCAACTGTTCAAGTTCTGCAGTATCGCTGAAATCCAGATTCGCCCATCCTTTCCGAAAGATGAAACCGTGAGGATCTTCCGCGATCTCGCGTAAAAATTTGATGTCGCCGTTGTCCTTTGCCTGATTGATCGCGGCGGTCAGCTTGTGATACGTCTCCAATTTGTCCGGCTCGTCCGCGAACCGGTCGGGATGATACAACTTGACCAATTTTTTCCAGAGCAACGTTAGTTCGGCTTCTTCCTCTGCGGTCAACTTCTTCTTTTTATCCGCCGCTACTGATAGTTCTTCGTAATCTTTTTTCGTTTGTTTTTTTGCTTCCTTGTACGTTTGCTCCGCTTGTTTCGCTTCTTCCGAATTACCACACGTAAGTGAATGCAACAACTTTTGCCGAAAATCAACGACGAGCCGCAACTGGTCGCGCTTTTGATAATGGTCGCATAAAAGCCGAAATAAGAGAGCTTGCACGGAGTCAACGCGCGATTTTTCTTTGGTGTAATTCGTTTCCAATTCCGCTAGTTGCGAACGCGCACCCGCTACGACTTGCCGCAATTGTTCCAGTTCGGAATTGGTGTAAATGACTGGAATAGATTTCACTTGATGGAAAGCTTTGAATGCTTATTCGAAGTATATTCGTGATACCGTCGTTCGCCTTCAACAATTTCCGCCGGAGTCATATTTACTTGCAGTCTTTGTAACTCGTCTAGCGCACATTTTTTCCATCTTGTTGAAGCCAATTTGTAGAATTTGTAAGCTTCCGCATAGTCCTTCTCCGCACCTTCACCATACTCGTAAAATATGCCTAGACGAAACAGTGATACCTCATCGTTCTGCGCGGCTGCTTTGCGCCACCACTTCACTGCCTCCTGAATATTTTGAGTCACGCCCATGCCGTCTGCGTAACACTCGCCAAGCTGGTATTGAGCCGCCGCATGATTCTGCTCGGCTGCTTTGAGAAACCATTTTACCGCTTCCACATAATCCAAGCCGACGCTCCCGCCGAGAAGGTAGCAAAAGCCGAGCTTGAATTGAGCCTTGGCCTGACTGAGGTTCTGTTGAGCCAGTTCGTGGCCTTGTTCTGCGGCTTTGCGATACCAATTTACCGCTTCGGCATAATCCGTTTCAACACCAAGGCCATTTTCATAACAGACACCCAGACTAAATTGAGCCGCAGCGTAATTTTGCTCGGCGGCCTTGCGATACCATCTCACAGCTTCATCCAATGCTTCGCTGATATCGACATTGGATTGTTCTTGAGGATGGCCGTACGCATAGAAGTCGCCGATGGCGTTTTGTGCCTCTGCAAAACCAGATTCAGCAGATTTTCGCAGCCAGTTCTGAACCTGCGCGACGTCTTTTTGAATGCCGTGACCCCAATCATAGCACCGGGATATTATGAATTGCGCTTCACCATGCCCCGTTTTGGCCGCACGGTAAAATAAAGCAAAGGCCTGAATATCTTCCTGCGTCAATTCTCCAGCCCGGAGATCTCTTCCCTTTATCATGCTGCAATAAAGTCTTTTTCCCTCACGAACAAGATCGGCTGGGTCAGCATTAGCTACTGCAAGCGTATCCGCAACCATACCAAACAATATGCGCTTCGCGCTCAGTGCAGTTTTTTCAACCGCAGTTGACGGTCTCCGTGCCAGCGGAAAATTATTGTTCTCGTTCAGCATACGGCAGCGGCAGTATTCCAATGATTCTGTTCACAAAGTCGGATTAAAGAATCGTAGTCTCTGGTAACTTCTGGAAATTTTGTTTCTGTTCCATCTTCGTTGAAATAAGCTTCGCTCTGCATAAAATTGCAAAGCCCTCTGCTCACAACTCCCACTTGGAAGAACGGGCTAATTCCGGCAATTGGTTTTTTTCGAATCGCCTCTTGGAGTGTGACCCCAACCCCAGTTGCCAAGCCCATCACACCCACTTGGTAAAGCATTAAAAACTCAGGACTAAGTTTTGTGAAAGCATCTTTCACGACTTTTACACAATTGGGACTGTGCGCACCGCAGCCAATGTTTGCAAAATCCGTTGTTTTTATCGGCTGAAAATCGGGCGCAGAAAAAGTGTAGATGTCAGTTTGAGGAAATGGGCCTTGATTCTTGTTTGGATGAACTCCAGCCAAAATAATCTGGCTGCTCAAGCCTCGCTCTATTTTGTCTGCCGATAAATAAATGCGCCGGGCAACGTGCGGCCACCATGTGTTTGAAATTACATCCAAGTTCCAAGCTTTATCTTTGGGAAGCTTCGCGGATTCATCATCCAATGCTTGCAATAAGGAGAATCCGATTTTCACCGAGCCTGCAAACCCGGCTAGAAGACCGCCGCCCACTCGATAGATTTTCTGCAAACAGTCAACTTCGATTCGGTTGGTAAAAGTTACGCGAATATCTGACGCAACAATTCCCAAACCAAACGGAGTTAGAGTGCCGACAATCCAAGTCATTGTGTTAGAATTATTTTCTAATTTCCGCGCTTTTTCCGTGGGCATCCAAGCCTTCAAGTTCCGCGAATTTTTTTACCGCAGGCAGCGCTTTGTTGAGGGACGCGCGATTGTATTCCACGACACTCGTGCGTCGTTGAAATTGATCCACAGTCAAACCGGCGAATGAATTTCCCGCGCCGCCAGTTGGCAGCGTGTGGCTCGGCCCGGCCACGTAATCGCCCAAAACCGTTGGTGAATAACCGCCGAGGAAAATCGCGCCAGCCGTCAGGATTCTTCCCGAAATTTTCTTCGCATTACGCGTCATGATTTCGCAGTGTTCGGGCGTGAGTTGATTTGCCAGCGCAATTCCGTCCTCCAGAGTTTTGACCTGAATCAGCCAGCCGTTATTTTCCAACGCGCGTTCAATCATTTCTCGCCGCGCCAATTTCGGGAGTTGTCGCGTGATTTCGGCGTGGACGGCGCGAAGCAGTTTTCTTGAATCGGTCACAAGCCAAACGCGTTCGTGACCGGAACCGTGTTCGGCCTGTGCGAGCAAATCAACCGCCGCAAATTTTGGATTAGCGGTTTCGTCGGCTAGCACCAGCACTTCGCTCGGCCCCGGCAAGAGATCAATGGCAACGTGGCCGAAAAGCAAACGTTTGGCGGCGACAACATACGCATTGCCGGGGCCGAAAATTTTCTGCACACCACGAATCGTCGCCGTGCCGAGTGCCATGGCGGCAATCGCCTGCGCGCCGCCGATGCGATAAATTTCCGTCGCCCCTGCCGCACGAATCGCAAACAAGAGCGCGGAATTTATTTCGCCGGTTTTTCCAGCAGGTGTGCAAACGACGATTTCTTTGCAGCCCGCAATCTTCGCCAGCGTGATCGTCATCAGCGCAGTGGAAACCAGCGGCGCGGTTCCGCCCGGAACATAAATTCCAACGCGCTGAAATGGATCAAACTTTTCGCCAACGGTTGCGCCGTGGCTGTTACGCATCGACCAATTTTTCCGCAGCGATTTTTTGGCGAAGGTGGCGATGTTTTTTTGCGCCTCGGCGACAGCCTGTCGTAAACCGTCGTCGGCTTTCACGGAGGCCGCTAAAATCTCAGCTTGCGTGACGGCAAATTGTTCCGGCACGAGTTTTGCGCCGTCGAATCGTTCCGTGAATTCCGAGAGTGCGGCATCACCGCGCAATTTTACCGCGTCCACGATTTCGCGGGTGCGTTGTTCGATGGTTGGATCGAACAGGCTCGAACTCGCGGTGAGTTCGCTGAGGCGGTCGGCGAAATCAGAATCGCTAAATCGGACAATTTTCATGCGGCGACGAAGCTAGAGGAAGGCTCACCGAAAGTCAAAACGCGGCCTCTGGAGCCACGGGTCTGTTTGGTGGGGCGAGCGTCCTCGTGAGCCGTTTCGGATTCCAATCGCGATCAGAGTCGGCTCGCGAGGACGCTCGCCCCACCTTCGGATACGAACTGATCCATTACCGCTCGGACAGAGACCAACTGGTTTGAATTTCGGCGTCGAGTGAAGTCGGCTCAATTCCATTCAACAGTTTTCGTTCGGCGAGAATTCCGATCATGGCGGCGTTGTCAGTGCAAAGGATTTTTTCGGCAAGGCGTAATTGAAATCCAGATTCAAAGCACGCATCAGCCAGATGCTTTCGCAATGCACGATTGCAGGTGACGCCGCCGGATGCAGTCACGCAGCGCACGCCAAGTTTCTTCGCGGCTTTAATTGTTTTCACAACAAGCACATCGACGATCGCCGCTTGCACACTGGCGCAGAGATCACACAAACGTTTTCGGTCGTTGAGCAGATCGGGATTTTTTTGCAGGAAATAGCGCACGGAAGTTTTCAATCCAGAAAAGCTGAAGTCGTGATTCGGTTCGTGAATCATCGGACGCGGAAATTCATAGGCTTTCGGATTTCCGCTCTCGGCAAAACGGTCGATTTCCGGTCCGCCTGGATACGGCAAGCCAATCAGCTTCGCTGTTTTATCGAAACATTCACCTGCGGCGTCATCGACAGTTTCACCAAGCAACTCGTGTTCTAATTCGCGCTTCACATGAACCAGCATCGTGTGACCTCCGCTGACGATGAGAGAAATGTTTGGTTGAAGTTCATCGAAGGCGGCGCAAAGTGGCGCGCCGGAAGTCCACGGCGAATACAAATGCGCTTCGTGATGATTAATCCCAAGAAAAGGTTTGCGCAGGGAATACGCGAGCGCTTGTCCGACCTTGAGGCCAATCATCAGCGCGCTTGGCAAACCTGGCCCGCGTGTTGCAGCTACTGCATCCATGTCTGAGATGGAAAGTCGGGCATCGTTCAACGCCGTTCTCGCGACGGGCAAAAGATTTCGCAAGTGCTCGCGCGTGGCGAGTTCGGGAACAACGCCACCATATTCGGAATGCAGCGCAATTTGGGATGAAACGCAATTCGCCAAAACGGTTCCGTCGCGAATAACAGCGACACTCGTTTCATCGCAAGAGGTTTCAAAGGCGAGCAGCGTCATTAAAATTTTACGTCGGTGAAAATTTTTGTTTGCGGTCGCGACTGGATAACCCGCGCTAAAGAAGTCGAACCATTTTCCGAGAGCGATTCGCGAAGCGCCTCTTCCTTTCCATCGCCGGAAACCAAAACCCAAACTTCGTCCGCGGCTGCAATGGCGGCGTGGCTAAGAGAAATTCGTTTCGGCGGCGGCTTGGGAGAATCCTCAATACTTAAAAACGGTTGCTCGCAGGTGAGGACTTCGAGACGCGCATTTGGAAAAAGTGACGCGACATGACCATCAGGGCCAAGGCCGAGAAAAATAATGTCGAGGGCAGGCAAACCAGAAACACCGGGAGAAATCACCCGCGCGATTTCATGGTTTGCTCGCGCCACTGCTTCGGCTTGATCCAACTCGCCGCACAACCGGTGAATTTTGTCCGGTTTGATGTTCAGCCGGGAGAAAAGATTTTCGTTGGCGAGAGCAAAATTACTTTCGGGATCGGTGGGCGGGACGCAGCGTTCGTCAGCCCAAAAAAAATGCACGTCAGAGAGAAAGATTTTTTCGGCAACGGCGCGCTCCGCAATTTTTTGGAAAAGCAGTCGCGCAATTGTCCCACCGGAAAACGCCACAGTTTGTGTCGGTTTTCTCCGGACTTGCTCAAGCCAAAGCGACGCCGTGTATTCCGCGAGTTCAACCGCGCTCGCGAGTTTTTTGAGTTCGAAATTGTTCACGTCACTGGGTGAGGCTTGCGCCATTTGTGATTGCGCTGCGCAAGAAGTTCCTCGGCGGCAACGGGACCCCACGCTCCGGCGGGATAAAACTCGCGACTGGTGAGCGGAACACCAGTCCATGCTTCGCGAATTGGATCAACAATGCTCCAGGCGGTTTCAACTTCGTCGCGGCGAATGAAGAGCGTTGCATCGCCAGCTAAAACTTCGAGGAGAAGACGTTCGTAAGCTTCGGGTGTGTAGGCGCCGAATTCGGAATCGTAATCAAAGTGCATTCGCACCGGACGAATTTCCTGGCTCGTGCCGGGAACTTTTCCATTAAAGCGCAGAAAAATTCCTTCGTTCGGCTGCAAGCGCAACGTGATGGCATTTGAGTCGAGTCGCGTTCCGCATTGCGCCGCGAACAAAACGTTTGGCGTCGGGCGAAATTGAATGCGAACTTCACTTGCGCTCATGGGAAGACTTTTTCCGGTGCGCAAATAAAACGGGACGCCAGACCAGCGCCAGTTGTCGATGGCTAGTCGCATTCCGACGTATGTTTCGGTGTTGGAATCGGGTTTTACTTTGACTTCGCTGCGATACGCTATTCGCTTTTGTCCTTCAATTTCTCCAGCGGTGTATTGTCCGCGAACAACGCTGCCCGCGACTTGGCTCGGATGAAGCGGACGAATGGATTTCAGCAACTTAACTTTTTCATCGCGCACGGCTTCGGCTTCGAGCGAAACGGGCGGCTCCATCGCAACGAGAGCGAGCACTTGCAATAAATGATTCTGCACCATATCGCGCAAGGCACCGGCTTCTTCGTAATAGCCGCCGCGCCCGCCGACGCCGAGTTTTTCGCCAACCGTGATCTGGACTTGCTCGATGCATTGGCGATTCCAAAGCTGTTCGAAAATCGCGTTGGAAAAACGGAACATCAAAATGTTCTGCACCGTTTCTTTGCCCAGATAATGGTCGATGCGGTAAATTTGTTTTTCGAAAGCGAATTGCGTTAATTCGGCATTGAGCTGATGCGCGGAGGCTAGATCGTGACCAAACGGTTTTTCAACGACCAGACGTTGCCAAAACTTTTTCCCTTCTTCACGATGGAGAAGCTCCGCTTTGTGCAGATGCTCCGCGACTTCGGCGAATTGACTGGGCGATGTGGAAAGATAAAAAAGCAAATTGCGGCGAAGCGCTTCATGACCGAACGAATCGAGCTGCGCCTGCAATTTTTTATAAGCGGCCAGATCGGAGAATTCGCCCTGGCAATAAGAAACATTCGCTGCGAAAGCTTCCCACTGAGCGACATCTACTTTTTTGGTTCGCGAAAATTTTTCAAGATCAACTTTTAATTCCTCGCGCCAAATTGCGTCCGATTTTTCCCGGCGGGCAAAACCGATGATGCGAAAAGGATTCGGCAATTGTTTTTCGCAAAATAAGTGGAACAGGGCTGGAATGAGTTTGCGCGAAGTCAAATCGCCGCTGGCACCAAAGATGACAATGGAGCACGGCTCAACGGCTTTGCGCCCAAAATCCAACCGGCAGCTTAATAATTCATCCAACGGGTCTAATTGATCCATTGAACGACAATGGAGAAAGTTGGATTGGATTTCAACAAATCTTCCCTTTAGGAAAAATTAGCCGACGGATGCCACTTTGATTTTTTGTTCAAGGAAGGGCGGCATGTATTTCCTAAAACTTGAAATTCCATTCGTCACGGGTGTATTTCGCTTGCACAAGTTGCGAGAAATCAGGAACCGAAGTCAGATTCTCCGTGGCATTCCAACCGGATTTCAAAATGCGTTTCAGTTCTGCTGCTGGCTGATGAAGGTTCATCAGGAAATCCAAATGGGCGCGGCGTTCGCGGTAGCACGGCTCTTTGGACGGCAGGCGCAGGAGTTCCTCGATTAAATGGATTTTGAAATCAAGGAGAAACGTGCCGTGGAACAAGAGAAATTTTTTCTTTCTTCGCTGCGCATTGCCAGAAAATTTCCGCCCGTCGATCACAAGATCAGTGTGACCCTGGATGCTCACGTCGGATTTCAAAAACGTTCCCAGCAAATCGCGATGTTTGCCCATGATGAACGCATTGGCCCGAGTGATCGTTTCCAACGAATTGTTCCCGGCGAAGTTCAGGATCAATGAATAATTGAGACAACCGCAGCCTTGCACGACCGTTCCGCCGCCGCTGCAGCGCCGCAGAATCGGAATATTTTTCTCGCGACAAACTCGCGCGTTCACCTCCACCTCCACTTTGTTCGCGTAGCCCACAACGACAAAGTATTCGGTCGGTTCCCAGATGCGAAAAACTTCCAACCCGCCTGTCTCCTCACAAAAATCCAGAAGAGCTTCGTCGCAGGCGAGGTTTTCAGCCGGGGTCGTCAGGGTCAAATCGAGATATTTCATTACGCCGCGATCTTCCTGATTTTCCTAATCATAATCATACTCTTAGTCCTAATCTCCAGTTCGTTGAGAAAAGATTACGAGTAAGATTATGATTAGGATTAAGAGGGGGAAGGGAAACTTATTTCGCTCATCGAAACTAGCGGGCACCTCCGGAAACTAAAACATGAAAAATCTGAAAGGAAATTGTAGCTGGGAAAACGGCGGTGGATTATTCTCAGCCATGCCTACCAGCCAAGCCTC
>JAYVSV010000190.1:0-5616 GCA_043775015.1 Verrucomicrobiota bacterium
ATGAATTTTCCGGGTAAGTTCCCCAAGGTGGCCCGGCGCGCCAACCCCTCAAGCCGGTTTGGAAACCGGCACTCCGGGGGCAGTATCAAGATGCGCCCCATTGCACTGCTGCACGGACATTCCGGTTGACTTTGACTTAACGCATTTCTATTCTAATGAGTATATTAATTGAGGTTTTTTTTACCTCGGTTCCTCCAAACCCGGTAGCGATTGTGCATTTTCGTCACCGGGTTTTTTAAATTTCCATCCGGTTCGCATCAGCAAATTCAACAGCGCCGGCAAAAACGTCAGCGCTGCCAGCATGCAAGTCGTCACACCCACCGACATGACGAATCCAAGACTCGCGATGCCCTGATGTTTGGCCAGTATCAGACTTCCAAAACCAGCGACAGTCGTCATGCCCGAAACCAGAACCGCCTTTCCCGTGCTCTTTCCGAGAATTGCCGGGGTACGCTCCTCCACAAACCGATTCAAAATGTGAATGCCATTGGTCACTCCGATTCCAATGACGAGCGGCAGCGTCATAATATTTGCTGGATTGAATGAGATTCCGAAAGCACCCATCAATCCCACCATCCAGGTAGCTCCGATGGCTACCGGCAAAAGAGCCAGAACGACAGCCGCGAACGAGTGAAAATGAATGAAAACCAAAAGTGCAATAGCCCCCAAAGCATACCACGCGGCCATCTGATAACTTTCCTTCAGCAACGTCGTGTATTCATAAAGTTGCACCGGTGTTCCGGTCACAGTTGGATCGACAGTGCGCAGTTCCCGCACGAATTCCTCCTGGTATTCGCGCTGCCAGACATCTTTTTTGGGATAAACCTGAAGCAAGTATTTGCCGGTCTTGCCAACAAACCGGTTGCGCAGTGCAGGCGGAAGATCCTCCGAACGAATTCGCCCGGTCGCATCCTGGTTTTTCAACGCGGCAAAAGTATCGCGAATATCCGAAAACAAAGCGTTTTGAAAACGCGCCAACCGTGCGCCAGACTCGTTTTGTGGCCGGAGCATTTCCAGGCGAAAATCGACAATTCCCGCGCGCATCTCGATCAAATCTTTCGCGAGTTTGGCATCGTCCTTGGCGCTGAGTTCCGCCCCGAGGCCGAGGTAACTCTGCAAAGCCCATAACGTTTGGCTCAACTCGAGAAGGTTGACCGACTCTCGATCCGTCGGCGCGAATTGGATTTGCGAAACTTCGGCTTTGACCTGCCGGACCAGCGACAACTTTTGCGATTGATCTTCCGTCAGGTATTCAGAAATCGGGTCCACGCTGGCGACAGTCGGAAGTTTCTTAACCTTGTCTTTCAGCTCCGCCAAATGATCGAGATTCGTCGCGACGATCGCCCCAAACAAAACGGATTTCTCAGCGGACTCGATCAACTTGTGCTCGAACACGACCGCCGGAAGCCCGAGGCTTTGCATGTTGAGCAAATTGTAATCAAAATGGACTTTGCGAAATTGCGCGACCGCCAGCGCGCAAACAACCGCTGTGATTGCCACCACCCAAACGGGTCGGCGCAACCAAATGTTTTCGATCCGCGACCGGTGATCCACCGGCTGAATCGCACTGGTATCGATCATATTCTGGCGACCGCGCAAGAGCAGCACCGGCAGCAACGTCATCATCGGAACGAGGCAAAGCAACATCCCGCCACCGCAAATAATTCCCATCTCTTGAATGCCTTTGAAGTTGGTCAGCGCCATCGCAAAAAACGCGCCCGCCGTAGTGAACGCGCCGGTGAAAATTCCGATTCCCGTGTTGACCATCGCCAGTTCGATCGCTTCGTGCTGGCTTTTCCCGTGACGCAATTCCTCCTCATACCGCGTGATTAAATGCACGCCAAAGTCGATGGCCAGCCCGATCAGGATGGGAACGAACGTGATGGTGAGAATGTTCAAATGCCCAACGACCAGCGTCGTGTAGAACATGGTGTAGCCAAGTCCCACCACGAGGCAGAGGGTTGCTTTGAGCGGTCGCCCGGTTTGGCTGTAGCCGTAAATAAAAATCAGCGCACAAGCCAGAAGCGAGACGACACTCGCGACCGTGGAATCAAATTGTGATTGCGCCATTTCGTCGTATTCCAAAACTGGTTCGCCCGTGATGCCAACGTTCAAACCGGGAACTTCAAATTGCGTTTGCTGGACCAGTTCGCGCAACCGCTGGATGGCTCTTCCATTCAGCTTTTCGGTGGCCGCACGCGTGGTGACGAGGTAAATCCGTCCCTGCGAAAATGTAATGTAAACCGCGCGCTCCGCTTCGTCGCCTGCCCCGAACAACGCGTTCAATCCCGGCGACGGAGCGGTTCCCGGTCGTTGCAAACTTTGCGACGCCTGAACGATGATTCGGCCCAGCGCCGGCAGGGCTTTGATCATCGAGTCGTTTTCTGCGTTTGTTTCCTGGCGGGCCGCGCGAAATTGTTTGTTTACGAGGCCGAAGAGCGAATTGAGATTCGTCGCACGCGTGAATTGCTCGATGAACGGACGAAAATCCTGCAACGTTTTCTGCAACTCCTTGAGTTCGTTTTCTGGAACAAACAAGAGCGCTTTCGGCCCCAACATTTTCAAATCGCCCTTGTAAACAACATCGGCAAAAAGATTCGTTTCGGCTTCCAATCGCGCGCCCAGGCGCTCGACGAACTGACGATTTTTCTCCATCAATTCACTTTCGACCACCACCACCAAATCGTCCTGCGACTGAAACTCCTCCTTAAACTTCAGAAAATTTTGATGATACTGCTTGTCCGAACCAACGAGGTCGTTCCGGCTGGTGTCGAATTGAAGTTTCTTGATCGTGAAGCCCACGCCGAACAGGAAGATCAAAATCTGCGGAAAAAGAAAAAGCGCTGGCCGGGCGCAAACGGCACGAGCCAGGCGGCGCAATAATCGGACTGCTAAAGAATCAGGTGACTTGCTCATTTTGGCGCAATGCGAAAAAGCCTGCGAGACTAATCGCCAAATTGCGCGTTGCAATAGACATCCTTCACGTCGTCGTGATCTTCCAACGCGTCGATCAGCTTGTTGACCGCTTCGATTGCGCTCGTTTCGGAAATTGGCAACGTCTGGCTCGGCAACGACGTCACCTCGGCGGCGTCACACTTGATCCCATTCGCTTCGATTTTTTTGTGAACCTGTTCAAAGCGCGACGGCTCCGTCAAAATTTCATAGGAATCCTCGTCCGCTTTGAAATCTTCCGCGCCTGCTTCCAACGCAATTTCCATCAACCTGTCTTCATTGATGGCGTCACGCGAAACAATCATCTGCCCTTTGCGCTGAAAAAGTCGGCTGACCGATCCAGCGGTCGCCAAAGTTCCATCGTTTCTGGACAAAATGATGCGAATATCAGCGGCGGTACGGTTCCGGTTATCGGTGCTCATCTCGACAAGCAACGCCACTCCGTGCGGGCCATAAACTTCATAGGTTAAATCTTCAAAATTAAGAACCTCTCCCCCACCCGTCCCTTTTTTGATGGCACGCTCGATATTGTCCGACGGCATGTTGGCGCCTCGGCATTTGAACAACACCATGCGCAATCGAGGATTCATATCCGGATCGCCACCCGCCATCTTCGCGGCAATGGCGATTTCCTTCGCCAGCTTGGCGAAAATTCTTCCGCGCTTCACATCCAGCGCTCCTTTGAACCGTTTAACTTTTGCCCACTTGCTATGACCAGCCATAAATTTAATTTTGAAAACGGATCGTCGCGCGTCAACGCAATGGAGCGGGCGATGGCCCACCGGATGTTTGACAAATTTCCACATGCACCGCGGTGCCGTAGCACAAAACTTCGGTAATGCCTTGCCCAATTTCCGTGGCGTCGTAGCGGATTCCAATCACGGCATTCGCGCCCAACTCCGCCGCGTGAGCGAGCATTTGGCGAAACGCGTCATCGCGCGCCCGCTCACAAAGCGAAGTGTAAAGCGTGATGTTGCCTCCGAAAATACTTTGGATCGAAGCGCCCAAGTTTCCAATAATCGACCGGGAGCGAACGATGATCCCGCGCACCACCCCGAGCGATTTGACCACGCGATGCCCGGGCAATTCAAACGCAGTCGTGGTCAATGGATGTATATGGCTCATCAAGGGCGAAATTGAACACAAAAAATTCCAGAGCAGAAGCACAATTTTATATGACCAAGCCCGTCGGGTGTGATTTAAAGTGGGTGAGGTCTGCGAGTTTTAGGATCGCCGGTTCGATTCGAGTCTGGCCAGAACGCGTGAACGTGAAAACCGTCGCGACAAGGATTTTGTTCCAGATTCAACGATGCGATTACATGTTATAACATTCGTAACTACACTTCTGACATGGTTCTGGAATTAAAACTTCGCAAGGTCGGCAATTCGGTCGGGGTCGTTTTGCCGAAAAATTACTGACACACCTGAAAGTCGCCGAGGGCGACACGTTGTCGGTGACTGAGACGCAGGATGGTGTCCACGTGACGACGAAAAACCCCGAATTCGCGAAATCGATGGCCGCCTTGGAAAGTTGTTGTTACTGTGGTTTAGGAAACCGGCCAACCCGTCACTAATGCCAATGTTGAAGTTTCGTATTACGTCAAACCGCCGCCGGGCCAGACAGTAGCCGGGGAAAAAAAGCGGTCTAACCGATACCAACGGAACTTTTACAGCGACGCATGAAGATACTCGCTCAGCCGGTTTAACCCGATCAAAATTGATTTGCGTCTGCCCTGACCGAGGGCGAACGCATGGGGCTTAAACCGCCCGGTTTTAGGGTGATGACCCCATATCCTGCCTACCGAATTCCATTAGAGTTCTGGGCGTGAGTTGAAGGCGGCTTTTCCTCCGACAACTCGCAGAAATATAATCTGCGCCTGGAAAAATTTTCAAGATGCACCTGAATAAAAACTACTGTCTATGAAGAAACAAATTAAAATCACAATCGCCAGTGCGTTGCTCGTCCTGCTGACCGGCGCGAGCAGCCCCGCGCAAAACCTGGTGCAATCACTCGGCGTCAGTCTGACCGGTTACGATACCGTCAGCAATCGAACGGTAAAAATCGGAACCAGGGAGTTGATCCAATATTTAGCCGGAACCAATGTTGCAAACGCGCATCTCTACCTCGTCACTCCGGGTGGCAACCCTCCGGGAGCAATAGGTAATTTGAATGCGTTCCTGCGAATCACCAGCGGCACCAACACGGTCCTTGAAATCACCAGCCCCGGCCAATTCAACCTCTATCAGGATTTTGCGGCGCTGAAAACCAACGGCCTGACGACCTCCTCGCGTGCGCTGAACCGTTTTTCCTTTGATTCCGGTTCCGTTCGCGCGGAACTACAGGGACTTTCCTCGTGGCACATTTCGCAGAAACCTGTCAACGGTGCGGACGTGAGCGGAGCGGGAGTGTTTCAATCCTCCGTGAATGGCTGGATTCAGATTTACAACGTGAATGAATCCGCTATGCCGGTGGGCGGCGTGATTGTCGCCGGCAGTCCAAAGCCCGAATCCTGAACAGAATGCGATCCGGAAATGTGATGGCCTTGCCTTGCGGGGGAAAACCTCACTGAGAGACTGTCTGAAAATGTAGCGTCGGCCATCTTGGTCCCGCATGGGCGGGATGGAGCCGTGGCGTCTCGCCCGGCGGAAAAGGTGCGAGCCGTG
>JAYVSV010000191.1:0-14019 GCA_043775015.1 Verrucomicrobiota bacterium
CCTGTCCGCCGGGGCTTGGCTAAAATAGCAAGCGCTCTGGGCGGAAGGACGCGCGGGCGGACAGGAATGTCCGCGCTCCGTCACCCACTTTTAATCACACCCCAGAGTGAGAACCCTGCCAAGCCAACGGCGGGACAGGTCGGCGACATCGGGTTTTCCAAGCGAAGAACTTTTGCTTTTGATTGTTCCTCGCCATGAACTGGCTTCGTAAATATGCTTTTCTCCAGATGACTCATACGCCGGCCACGCGACTTCGTTGGATCGCTGCGCTCCTGATGGCGATCGGCGTGGCGTTACTCGGCTTCCTCTTTCGCGAAACTTTTGTTTCCTCCAGTTACGATTCTCTCCACTCCCTCGCATTCTCGAAGAGCAAATCTCTCGACGACTCGCGCGTGATCATCGTCTATCTCGATCTCGCTTCCTATCTCCACGAACATCAGGATCCCGCGAAACGCTGGCCGCGCGATCTACACGCAAAACTCCTCCAGCGCATGACTGCCGAGGGCGCGCGCGCCGTCGTCTTCGATATTATTTTTGACGCGCTCAGCGAAAACTCGTCCGCTGACCACGCCTTCGCGGTGGCCTTGAAAGAAAACGCGCGAGCCATCCTCGCCGCAGAGCACAACGACAAGATTTCGCACCAAATTTTTTCCGATCAAGTGGGAACCCGCGCCACGGTGTTGCGCCTTCCGGAAAAATCCTTTGCGGACGCCGCTGTTGGCTGGGGCGTCGCGTCGCTTTGGGTGGACGATGATTTTGTGGTGCGACGTCATTTGCCCGCGCTCGGCGCTGACCGCACGCCAAACCTGGGACTGGCCGCCGCGACGTTCATTGGCGCGACGAATGTTTCTTCCGAGAGACCACTTTGGGTGCGTTACTACGGGCCAGCGCTCACTGTTCCGCACGTCAGTTACAATGAAGCGCTGGATCCCGCCGCGTTGCTGCCGGATTTTTTTCGCGACAAAATCGTGTTCGTGGGCGCGCGTCCGATTGAAGGTTTTATGGATGCGCGGCGCGATGAATTTCGCAGCCCGTTCCACGCGTGGAGCAACAAGGAATATTTTATGCCCGGTGTGGAAATTCACGCCACGCAATTGCTCAATCGCATCCGCGGCGACGCGCTGAAACGGTTCCCTCTTGCGCCTGAAAACTTTTTACTCCTCGCCGTTGCGTTGCTGTTCGGCGGCGGGTTGCTCTGGCTGCGGCCCGTTCCTGCAACCATCGTGGCCGCATGCGGCGCGGGCTTGACGATGGGGATTTCGATGGCCGGATTTTCCAGAGGTGTGTGGTTTCCCTGGCTCGTGGTGAGCGCGGTGCAAATTCCCGCCGCGCTGTTCGGTTCGTGGCTCTGGCAGTTTCAAGATTGGTTTTTCACGCGCCGCAAACTTGAAGCCGCCCAGCGCATCGCTGACGCAAAAATCCGCGAACAGGCCGCGCTGATTGATAAAGCACACGATGCCATTTTGGTGCAAGGCCTCGACGGAAAAATTCTTTACGCAAACCCGAGTGCCGAGAAACTTTACGGTTGGAAATTTTCTGAATTTAAATCGGACACTGCTTCGGAAATTTTTTCGCCCGATGTAGTCGCTGCCGGGAAGGCTCGCGCTGCCGCGCTCAAAAACGGCGAGTGGAATGGCGAATTGCGCCAGCAAACCGAAGCCGGACAAATCGTGACGGTGGCGAGTCGCTGGACTTTAATTCGCGACGAAGTTGCGCAGCCGAAAGCGTTGCTGCTGATGAATAGTGACATCACCGAAAAAAAATTATTGGAACAACAATTCCTCCGCACGCAGCGCATGAACACCATCGGCACGCTGGCTGGCGGCATGGCGCACGATTTGAACAACGCGCTCGCGCCGATTTTGATGGGTGTGCAACTGCTCCGCCGCAAGGCCAATGACGAGGAAGCGCGCAACCTGCTGGGCCTGATGGAAGCCAGCACTCATCGCGGCGCGGACATGGTGCGGCAGGTGTTGCTTTTCGCACGCGGGCGCGGCGGCGAATTTGAGCGGCTCGACCTCGTGCCGATTATCAAAGATCTCGAAAAAATGGTGCGCGAAACTTTCCCTAAAAACATAGTTGTCGAAACTTTTCTGCCGAATGATCTCTGGCCGGTGCGCGGCAACCTCACGCAGCTTCACCAAGTCCTGCTGAACCTCTGTGTCAACGCCCGCGATGCCATGTCGGACGGTGGCAAACTTTCCTTTGTGGCCGACAACGTGGAACTCGCCGCTGCCGAAGCCGCCGCAATCCCCGAAGGCCAGCCGGGGAAATTTGTCTCGCTGCTCGTTTCCGACACCGGCACGGGAATGCCGCCCGAAGTTCGCGCGAAAATTTTTGAGCCGTTCTTCACCACCAAAGGCGATGACAAGGGAACAGGCATCGGCCTCGCCACGGTGCTGCGCATTGTCAAAAGCCACGGCGGCTTTCTCCGCGTTGAAAGCCAGCCGGGCGAGGGGACTTCGTTTGAAGTATTTATCCCGTGTGCGCTGGAAGCCGAGGCGGTGAGCGAAGTTATTGTTACGGTCGCGCCGCGCGGCAATGGTGAATTGCTTCTGCTCGCCGATGACGAGCAAGCCATCCGCGATTTGATGGCAGCGGAATTAACGTCGTCTGGCTATCGCGTTTTGACCGCTGGGAATGGAGCGGAAGCGGTTGCGCTTTTTCGCGAACATGCAAAGGAGGTGCGCTTGCTTGTCACGGACAATTCGATGCCGGTGATGGATGGGCGACAGGCGGTAAATGAGTTGCGCGCGGCGAAAAAAAATTTGCCGGTCATCTTCACCAGCGGACAACCAGAGGATTATTCGACCCATGATGTGACGGTATTGTGCAAACCGTTTGCTCTCGAGGAATTGCTCATCGCCATCCATCGCGCTCTCCACCGCCGAGCGTAGGGGAACGATGGGCGTGATCGGAAGTGGTGGACGACAACTGGATGACAAACCCAAAGTGCCAGGGCTGACGCATTCCAAAACGCTTTGTGACTGAGCGAACTGCCGCCGCTTTTCGCCGAGGTTCGTCATGTGTCCGGCGGTTCCGGTTGTAGCAGAATCCGCTTCCATGCTTGGATTCGCTCGTCGCGCCGTTACATTCTCGTCTTATGGCTGTTGCGCATAAAAACAAGTTCACTTGCCTGATCGTCGAGGACGACATCGCGTTTGCCACGATGGCCACTCAAGTCGTTCGGGACGAAGGCGGCGTTGTCACGGTCGCGAAGAACCTCGCTGAGGCGAGTGCGGCCACGGCCAATCGCTCGTTCGATCTCGTGTTGCTCGACAATCATCTGCCCGACGGCAAGGGCTACGAGTTTTTCGATCAACTCGCCCGCCGCAATCCCGACGCGCCAATTGTGATGATCACCGGACTGCCGGATTTGGGTGAAGCCATTACACTCACGCGCAACGGTCTCTTTGATTACCTCACCAAACCGATTTCCGTCGAAGCGCTGGCCGCTTGTTTGCAGAGGGCAAAACTTCGTCTTGCCTCGCGCGACGTTGCGACCAATCAATCCGAGATTTTCGGCGAATCTCCCGCGATGCGCGAGGTGGTCTCGCAACTTCGTCAGGCTGCCAGGCACGCGTCGAGCACGGTTCTGCTTACGGGTGAAACAGGTACAGGTAAAGACCTTGCCGCACGCACGCTTCACCTGTTCGCTTTCCCGGAGGCTAAAGCGCCGTTCATCGCGGTGAACTGCGCGGCGTTGCCGGCGGAAATGTTCGAATCGGAATTGTTCGGTGCGGAACGTGGCGCCTACACCGGAGCGGAGAAGAAACGCACGGGACTCGTGGGCGCTGCGGCTGGCGGGACTTTGTTCCTCGACGAAATCGGCGAAGTGCCACTCGCGTTGCAGGCCAAGTTGCTTCGCTTGCTGGAAGCCCGCGAATTCCGTTCGCTCGGCAGCACGGAAAGCCAGCCGTTCACGGGACGCTTCATCGCCGCCACAAATAAAAACCTTGCAGACGAAGTGAAGGCGGGTCGTTTCCGTGAAGATTTGCTTTATCGCCTCGACGTGTTTGCCATCGATCTGCCGCCGCTGCGCAAACTTCGCGCTGACATCGCGGGCCTCGCTGAGTTGTTGCTCGCGCAACTTGCGACAAAATATTCGCGCCACAAACCGATGTTGAAAGCCGAGGATTTAACTGCGCTCCGAGGTCATAATTTTCCCGGCAACGTCCGGGAGTTGCGCAATGTTCTTGAACGCTCGTTGCTTCGCGCGGATGACGATGCGAAGTGGCTTGCGCTGGATTTGAACTGGCTCAATCGCGGCAGCACTCCCTCTATTCCGGCGGTCACGCCAGTCCCGACCGCCACCGTTCCTGACGATGCGTTGCCCGCCGACCGCAAGCTCACGCCTGTCGAAGCCCAGGAATATCGTCTCATCCGCGATACCCTTCGCGAAACGAACGGAGGCATCCG
Source organism: Verrucomicrobiota bacterium (assembly GCA_043775015.1). GTDB lineage: Bacteria > Verrucomicrobiota > Verrucomicrobiia > Limisphaerales > CANJXF01 > CANJXF01. The sequence continues at coordinate 4,420 of JAYVSV010000191.1, forward strand.
TCGTGCTGCTGTCAAACTCGGCATGTCACCGCAAGCGTTGCTCCGTCGGCTGGAAAAGTGGCCGGAACTTCGCGTCTCCTAACTGAACTGAGCGTGTCTTGAATTGAGCCATGTCACCGCCGACGTTCCGGTTTCAAAACGATTTGATCCTCGTGCAGCCCTCTTTGTTCCGCTAGCGGAACAAACTTCTCTTTTCCACCCCTAAACCGCATGGCACACTTCCGGCTAGAGAATCGTCGGCTCAAACCAGCACAAACAATATAAAGCTATGCGATTCCTATTTTACTCTCACGACGGCCTCGGACTTGGCCACACGCGCCGCAACCTCGCCATCGCCTCCGCGCTCACCGAACTCGCCCCGGAAGCCTCCGTGTTGCTCGCCACTGGCGCAGATTATGTCGCGCGCCTCGGCCTGCCGCAGCATGTGGATATTCTCAAACTGCCCGGCCTGCGCAAGATCGCCAACGGCGAATATTGCTCGCGTCATTTGAATATTCCCGTCCCGGACATCCGCGAGCTTCGTTCCGAAATGCTGACTACGGCAGTGAAAGCATTTTTCCCATCGGTTGTGCTCGTGGACAAACATCCGTTCGGCGCGAGTGGCGAATTCCGCACCGGCCTCGAAGAACTTCGCAAACAAGGCGGCCGCGCCGCGCTTGGCTTGCGCGACATTCTTGACGAACCCGAATACGTCCTGGAAGAATGGAGTCCCATGCGCATGCAACATCGCATTGCGGCTTATTACGATGAAGTGTTCGTTTACGGACAGCGCTCCATCTTTGACGCAGCCACCGCTTATGAATTTCCACCGAGCATGGCTGAGCGCACGCACTTTTGCGGCTACGTGGAGAATATGGAAACCGATGCTGATATCGCCGATATGAAACTTCCTTTTCCATCGCGGGAAGATCGAGTTCGTCCCGTCGTGCTCGCGACCACCGGCGGTGGCGAGGATGGTTTCGCCACGCTCGAAGCCTTTGTGCGCGCCTCCGCCGGTGCGTCTTGGCAGGGCGTCGTCATTAGCGGTCCGATGACTCCCGAGCCGGAAGCCACCGCCATCAAACGTCTCGCGGAAGAGAACGGCGTCATCGTGCGCAAGTTCCTGCCGCACCTGTCAGCGTTGTTCTGGTCGGTAGACGCGCTGGTTTGCATGGGTGGCTACAACACGCTCTGCGAAGCCGTGAGCAAAGGCGTTCCGACGGTTTGCGTGCCTCGCATCGTGCCCCGCACCGAGCAACTCATCCGCTCGCGGGCGTTCGAAAAGCTCGGTCTGCTCCGCACGATTCGTCCCGACCAACTCAGTGTTGAAAATCTCCGCGCCGAAATTAGCAATGCGCTCAAGCAATCACGACAGGATCTGCTCGCTCGGGCGCAAAAGCACTTGAGCTTTGACGGTGCTCGTCAGGCCGCACGCCGTTTGCTGGCACTCGCGAATGATCGTTCACTTCCCGACCAGGAACTCGCCGGTGTCCGTGCGCACTGATGAAGTATGGCTGATCCAAAATCCAAATCTCACAATGGTGCGGCAGGCATCCTGCCTGCTCCCGCACGTGCGGGACCGGGCAGCTTGCCCGGCGGAGAAAGCGACGCGCCCGAACAAAACAGTTCTAGTTTTCGCGAGTCGCAAAAAAATCAGTCGGTCAATCCGGGTGGCGGGATGCCACCCTCTACATCTGGCAAGATGCCTGACACCACAAACAAAAGCCTGCCGAGCCTCTGGCGGATTCTGAAATACTTCTGGCCACACGCGCGCCAATATCGCTCGCTCATCGTTGGCTCTCTCGTGGCCTTGTTCGCTGAAGTTGCACTGCGCCTGCTCGAGCCCTGGCCGATCAAATTCGTTTTTGATCACGTCATCGGCACGAAAAAGCCAAAGACAGCGCTCCCGGAGTTTCTCGCCGGACTGGACAGCACGTCACTGCTCACCGTCGCTGCGATTTCAGTCGTCGTGTTCACTGCCTTTCGCGCGGTGGCGGCGTATTGGCAGACGATTGGCTTCACGCTCGTCGGCAATCGCTCGCTCGCGAAAGTCCGCGCCCAGCTTTATCGCCACGTCCAATATCTCTCGCTTTCGTTCCACACCAGCGCACGCACGGGCGACCTTGTCGTCCGCATGATGGGTGACGTCGCCATGTTGCAAGACGTGGCGGTCACGGCGTTCCTCCCGCTCATCGCCAAGGCGCTCATCGTCGCAGGCATGATCGGCCTGATGTTCTTCCTGAACTGGAAACTCGCGCTCATCGCCGCTGCCGTGCTGCCGTTGTTCTGGCTGCGCAGCGCTTCACTCGGTGGAAAAATCCGCGAAGTTGCGAAGAAACAGCGCCGACAGGAAGGCGCGATGGCTGCGTCTTTCACCGAATCCATCGGTGCGATCAAAACCGTCCAAGCCCTCTCGCTCGAAGAACAATTCTCCCGCGCCTTCACCGATGTCAGCGAGAAAAACCTCAAGCAGGACGTGAAAGGCAAGCGCCTCTCCGCCGCGCTCGAACGTTCGCTGGATGTCATCATCGCGCTCGCGACCGCACTCGTGCTCTGGTTCGGTGCGAAGCTCGTCCTCGCCAACGAAATCAGCGCGGGCGACCTCTATCTCTTTATCGCGTATCTCAAGTCTGCCTATCGTCCTGTTCAGGACTTCGCGAAATACACGGGTCGTCTCGGCAAAGCCTCCGCAGCAGGCGAGCGCGTGATTGATCTGCTCGAACGCGTGCCCGACGTGCGCGATTTGCCCGGCGCAGTGCGCGCTCCCGTGTTTCGCGGTGAAGTGAAGTTCGACCGCGTGAACTTCGCCTACGAACACAGCCAGCCATTGCTTCAGGAAATCTCGCTTGAAGTAAAAACCGGTCAGCACATTGCGCTCGTCGGTCCATCCGGCGGCGGCAAGTCCACTCTGCTGAGTCTGCTGCTGCGACTTTACGATCCGGTCACCGGACGGGTGCTGATTGATGGCCGTGATCTCCGCGAGTTCACGCTCGAATCATTGCGCGGCCAGATCAGCGTGGTGTTGCAAGACAACGTCCTTTTCGCGGCCAGCGTCCGGGAAAACATCGCGTGCGCCATGCCCGGCGCGACCCTTGAACAAGTCCACGCTGCGGCAAAACTCGCGAACGCCCACGAGTTCATCAGCGCATTGCCCAACGGCTACGAGACCGTTCTCGGCGAACGTGGCGTGACGCTTTCGCACGGGCAACGTCAGCGACTTGCCATCGCCCGCGCGGCGGTTCGCCAGGCACCGATTTTGATTCTCGACGAGCCGACGACGGGTCTCGACAAGCAGAACGAACGCGAGGTCCTGGAGGCATTGGATCGTCTTTACGCCGCGCGCACGACTTTCCTCATCACGCACGAACTGCACCACGCCGTGAGTGCCAGCCTGATTCTTTATCTTGAAGCGGGAATGATTGTTGAACGAGGCACGCACGAGGAATTGATCCGCTTGAATGGTCGCTATGCCACGATGTGGCGGGCGCAGGTTCACAATCATCCACTCGAAATGAAGCCAGGTATTCTCGTCGCGTGATACAATGAAAATCCTCTACCTCTGTCCCGATCTCGGAATACCGGTGCTCGGACGCAAAGGTGCGTCCGTGCATGTGCGCGAACTCATCGGCGCGTTCGCGCGGGACGGACATCAAGTGGTGCTCGCGGCGCAGACGTTGCTCAAATCGGCGTCGGACAAGCCTGCTCGCGTGCGCGCCCGCGTGGTTCACGTCCCGTCCAGCGCGGAGGCGACGGCGGCGGTTCATGCGTTCAAGGAGTTCAACGAAAAGCTCGGATTGGAGAACTCGTTGCCCGGCGAATTGCGTCGCGTGCTTTACAACGAAGCACTCTATCAAAATTTGAAGCGCCGATTCCTTCGTCATCGCCCGGACTTCATCTACGAACGCGCGTCGCTCTACGCCACAGCGGGAGCGCGATTGGCCGCAAAATTCAAAGTCCCTCTCATCATCGAATTGAACGCGCCGCTCGCGGTTGAGCAATCGGCCTATCGAGCCACCGGCTTGGGCGGTCTGGCTGCTCAGGCGGAACGTTGGACGCTCAGCCACGCGGATGCGGTCGTGGTCGTTTCATCGCAATTGGCCCGGCACGTAAAATCACTTGGCGTGAAAGCATCCAGAATTCACGTCATGGTGAACGGAGTGAATCCGGAATTATTTTATCCGATGGGTGGTAGGGCGGGCAGTTCTCTGCCCGCCGACACAGTGAAATCAAACTGGGACGACGCGCACGGAGTGACGCGCCCCACCTTGGGCTTCGTCGGCGGTTTGCGTCCGTGGCATGGGGTGGAGGTTCTACCTGAATTGCTGGCGCGGATTAGCAAGCGTCGGCCTGGAACGCGACTCGTCATCGCGGGCGACGGTCCATTGCGCGGAGATCTGGAACGCGGTTTTCGCAAGCAGGGTGTAACGAAGCAAGTCACGTTCACGGGAGCGCTGTTGCACGAAGATGTTCCTGCGGTCATCCGGGGATTCGACGTCGCCCTCGCGCCGTATCCGAACCACAGCCACGATTTCTATTTCTCACCGCTGAAACTTTACGAATACATGGCGTGCGGTGTGCCGGTGGTGGCGGCGAAGATGGGGCAGATTGCCGAAACCGTGAAGCACGGCAAGACCGGTTGGCTTTATCAACCCGGCAACGTGAACGCGCTCGTTGCTGGCTGCGAACGTTTGTTGGATGACACAGCATTACGAAAGCAACTCGGTGCGGCAGCGGCGAAGTTGATTCATGCAAAGTTCACTTGGGATCACAACGCGGATCGGGTAATCACGTTGGCAAAGCGGTTGAAGCAATGAGTGTGCAACGCATCGCCTACGTTCTGCATATTTTCCCGAAACTCTCGGAAACTTTCGTGGCCGGGGAGTTGGCGGAGTTGCGCCGTCGTGGGATTGACTTGCGGATTCTTTCACTCCTGCCGCCGCGAGAGGAATTGCAACACGAGATCATCCGTCGTGCGCGCCTGACCGAGATAACGACTTACGACGTGACGAAGTTCGCGGAGGTGATCCGTGAATTTAAACCGCAAATTTTACACGCCCATTTCGCCACCGAGGCCACCGCGAAGGCGCGTGAACTTTCTTCGTCGTGTGGCGTGCCCTACACGTTCACGGCGCACGGTTATGACATTCACCGCAAACCACCGGCGGATTTCCGTGACCGAGCGATGGCGGCTGGCGCGGTGGTGACGGTGTCGGACGCGAATGCTGATTATATCGTCAATACGTTCAACGTTCCGCGCAATCATCTCAACGTGATCTCTTGCGGCGTGGACACGGATGAGTTTTGTCCGCCGGCAAACCGCAGCCTTCGAGGGAATGAGTCGGACGAGGATGGCCAACAATCCAATCCGCCTCCTCACGTCGGCGGCACCATCGTCTGTGTGGCCCGATTTGTGGCGGTGAAGAATCTCTGTTTGCTGCTGGACGCTTGCGCCTTGTTGTGCGAACGCGGCGTGGATTTTCGTTGCGTGATCATTGGCGACGGGCCGCTGCGTGCGGAACTCGAGTCGAAGCGCGCCAGTTTGAAACTGGAGACAATTGTCGAAATGCCCGGCGCGGCCCGACAGGATGAGGTGTTGAAATGGTGGCAGCGCGCAGCGGTGGGCGTGTTGTCGAGCGAGAATGAAGGAATGCCGGTTTGCCTGATGGAAGCGGCGGCTTGCGGGGTGCCGGTGGTCGCAACACACGTGGGCGGTGTCCCTGAGTTGGTGCGCGACGGGGAGACCGGATTACTCACGCCGATGGGAGATGCCGGAGCGTTGGCGACTGCATTGGAAAGAATTTTGAGAGACACGGAGTTGCGGCAACGCATGAGTAAAGCCGCGCGACGCCGGGCAGTGGAACAATTCTCGGTGGCGCGGCAAGTGGGTTCATTGCTCGCGCTATGGAGGAAAGTTCTCGCGGCGGGGCCGGACGCGAAGGTCGCGATGGCGGATGAAAAATTACCGACGTTTTCAACGGCGTTGGATTTCGAGACGGCACGCCACGAGTTCAAGCGACGGCTGCCGCGCTTGTCCGGCGAGGGCAAGCTGCGGCTCAAGGCCATTCGTCTCACGAGGCACAAGCCGGGTAAGCGCGCCGTGGTGGAGTATGACGTGGAGATCAGGCGGCCCGATGTGCCGGAACAAAAGCTCACCATCATCGGCAAACTTCGCGCGCGACGTTCCGGCAACGAAGCCTTCCGCCAGCTTGAAACCATTTGGAACGCGGGCTTCGACGCGCAGAGTGTGGATGGGATTTCGGTGCCTGAACCCATTGGAGTCATCGCAAAATTCCAGATGTGGTTTCAGCGCAAGGTCGCCGGTGTGACAGTGGAGGAATTGCTGTCGGGAGCGGATGGCATTGCGCTGGCGCGGCGCGTGGCGGAGGCGATCCATAAATTGCATCGGGCGAACCTGCCAACGGAAAAGCAGCACATGATGGCCGATGAGCTGCGCATTCTGCGCGAGTGCTTCAAAAAGGTAGCCGAATTGAAACCCGATTGGGCGCAGCGCCTGACGCGATTGATGGCGGCGTGCGAGAAGATGGGTGCGAGCGTGCCAGAACCGGTGGTTTGTGGAATCCACCGCGACTTCTATCCAGCCCAAGTGATCGTGGACGGCGCGCGGTTGTGGCTGCTTGATTTTGATTTATTTTGCCTGGGCGACCCTGGATTGGATGTTGGCAACTTCATCGGTCACGTGACGGAACAGGCGTTGCGCGAGCGGGGTGACGCGGGCGCATTGCGCGACGTCGAGCGTGCGTTGGAGGACAAGTTCGTCGAGTTGTCAGATGAAAAAGTCCGCGCGGCTGTGCGTGCCTACACGACGCTCACGCTGGCGCGACACATTTTTCTCAGCACGCGCTTCCCGGATCGACAACACCTCACCGAGGAACTCATCAAACTTTGCGAAGCACGATTGGGACTCAGTTGAATTACTGGAGATGAATCCGGTAAAAGCGCGTGGCGTTGGTGGCCGTAGTATCCTGCTTGTTTGTCACCCCACCGTTGCCAATGACGCCGGGAAGAATCGCCGTCCAATTCGTGAGCGTCAGATTGGTTTTGTATTCGAGGACATGGTTCGAACTACTGATAGTTGTGAAGAACACGGTTGTGGTTGAGCCGGATTTAGTCGCGCTGGTGATCGTGATGCTCGGCCCGCAGTTCGTGGACACGGTGCCCGGTCCGCTGATGCTGCCGATGATCGTGCCGCAGCCGGTCACAGTGGCGTTGGAGGAAACCACCAGGCCATTGGCAAATGAGTAACTACCACCCTGCAACTGAAGCGTGGCCGGACTCACTCCATTGCCGACAGTGAAGGGCACGCCGTTGGAGATGCTCATGGTTTTGGCTTGGAGTGTTCCGCCATTGAAAATGAACTGCCCGCCGCTGTTCGTCATGAAAATAGTGTCGGCGGTCAACTGGCCAGACCCGAGGGTGAACGTTCCTTGTGCAAGTGTGAGCCTGGCGTTGCCGGCGAGGTTGGTGATGGAAAGATTTCCACCCGCGACGGAAACTTGTCCGGTCGAGAGCAGGCTCGTGCCGATGATGAGGTTCGAGGAAATTGAAGTCGTCCCGCCGTTCAAGTTGACGGAGCCGGAGGGTGTGTTGGTGCCATCCTCGGACCTGCCGACAAACATACTCCTTGCGCGCACCGTGCCGCCGGACACGGTCAAATCGCCGATACCTTCGCGGCCGACCCAAATATTGTCGTTCGTGAGTGACAACAATCCGCCGGAAACCACGACATGGCCGATGGCGTTAGTGAAACGGCCGATAGAAAGATCGTCCACACAGAAAACGGATGCGTTGGGCTGGACATTCAAGGTGCCGATCGCGGCTGTGTGCCTGCCCACAGAAGCGTTGGTGAAGTAGGCGGTCGCGTTGGTTATTGTAAAGGAGCCAGTGCCATATCGGCCAATGGCGACAAGGTCGTTAGTGCTGAACAATTGTCCGCCGGTCATCAGCACGTTCCCGGTGGCGGGCGCATTGTCCGCGATATGAAATCCGCCGCGCAGCCAGACGATGCCGCCGCTAATGTTGAATTGCGCGATGCCGTAGTTGCCGATACGGGTGAAGTCGGTGGCTGATCCAGGCGTCACGGTGAGCTGGCCGCCGGAAATGTTCAGCGTTCCGAGTCCGCCAAAATTGTCACCGAGAGATAGGAAGGAAAACGAGGACGTGCCGCCGGATTGATTCAATTGGCCAACGCCGAAATTGCCAATCTTGGTGAGATCGTTTGTCGCAATGAATTGGCCGGAGACGATTGAGACGATGCCCGTCGAGTTGATGGCATCGCCGAGGGTGGTTAGAGACGACGAGAGGAGGGTTCCGGCGTTGAGTGTGTAAATGCCCTGTGAATTTGCCAGGGATCCGACGCTGAGGCCGTATGTGTTCACAGTACCGCCGTTCTGAGTGAAAGTGGCGGTGACGCCGCTGGCGCGTCCCACCCGGATGTTGATGGAGTTCAGCGTAGAATCAATCAGCCCGCTCTCCAATCTGGCGTTCCCGCCCAGCATGTCGAAGGTATCCCCGGCCGACAGTGATGAGTTGGTGACGATGAGGAGCCCGCCACTAGAGATAAGGAGCGGCTTGGAAGTGGTGAGAGGCGAAACGACTGATACATCCTTGACCAAAAGAGTGTTGGTGAAGCCGTTGGGCGCGGAGATCTGAATACTGCGCACGGAAAGGTTCGCGACCGGCGTGGCAGCGTCAATTGTCACGGTTTTGGTGCCGGTGTTCGCGATCTGGATGACATCAAAACTGGTGCTCGGCGGCAGGTTGCTCGACCAATTCGCAGATGCGCTCCAAAGACCACTGACCGAATTGGTCCAGATGTTGGTGGTGGTGGCGAATCCGCTCGAACTCAGGACGAGCAGGGATGAAAACAGGACAATTTGAAATTTCCAGGAACCAAAATGATGCTTGCTCATAAATCTTGTGACTTGCACTGTGCGATTGAAAATAAAACCTATCTACCACCCAAACGGGTGGGCGCGGTCGCGATCAGGCGAGACGTGCGTGTTTTCGTTTCGGCAATCAAATAGCAGCCGCCTTGCCAACCGGCGCGGACTTCAACTCGCGGGCTAGTGGAGGTCGGCGAACCGAGTGGCTTGTTCCAAAAACGGAATTGAAATGTTCCCGGATCGGTCCAAAATGAATCGAAATGCATTCTGAAAAATCAGATGGACAAGTCATAATGATGCCTGACCCAATTAAACAAGATATATGAGTCTGGTGCGAGTTTAGAATTGCCCGCGAAGTGTGGTCGGAGTTCATTGGCATATCGGCTGCTTGCCAGCGACCTGGTTATGAGAATCCAATCAATGCTTCCTCTGGAACACGCCGCGTTCCAGCGATCAGCGGACGTGCCAAAAGTCTATCCGGCAACTATCCGCAGGGCGTTTACGTTGATTGAACTTTTGGTGGTCATCGCCATCATCGCGGTTCTCGCGGGCATGTTGTTGCCCGCACTCGCACGCGCGAAGAAAACCGCAACGCGAGTCTCGTGCGCCGCCAATCTCCGCCAACTGGGTCTCGCGAACAGCCTCTATGTGGATGACTCAGATCAGCGTTTTCCGACGCATAAGGAAGGCCCGGTGTTCTCCTACCACGCATGGGGTG
>JAYVSV010000192.1:0-10869 GCA_043775015.1 Verrucomicrobiota bacterium
GTCCGCCGGGGCTTGGCTAAAATATCAAGCGCTCTGGGCGGAAGGACGCGCGGGCGGACAGGAATGTCCGCGCTCCGTCACCCACTTTTAATCACACCCCCCATGAGCTTGCGCTCCCAAACCTGCGTCCATCCGTCTTCATCGGCGGGGTTGATTTGCTGGCTGGCGTTTTGATTTTCTTTTCTTATTGTTCTTTCACCTCTCTGTTTGGAGAGCGGTTTCAATGGAAGGAAAAATTTATGGCACTCGACGATATTTTGTTGGAAGCGGAAGAGAAGATGATCAAGACCGAGGAGGTCGTGCAGAACGAATTTGCCGGCGTGCGCACGGGAAAAGCGTCGCCATCTCTGGTTGAAAACATTCTCGTGGAAGTTTACGGCTCGCACATGCGCATTCGCGAGTTGGCCGGGATCACGGCTCCAGAAGCGCGCATGTTGATGATTCAACCCTGGGACGCCAGTTCCATCCAACCGATTGAAAAAGCGATTCAAAAAGCGAATCTCGGATTGAACCCAGCAGTTCAGGGAAAATTTATCCGCATCGTTCTGCCGGAACTCAGCACGGAACGGCGCCTCGAATTCACCAAGATCGTGAAAAAAATGGCGGAAGACGGACGCGTGGCGATCCGGCATGTGCGTCGTGATGCGTTGGAGCATTTGAAGAAGGAAAAAGACGGCGTGACGGAAGATCAGGTTGAGGCGGCGGAAAAAGAAATTCAGAAATTGACGGATCAATATAGCGGAAAAATAGATGCGCACGTTGCGACCAAGGAAAAAGAAATCATGACCGTTTGAGCGGGCGCCGGTTTTTTACGGACGCTCTGGCCGGACGGAGCCGCCATTGGTCGGGGGCGGTTCGAAGTGGATGACGGTTTCTCCCGGCTTGGCGTAGCTCAATTTTTCGCGAGCGAGCCGCTCCACGGTTCGCGGGTTCTGCATTGCTTTGATGGAAGAATCGAACTTTTTGGAAATTTCCGTCTCCTTCTCGATTTTTTTATCCAGTTCCAATTTTTCTTTGCGCATCCGCTCGTTCTGATCAATCACCGGGCTGTACCAGATCGCAATTCCCATGATGGCGGCGCAGAGAAGCAGGAAAACCACGACGCGCGTCAACTTATCCCAAATTGTGAGGTTCGCTTTCAACATGGCGAGTAAAGCATACGGTTGGAAAAAACGGAAGATGAGAAATGTTTTTTTAGAAATTTTTCCAGTTTTCAATTTGACCCCGGACCGAAAAGGTCAGGCGGATCAACCGATCCGGCGGCAACGACGTTTGCATAAAAACTAAGCGCTGCGCTGGAACAACAGTCTTAAACTGTTCATCACGACCACGACAGTGCTTCCTTCGTGTCCGATCACGCCAACGGTCAGAGGAATCGCGCCAAACATCGCAAAGCCCACCAACACCGCGACTGTCCCAAGCGAGATCACCAAGTTCTGGCGAATGATTTTTCGCGCTCGTTGGCTAAGCTGGTACGCCTCCCAAAAGTTTTCGAGGCGATCGTGCATCAGCACGACTTCCGCCTGCTCCAGAGCGGCGTCGGAACCGCGCGCGCCCATCGCCACTCCCACGTGCGCGGCGGCGAGACTGGGTGCGTCGTTGACTCCATCGCCCACCATCGCCACGAGTTGATGGCACTCGGTAAACGAGCGGATGATTTCCACCTTTTGTTCGGGCTTCAACTCGCCACGCACGTCGTCCAGTTGCAGGTTGGCCTTGAGATTTTCCGCCGTCGCCTTGCGGTCGCCGGTCAGCACGACCGACTTCAATCCCGCCGCGCGAATTTTCGCAAGGACCTCTTTCGCTTGCGGGCGAATGTCGTCGCGCAGTAAAATTCTTCCGACCAAGCCATCCGCTGCGAGCCATACTTCAGAATGGGCGAGATCGTTCCCGCGATTCATATCCGGATGTTCGACCAGGATTTTTTCACCAAGCCATTCGCGTCGCCCCAGGGAAACCATTTGGCCGAGGTGCTGTGCGCGCAAACCTTGGCCGGGAACGGATTCCAAATAGTCCATCTCTACGGCTGCGATTTCGTTTTGTTTCCCATAACGAGTAATCGCGCGCGCCAACGGATGCTTGGAAAAGCGTTCGATTGAATAGGCCAGTTGCGCCAGTTCGGGTTCGCGGCCCGGCGGAAAAGTTTCGATCTGCTCGACCCGGAGTTCTCCCGTGGTGAGGGTGCCGGTTTTATCGAGAGCCACCACTTTGATCTCCGCCAGTTTTTCCACCGCCGCACCGCCGCGAAATAAAATTCCGCGCCGCGCGCTCCAGGCAATTGCGGCCAGCACGGCGGAAGGAATGGAGAGAACCAACGCGCACGGTGAGGCCACGACCAGCAACGTCATCGCTCGATAAAATGCGCTTTGAGTGGCCCCATGCTCGGCGAAGGGGGGCAGGCCGAAACCCAGCCACCAGACGAAAAACATGATCAGCGACAGTCCCAAAATTCCATAGGTGTAATGCGTCCCGAATTTGTCGGTGAACGTTTGCGCAGGCGCTTTGAGATGCTGCGCCTCCTTGATGAGATGGATGATTTTTTGCAGCGCGCTTTCGTTGGCCGCGCGCAACACGGTCACTTCCACCACGCCGGAAAGATTCAGCGTTCCGGCGAGCACGGTGTCGCCCACGTGCTTTTCAACGGGAATGCTTTCACCGGTCAAATTCGATTCGTCGCTCGCGGTTTTGCCCCGGACGATTTCTCCGTCCACGGCAAATTGCGTATCGGGTTTGATGAGCAAGCGCATCCCGGGGCGCAGTTGTTCCACGGCGATTTCGCGTTCGTGTCCTTGTTCATCGAGGAGAAGGGCGACCTTTGGCGCGGCTTTGAAGAGCGAGCGAATTTCACGCTGCGTCCGGCCCATCGCGTAATGTTCCAGCGCACCCGACAACGAAAAGAGAAACAAAAGCGTCGCGCCTTCGCCATACGCCCCGATGCTGGCGCTTCCCGCCGCGACGGCGAGCATCAGAAAATGCACATCCAATTTTTGTTTCTGCAACAGTTCGAAAACTTCCACGGCGGCGAACCAGGCCCCCGCGATGTAGGAAACCGCGAAGAGCGCCACCCCCAAACTATTTTTGCCGGCGAACACCGCAGCCAATCCGAACACCCCGCAGAGAGCCGCCGCGAGTAATTGCCATTTCCATTCGTCGAGCGGGTGTTCGTCCTCCGGGATTTCCAGCTCGCGCGGCCCGAGTTTCGGCCAAGAAATTTTTCGCCAGTGCCAGAAGGTCGGGGCCGTCGGGCAGGTGACGCGCGCGATGGTGGTCTGATCGGCCTTGCGTTGAATGGTGATCGTTCCGCGCTCAATCGGATCGACCGGCGTCGCGCATCCATCGCAATTAGGTTTTCCCTGGAGCAGGCCGCATTCGTTGGAGCCGGAAGCTTCGCGCACTTTTCGAACCATTTCAGCCACGCGCTTTTCGAGGGTTGGGTCGGTTACTTTTCCCAAAGTGGCCACGGAAACGGATTCGCTCGAGTCTTCAATCGTGACTGCTTCCAACGCAGGTTCGTCCGCCAGGGCCACCGCCACTGAATGGACGAGGCACGGCGGGCGATTTGATTGTTTACCAGAAGGCGTTCTCATCATGTTCCCGTCTCGGGAGTAATTTCTTGGCGAAAAGCAATTATTGCAAGCTGCAAGCCGGACGCTTTTTTCATGACTTTGGAAATTTTCCTTACTCTACGTGCGGCGAACGACTACAACAAAGCATGGCTCGAATTCTAGTGATCGATGATAACGCTCAGTTGCGGCATATTTTGAAGGAAACGCTGACCCACGCTGGCCATGAATTTATCGAAGCAGACGCCGGAGAACTGGGCATGCAGCTTTACAAGGAATCCCCTGCGGACCTGGTGATTATCGACATCATCTTGCCGAAAAAAGGCGGGCTGGAAACGATCCAGGAATTGAAACGCGATTTTCCAAAAGCAAAATTCATCGGAATTTCTGGCGGGTTTCAAAAGAAGACGGATAAAAACCAAGCGCTGTCGGAACTGCTCGGAGTTGAAGGAACTCTTTCCAAACCGTTTAACTCCGAAGATTTGTTGAAGATGGTTGCTGATGTTTTAGCGAAGTGACGGGTTGCGGTTGGATTATTCCTATGCGCCCCAATCTGCGTCGGCGATTTTGGACAGTTCGTGACCGCTGTAAAATGTCTGCTTGCACGAGTTCAACTTCTTCACTAGATCAAATTCTTCAAATCGATCAGGAACATCTGCCGTCCTCCCGCGTGGGGTGAATCAAAGCAGACTAATTTCCCGTCGCGGCTGGAGCGAGGATGTGTGTCGCAACGCCATTCGCCGGTGTATTCCGGCGGGGTGCGGAAATGGCCCAACGAAACTTTTCGTTTCGAGGGAAGGTGATAGAGATAAGGATGCTGATTGCGTTGGCCGTCGGGGTAAGTGTCGTTGAGAACCCATTCTTCGTTTGTGCCGGGAAGGTAAGTGTTGTGCCCATTTTGATTCATCTCTTTTGGCCCCACCAGCGTCACCTCTGCGGTGCGGTCTTTATACAAATAAAACTTCTCACCATGCGATGGATGCCAGGCCCACGCCATGATGTGATCGGCGTCGCGCCAGATGAAATGTGAAGTCCCGCCATGAGGATCGATGCAAAACCAATCCTTGCCGTCCCGATTACAAGTGAACGCGCGCGTTTGAAATTTCGTGATCGGCTGTCCCGGATTGCGCCAGCGATGCAGAAAGAAAAAGCGCGCGCCATCCGTATTGAACAAGAGGTGGTTGAACCAATGTTTTGCGCCGGGAAGAAAAGCCGCGTCCTCGCGCCCGGTGAACGGAACCTTCATCGCGTCCGCAAAACTGAAGAGCAATTTCTGCCGCCCGCCTTTCATTTCCATTCGCCAGATGCCCGCATTTTTTGGCGCATTGATATTTCGATTTGAATCTTCCAAACCAGCGTAGCCATAGCCGGGACGGCAGTCGTTCAGGCGGCGGAAATCGGGCGCGATGGCAGTTTTTCCATCGGGACTGATGGTGTAAATGGGATTCGGCAAAGTGCGCAGCTTGCCGGTTTTTACCTGAAGAATTCTGGAAACAAAACGGTCGCCCTCGCGGTCATTCCAAATCACTTCGCCGGTTGATCCTGGCAACCATTGCAACATGCAACCTTGCTGCCAATTCCAGGCGCGCGTGGAGCCGAGTTCGATCCAGCGATCGTTGTCGTTCAGATCGACCATGCCGACGCGAATTCGATCTTCGCCGTTGGGAGAACGCCCTTCAAACTCGACTTCGTTGCCCAACACAAAACGGTTGTCCGCAGAGAATTGAAGTTTGTCGTAATAACCAAACCAATGAAATTTTTGGCCTCTCGTGATTTGCCGAACTGGAGGCAGGTTTTCCGCAATTTTGGGTTCGGCCCCGCGAACAAGAATAGGTTTCAGTCCGGCCCAAACAGGCAACTGGATTGCCACTGCAGCAAGAAAGCGACGACGGTTCATGCGTAAATTCTGCCGGGCGAGCCAGGTGCTCACAACGCTTTTTCATTGTGACAACTTATTTCAATGCGAGATCGCGAATTTCTTCCGCACTCAGCGCACGGGCGATCAATGAAAAATCGGCAAAGCGTGCGGCCAGAAATTCGTTGCCGGAGTAATTCGGGTTTCCTCCAAGCGCACAGTCCTGTGCCTGGGTCGTGGTGAATTCCGGCGCAGCGCAGGAACCAACTGGCTTGCCATTGAAGAACAGTGTCAGCGTTCCACCCCGTTTTACAGCAGCGACATGTTGCCATGTTCCCGCTTCAATCGGCACACCCGGCGTGGAAAATCCGCCACCTGATTCGATGCGCGCGTACACTTTTCCGCCATCGACCATCAACCGGAGCGGATCATCCATGCTCATCGCCCACGCGCTGAAAATCTGGGCGGAATGTTTCGCGCGTTCTGGATTCAACCGCACGCGAACCGCGATGGTGAAATTTTCCTCCGGCCAAACCGGCACGGCATAGATGATCATTTGGTCATGCCCGTTAACCTCGGTGCCTTCGCCGTCGCGCGCCGAGAACTTCGCGGATTTGATCTCTCCAAATTGTGGCGAGGCGTCGCCGCGAAGCGAGTGAACGATGAGTTCATCATTTGGACCCAGCTTGGGTTCAGGAGGCAACACTTGTTGTGGCGCATTTGAATCAAGAACGAACTGCGCCGGGGGAACATCAGGAAGGCTCTCGCCATTCGCGCTGATGCTGACGACACGCCAGAAAAGTGCGTGAGTTGCGTCAGATTTTTTGGCGAGTGCGGCCGTGTTCAAAAGAATGCGATTTCCTGTGCCGCCATTGGTCGCAAACAAAATTGGATCAAACTTTTCGCTTGTTGCGAATTCAACACGGTAATTCGTTTCAGTATTTTTGCCGTTTGATTTGCGTTGGCCGCGCCATTGGAAGCGCACGTCACCTACCGGCACACGCGCGCCGTCGGCGGGAAGTTGCGCAAAGGCGGGCGCTGTTGGCGGACTCGCTGCTCGCAGCCACGAGCGATAATGCGTGCCGGCAGTTCCCGCGCTGGCGAAATCCACCAGTCGCAGCGAACGTCCATTCGCGGTCGGAACGTCGATGGCGAACCACGGGGCGCTGATTGCCCCGGTTGCGTGGGAGTGGCGTGCTTTGATTTGAACCATACGAGCTTCTACCAATTTCGCCAGAGCTACCGCTGGAATCGCATCCTCATCAAATTCATTTTGCGCCTGATCGTAGGTGAGCAGCAACGGGCCGCGATAGAGCGACACTTTGCCCGCTGCTTCGACGGCACCCGGGACGGATCGCACCGGCATCTCAAAACTCAGTTCGAGTTTATCGTTCTTGTTCCATTTGCGTTGCAGGATTGAATAGTTTCCCGGGACGACGTTTGGAACCGCTTGGCCGTTGAGGACCAGTTTTGGATGAATAGCCCAAGCAGGAATGCGAACGTGCATTGCAAACGAATTTTTCGCCTTGGTTTTTATTCTTAACTCCGTGCGACCGCTCCGCCAGGCGTCGTCACTCGACGTGATGATCACGGGGGTTCCATCGGCGAGCTTCACGTTAAATTGGCCGCCTCCGAGCCAATTGAGGATCATTCCATCGCTGGCCGACATCACGGCCCAATCGCTCAACATACCGGGAATACGCGGGCCGTTTACCGAGCAGCAGTTCAACTCCGGCGTTCCAGCGCGTGATTGAAAAACAATCGTGTGCGCGCTGGCTTCGCGGACGCCGTCCATCGGCGTGTTGTAAGTGAACCAGCGTCCGCTGGCGTGTTGCGCGCCGAGGCCGCCGTTGAGCGTGGAGAGTTCGAGTTCATCAGCCGCGTGTGGATTTCCGGTCAGTCGCAAGTAATCAATCGTGATGGCCATCCACGCAACGGTGCAGCAGGTTTCGATCGCGCTGGGAGTGTAGGGGTCACCGGTCGCTTGCTCGCCGGAGCTGAAGCCACCCGTGTTCCGCCGATCCCAGCGCCGGATGCTCCGCCAATGATGCTCGAACGCCTCGCGATATTTCGGCTCGCCGGTGATGCGCCACATTTCGACGAGACCTTGCAAATCGTGCAGACTTTCCCAGCGCGGTTTCGGCGAGCGATAATATTCGCGTCCATCCAATCCGGCGCGGAGATAATCTCCGGCGCGTTCCCAATCCTTCTCCACTTCGCGCGCCATGCGAAGATAACGCGGTTCGCCGGTGACGCGATAGAGCATCGCCATGCCGGTGAGAATAGCCATGTTCATTTCTGCATCGCCCGTGTCGAACACGCGTTTTCCAGTATCGAGAAATGTTTTGCAAACCAGATCGCCAGCCTTCCGCGCGGCTGCAAGGGCAGCGGGGTCACCTGTTTGTTCGTGCCAAAGCAGCAGCGCCTGGATCGCGTGATAATGACCCCAGAGATCCCAGTTTTTTAACAGGCGAACGTTCTTCGGAAACGGCCCGAGATAACCATCGTCAGCCTGCGTTGAAATTAATTCCGCGACGACGTTCGACACTTGCTGGCGCAACCGTGGGTCGTCGATCATCCGCAAAGCCTGCACGGCGGAGATGAGATATTTTCCAACGAATTCGCCTGCCCACGGGACGAGTTGCGGCACTGGCTCGCGGTCGCGGACGCGAAACATTTCGAGCATGCCGGGATTGGCCTGCGGCGCGCGCAAGAGCCAGTTATCGAGATTGGCACGAACGCGTTCGCCGACGGGGCCGGTGAATTCAAAGCGGGCCTGCGGCAACGAATCAAACGCCAGACGATCGGTCGCATCCGCAGCTAGGATGGAGACGCAACTGAAACCGAGCCACACGGCAGAAAAAAAACGAGTGATCACGCTTCAGGTTTGCGCAAATTGCAGGGGTCGTAAATTGCAAAAAAGCCGCATTCAACCGGAAGATCGCTCTCGAAAAGTCATTTGCGTCCGGCATGAAATCGTATTGCAACCTGGTCTGGCGGTGTTCGAGGAATACCCGGACCCGAAGACAGCAAAGTGAAACTGGCTGGCGACAACGTCGTCAAATTTCCGAAGCTGCCGGAATCGAGCAAGTCGCTTTTTATTTTTAGGGTAGGACTACCTTTGTCCAAGTGGATTCGTTACAGTTTTCAGATGAATGAACTACAAGGATATGTGGAATTGGGCATGCAAAAGGATGCCCTTGCCCTCGCCCGAAAATTACTGAAACAACCGACCGTGTTGCCGCAAACCTTCAACGAAGTTTTGCACGCGATCCTGGTCCAAGCGGACAGCCTGCGTCGCTGGCGTCCGCTCATTGAAAAAGTGCATTCGCAATTTTCGTCGAAGCAAAAGCGAAAGCGTCTGGTGCGCAACGTCATGTTTCATTTCTATGTGGCCATGAGCGAATTTGGCGTGGCGTTTCTTTATATGCCGCTGAAACCACGCCAAGCTGATGATCTTCTCTATTGCATGTGGACACTGCTGAATCTTCGTTACATGGATGCTTGCGGTGATATTGCAGACCGATTTAAACGCATTGCCGAAAAGCCTAAATCCGAATTTGAAAATAGTTGCATGCTGGAAGCCATTGGGAGTTACGGGGCGCAAAAAGGATGGTTTGATGTGGCGGAAAATATGTGGGGACAAGCGGTCTGTCATGAATGGTTTGAAGCGAACGCGTGGGAAGGATTGATCAATGTCCAGATTGCAAAAGCTCACGGCTACGCTGACGACGCTCTCAAACGCATTGCCGCCCGCAAACCGGATTACGATCCGCAACTACCGCGCAACGAGGAACAATTTAAATTAGCTTCCTTAAAAGAACTCAGTCGCCTAAAACAATCGCTCAACCGCGTGCTGCCAGAGAAAGAGCTTTGGCGGTTTGGTATTTAACAGGAAATAATTCGCAAAAATAAAATCTAATCCCATTGGATGCAAAACCCATTTATTCAACTGAAAAAATACGAAGGTGGGCTTTGTGAAGCCAAGGAGAACCGAGCGACAGAGAGATTAGCGGCCTGCCTAATTCTCAGTGTGGAAATTCGGCGGGAATTTTTAAATTTCTTATTCAAGGGAGAACGTTGTTTCGACACAATTAACGCTTTGGCATACGAGGTTTCGACGCAACAGCGGACGACGGATGGCGATTGGGTGGATTTGCTCATCGAAAAGGAGAACGAGGAAAGCATCGTCGTTGAGGTCAAGGTGGGCTGCTGTGAAGACAGCGATCAAATCAGGAAGTACGTAAAATGGTTGAAAACGACGAAAGGAAAATATTATGTGTTTCATCTGGTTCAAATTCATGATCCAACATTTAAAATCACTGACTATGGAGGACACGGGCACCACCGTTGGGAGGAGCTTCATAAATATCTTTCAAGATCTAAGAAGCCAAATCCCGAAACAACGGATGAAAGAATCGCTGAACAGTTTTGCGATTACTTGGAATTGGAGGGGATTGTGAGTCCGTGGAATCCAAAGCAGATTTTAGATTACAGGCCCGGACTCGCGGCAAGCCGAGCGCTTCAGGGGCTTTTTAAACAGGTAGATCAGCGGTTAAAAGATTTGAATCTGGACTATGAAACGAAAATCATAATTGACGATGAAGATTTGCCTCGCCTTGAAGTTGGGAGAACCTCATGGAAATCAATTTTTGGACAAAAAGGTGATTTGAAAAGGATTCATGCGCTTTACGCGGGAACGGATAAGTGGAAGTACACTCCAGAACAATTTAATTTTGAAATTAAGGTTTGGGATCAATGGCGTGGTTGTGATTGGGATTTTACGAAGCCAAAATTATCACACTGGTTGCGAGTGCTAAAAGAAAACAATTACAGCGACCGCTGGGCAGTTTTTCGGAACAACAAGAACTTGGAAGAAGTTATAGACACTTACTCATTTAATGAGCCTTTGAAACAAATTGTCGCTGCTGGCGACGCTCCCACCGTGGTTAAAGACATCGAAACTATGGAGAGTGATGTGCTGGTTGGTAGGATTTATTCGGAAGTGCTGAATTGCTGCAATCTCATTTCTCAATTTAATCAAGTCGTCTCACCTATTTCGCCAAATGCGCCACACCGCAAGTAAGGTGTAAACCCGAATTCCGAAATCAGATTTGGAAACAGGCGGTGTAGCGGCGGGCGTCCGCGCCTGCCGTGGAGGGCGGGCGTCTCGCCGCCCGGAAAGAAGGTCCGGGAGTTTGAGCGGTTTGGAAATTTTCCGGCGTCTGAATCGTTCGCGCGCTGATCCGCCGGGCGGGACGCCACGGCTTCACGGCAGGCGGGGACGCCCGCCGCTACACCGCCTGTTTCCAATTCTGATTTCGGAATTCGGGTTGAACCGCGCCACCTCCTGCAATTGCTCCCGCAGGCGCAACTTGGGATTGGGCAGCAAATATTCCGGGACATTCATAAAAAAACACGCGATCGTTTCTTTATGGACGTCTAAACCGA
>JAYVSV010000193.1:0-9641 GCA_043775015.1 Verrucomicrobiota bacterium
GCCGTCGCGCGTTGCTCTACAAAATCCAACGCCTGCGCGCGGCGGGTTGTGAAGTGGATGATCCGGCAAATGCGGAGACGCCATAGCAACCGGGGAACACGGCGGAAGGAGTTGAACCCGAATTCCGAAACCGACAAAAACCGAACTGGGTAGGGACCGCGCGCCGCGCGGTCTGCGCCCCGCAGGGGCGGTCGGAAAAATGTGCACGTTGGCAACCTTGGGCGAGGTTCGTGCCGTCACCTGACGCTGCGCGCGGCGACGGGGACGGCGCGCGCGCCATCCCTACCGACTCCGAAATTCGGGTAGAAATGGAGCCAATCATTCAGAACTTCCGGCGAGACGCCGGAAGCACATTTGAAGTCGAAGGCGAAATAAATCCGGAACTTCTCACCAGCGACGACAAATGGATTTTGCTGAAGCTCGATCAGGCGATTCGTGAAGTCACCACCGCGCTGGCCGAATACAAATTCAGCGACGCCACCGCCGCGCTCTACCGATTTTTCTGGAGCGAATATTGCGATTGGTATGTCGAGGCGAGCAAAGCCGTTTTCTACAGAACCGATCCCGCAGACGCGGGACAAAAAGCGAACACCAACGCTGTCATCGATTTTATTCTTTCGAACACGCTGCGACTTTTCCATCCGTTCCTGCCGTTCATCACCGAGGAACTCTGGCACGGCATGGGATTCAACAAAGATCTTCCGGCAGAGCAGGGCGGCAATACGATCATGTTCGCGCATTGGCCGAAGCCGCTCGACGATGAATTCAAATCGCATTACGTCCTCGACAAAACCGACGAGCAATTCGTGAACACGAAATACGAACTCGTCACGCAAGGCCGCAATCTCCGTCGCGAAGGAAACATCCCGTCAAGCAAACGCGTGAAATTCGTCTTCAAACCATCCAGCGAACTCAAACCGCTCGACGCCGAAGTTCTGAAAATTTTACTTAACGCCGAAACGTTCGAAGTGAATCCGACGTTCGTAGCCAAAAAAGGAACCCCGCAAGTCCTCTCGCCGTTGGGAGAGCTTTTCCTTCCGCTTGAAGGACAAATGGACGTGGAGGCTGAGAAGGTACGGCGAAAAAAGGAGTTGGAAAACATCGATGCGGAAATTGGGAAGGTTCAAGCAAAGCTAAACAACCCGGCTTTCGCGGAAAAAGTTCCCGCTTCGGTTTTGGACGAACACAAAAAACGTCTTGCGGATTGGCAGGACAAAAAGCAACGAACTGAAGTGGCGTTGTCTGCGTTGAACGGTTAATCGTCATCGGGAATATTCTTGAACGAACGCATCGAGCCATTCAACGTCGCCACAATTCTTCGATTATTATGAACTCAGAACTCGCTCAATGGCTCGAATCAATTCTCCGCTGGGTTCATGTCTTCGCTGGAATCATGTGGGTCGGCACCACTTATTTTTTTACGTGGCTCGACGGGCGTTTCACCGATTTGGAAAACAGCGCCAATGAAAAAGGCGAACCCGTCTGGATGGTGCATAGCGGCGGATTTTATCGAGTGGAAAAACAAAAAGCGCCTCAGCTCATGCCCAAAACGTTGCATTGGTTTCGTTGGGAAGCAGCGCTGACGTGGCTGAGCGGAATGTTTTTGTTCGTGGTTGTTTATTACATGGGCGGATTAATGGTCAGCGCGGAGGATTCGCAAATGTCCAACGGCGCGGCGATCGGATTGAGCCTCGGCCTGCTCGCGGCCGGTTGGATTGCGTATGATCTGCTCTGGCGAAAAATCGCGACGAACGAAACGGTGGGACTGATCGGCTCTTTTATTTTGGTGGGAGCGGTGGCGTGGTTGACCACGCGTTACCTCACCGGTCGGGCGGCATATCTCCAGCTTGGCGCGATGTTCGGCACGATCATGGTTTCGAATGTCTGGATGCGCATCCTGCCCGCGCAACGCCGAATGGTTGCCGCGCTCAAGGAAGGTCGAGTGCCCGATTCGCTTGAAGCCAAACGCGCCAAAGCCGCTTCCAAACACAACACGTTCATGGCTGTGCCGGTCGTGTTTATCATGATCAGCAACCATTTCCCGATGACTTACGGTAACGCGAAATATAACTGGATTATTTTGACTGGAATTGTTGCTGTCGGTTGGGTTGCAGCGAAACTTATCCGCCGGGCGTAAACGCATCGGCAAAAACGTTCCAGAGGCATTTCGTTCGTTGCTTGATGCTGGCGCGACGCTCGGCTTCGGAACTGATTAAACCAACGCGCCGTTGAAACCGAAGATTTCAATTTACGCGGCTGCGCCTGCGGAGTTAACCATTGTGGACGGTCGCGTTGTCTATGAAAAATAATCCCGTAGCGAAGATGCCATATTCTGGAAAACAGAAAACGACTGTCATCGGCGTGTTATCGATATTCGTTCTGGCTGGCCTTATCAGTCTTACGCTCAAAGCGACCGATCATCGCTCGGAATTGAGAAATGCGTTGGCGACGCACGACAATCAGCGGTTAGAACAATTGTTGAAAGCACACCCAGGTCTCATCGACGCGAAGTTGGAGAATCGAAATTCGACGGATACTTGGGAACCGTTGCACATGGCCGCGTGTGTTGGCACTCCCGAGGCGATCGAAATTCTGATGAAACACAAAGCCAAGGTGAACGCGAAAGATGCGAATGGCTTAACCCCGCTGCATTACACCGTTTCGCTGAGTCGGTACGCCTGCGCAGAAATGTTGATCAACAAGGGTGCCGACATGAATGCCACCGGAAGAGACGGTCGCACCCCGCTCGATCTCGCCAAGACCACGCGCGACAAACGGATGATTGAACTCTTTCGAATTCGCGGTGCGAAGGAATAATTGCTGGCGACCAGAAGAGATCGGGCCGCGTCATGCAATTTAAAATTCCGAATGAATCATCTTCATCAACAGGTTCGGTAATTCACTGCAACCACGTCAGGGAAGGACGTTTTAACGTCTCGATAAAAACTTTTTCTCCCTGGAAATCGGCTCGCCCGTTTTTCTCGTCCCCATCGAGAAAGCTCACGAAATCCAATTGCGCATTGGTGGTTCCGCGTTCGTTGGAAAATTTCCGGACCAACTCCGTCGGCGGCAACGTTTTCCGACCTAGTACTTCAACCAGCGGGAATTGAATATCGCCGCTGCAACAGCGGTAAACTAATTCGGTGCAAACCAATTTGTCGGAGGTGAAGAAATCAAATTCGAAGTCGTATGGTTTTCCCAACTGAATAAAGGCTTGAGCAATGACTTCCGGTAAATGTTCGGAAGGAATGCGCGGTCTTAAGACGGCGGCGGAATCCGCCACGCCAAGGCAATGTTCCAATGTGGTCATGCGGACACCGCGCGGCACCGCTTCGATGATGACATGTTCGTGACCCGATGCATCCCGTTGCGCGAAGTCGGCCCAAAATTTTTGCAAACGCGGATCTTTATCCAGCCCCATTCGAACAAGATCTTTTGTGGTGCCGACATACATTGCGGCGTGCGCCCAATAGCCCGGCATAAATGCCCGGGAGAGATACCAATTCTGTCGTTCTATCAAAATGTCGCCCGGTCTCAATTTCTTTCGGAGTTCATCGAGTTCTTTCGGATGAATCAATGGCTCGCCGTGCCGGGGTTGTCGGATGCGCGTGTCCCCAACCCACGTAGAAATCAGGGACTGGCCGCGATAGATAGCACTTTTCTCAATTTTTCGAGCTTCTTCGAGTGACGAAGTGGAGTTCCAGTTTTTGATGAGTGGTTCCAGTTTGTCAGCTGCGACCTTCGATTCCTGGATCGTTTGATGGAAAGTTTTATTAGGCTCTCCAGCGGCCAAATCAAATTTCGAAAATTGCATTTGTGAATTCTCATAAGCTCTCCATGCGGTTTTTAATAATTGACGATTACGCGGGTCGGAAAGATTGGCCCGCACCGTGTCGTAAAGTTGCGGCGGAATTCCCCAAATAGGCTCGCCTTCATTGAGCTTGCGAATGGCAACGGGATCTTGATGTTGCGTGACGAATTTGAGCGAAGCGTCGTAAAGCGCTGAGGCCGCAGTTAATCCATTGAAAAAGGTTCGCAGACGCAACTTTTCATCCGCGACCGTGTCGTAGTTTTGATATTTCCAGATCAGGCGAAGAAGTTCCGTCCGATAACTCAAATAGCTGAAGAGAAGTTTGCGAATGGCTTCGTCATCGGCCGGGCGATAATACGTCCTTTGAGCGGCTGCGAATTCGCGGCGCAGCGCCGCCGCGCGGATTTCCAAATCCTTCAGCCCGCCGATGATTTCAAACAACGTTTTTTCATCCGCATCAAGCTGGGCGGACAAAATTGGAATGGAAACGTTGCTCCAGATCTGTCCTGAAATTTGCGATTCTGTCGAAAGCCTTTTTTTCAAATAGTTGGCGCCCCAGAAAAAAGTGCCAGCCAACAACACGATGATCGCAGCCCATCGCAGAGCGATTTTAAAAACAATTTGCGGCGCAATTTTGATTTCAACTTCGGACGATTCATCTGGAGCAATCTTGCTGTAGGCGGTGTTCAATTCGGAAAGTTGCGTCCGCAAAACAATTTGTTCAGCGCGCAGTTCATCGATTTTAGAGGGACGCAATAACAACAGGAAATGCTCTTTCCAAACCCGCACGTTTTGCCTGGCGCGCAAAAAATAATACAAGGCAAGAACACCGGCTAAAGGCATGGTTGCTGTCCAGATCCAAGCGACCCACGGCAGAAAATATCCAGCCATCCAGCGCCAAGCAAAGTAGTACCACGCTGCGAAAACAGGAATGCCAATTCCGAGTCGCGCCAGCGAAACCGTCATTTTACCGGGTTGATGAAAGAGGGAATTAATCCCGCGAGAGAGCGCAAATGGGACGATGTTATGAATTGCGCCAAGAATTGCGGGAATGGAAACCAGCATCAGCCAAAGCGTGTTCCACAACATTCGCACTGGGCGACGCAAGCCTCGATTCCAGAGCACCGGAGAATTCATTTTGACTCCGACACCGGCGAGCTTTTCGCGAAAACGCTTTATTCCAACCGCGACTCTCGCGCCGCGATGACGATCGTGTTCGGCAAAATAATTTATCCCGTCAGCGAGGCGCTTCCTCTGGCGAATCGCAGCAACCGGCCGGTTTTTATTTACCGGTGGAACAAGAATTTCCAAATTGCGCAGAAAAGGTTCCCAGCTTTCTTCGTTTAAATGGACGACCGCATCTTTCAACCGGCGGTCGATTTCAGCAGTCAAAGCGCGAAGAATTTGCCGCTCGTCCCCGGTTTGCGTCGCCACCCATTCGTTGACAGAAATCGGTTCGCCGATACGCACCCAGATCGAACTGCGAAATTGTTCTTTGCGTTCGTAATTGATTCCGACGGGAACAATTTTTAAGTCGGTTGCGCCATTTTTCAAAGCAGCGAGGGCGATTCGGGCCGCGCCGGATTTGACCCGGTCCACTTTGGTGGCGTCGTGAGATTTGCCTTCGGGGAATATTCCAACGGCTTCGCCGCGCTCCAGAAATTCGGCGGCAGCGCCGAGTGATTTCAGATTGCTTTTGACCTGAGTCGGATCGTCACTGCCACGATAAGCCGGAACCATTCCAAGCGCTCGTAACGTCGTGCCGAAAACGGGAATTTCAAATAGTGGCGCTTTCGCTAGGAAATGAACGCGACGCGATGACGCGATGCCGAGAATGACGGGATCGATCAGCGAGTTGGCGTGATTTGCGACGAGGAGAACCGGACCGGAAGTTGGAATGCGTTCGCGCTGACTGATCTCTATTTTAGGATAATAAATTCGAACAAGGCGGCGAACCACGCTCCGAACCAAACTGAAATTTCGGCATGGCGACTTAGGCGATTGTTCAGTGAGATTCACATTTTCCTAAGTTGATGGAGCAGGTGATGGACGAAAGCGACGTTATCACACTGGAGGTAATGCATCGCTCCGCCCATGCGGGAAAAACTTTTGCAGAAGCGCAAATAATAGGCGGGGTTTTCCCTCGGTGGTTCACCTTTGGTCCAATCCCAGTTGCCGCCGTCCTGCAAGTCCACCACGTAAATCGAGTGGTCGTGAATAATTTTTCGACTCACCTGGATGCGAAGATTGTTCACGCAGCTAATGCTTTTTTCAAATACCTGCGGCCCCATGATCGCCGAACCAACAGAAAGAACGACGCCGCCTTCGACGTTTTCCACGGCCGCACCAAATTGCCGGAAATCAATCGTCGCCGCCCGGCCAATCACCGCGCCGTTGAACATCGGATGATTAGAAATAATGTCGTAGCCAATGCCGGGATGGACCGTAAGCGGAACGCGATGTTTGAAAGCCTGCCCGATGACGGAACTGTTTTTCCACGGATGTTTTACCTCGTGGCGTCCCGCTGCGAGTTGATGCAGATGCATGGCTTGTAGCAACTCCGCGCGCGCGGGCGTGAGCGGGTGCGATGGTTCGGTTTTGAGCAGACATTCGAGCGCGGCGGTGGACGGAAGGGTGATGCCATCTTCCCAGATAAATTTGCCGAGACTTTCGCCGTAGCCTCGTTCTTCCAACGCTCCGGCGAGCAGTGCGAGGTGAATATTCCGCCCCGTTTCGTCCCAGGTGCCGAAGGTTCCGGTGGCGACATTTTTTTCCACGCTCTCGGTTGAGCGACCGAGAAATGCAAATTCCCAATCGTGAATCGTTCCCGCGCCGTTGGTGGCCAGATGGGTGATCCAACGTTGGCCGATCAATTCGTTCAATATTTCCGATCCGCCATTTTTGACGAGGTGCGCGCCGTAAATAAACATGACGCTCGCGTTGCGCTGTTTGGCCGAGTGAATTTTTTTTGCGCAATCCTGAATTTGCCGCAGATTTTCCACGCTGCATTCTGGCGGGGCGGAATCGGGCTTGATGGCAATTTCTTCCACGCTGGTTTGACTGAAGCGCTGTTGCAGAGGGAAGACTTTCAGCCTGGTTAAATCCAAAGGCGCAGGCGGATTGCAGTTGTCCGGCATAAACATTTGCTCGCCAGTAAAAATTGTTTCCCATAAAAGTCAATCGTGGCTAATCGACTATGAGAACACCCTGTTTTAAAAATTCTATGCAGCGGGCCGAAAAATTTAGAACGCGCCTGATTGAAATTCCGTTTCCGCAGCGGCAAATCCGAGTGCTCAACAATCCCCAACCTTTGATCAAACCATGATTGCAATGACCAACCAAAACATACCCCGACGTGAATTTGTAAAAACCTTGGCCGTGGCGGGAGCGGTCGTGGCCCTTGGCGGAAAATCATTTGCAGCGGCGGCGGACGGAAAGATCAAACTCGGCCTCGATAACTTTGCGGTGCGCGCGATGAAATGGAATGCATCGCAACTGATTGATTACGCGGTGTCGCTCAAAACAGATTCATTATTCATTACCGATCTCGATGCGCTCGAAAATTTTGAAGAATCCTATTTAAATGGTTTGAGAAAAAAAGCCGCGGATCAGGGACTGCAAATTCATCTGGGCACCTGGAGCATTTGTCCGACTGCGAAGAATTTCAAAAATAAATGGGGCTCGGCTGAGGAGCATCTGTTGCTTGGCATTCGCGCGGCAAAAGCACTTGGGTCACCGGTGATTCGCGTCGTGCTCGGCTCAGGTGAAGATCGGAAAAGCGACGGCGGCATTGAGGCGCGTATCGCCGACACGGTGAAAATTTGCAAGGCGGGTCGAACTCAGGCCATCGATGCGGGCGTGAAAATTGCCGTGGAAAATCATGCGGGAGACATGCAGGCGTGGGAGCTCGTCACGTTGATCGAGGCTGCGGGGAAAGATTTCGTCGGCGCGAATATGGATTCCGGCAATGCAACTTGGACGATGGAAGATCCGCTCGAAAATCTGGAAACACTCGCCCCTTACGTCCTGACGACCAGCCTGCGTGACTCGGCCATTTGGGAATCTGAGAATGGAGCGACCGTGCAGTGGACCGCGATGGGCGAGGGGACCGTCGATGTGAAGACCTATTTCAAACGCTTCGCCGAGTTATGCCCCGGCGTCCCGGTTCACATTGAAACGATCTCCGGCTTCAATCGCGAAATTCCATATTTTAAAGAAGATTTCTGGAAAGTGTGGCCGCGCGCCAAAGCCCGGGATTTTGCCAGGTTCGTTGCGCTCGCCAAAAAGGGAAAGCCGCGTGAGCCGCATAATTCTGCGAATCCACAAGCGGAACAAGATTATCAAAAAGGCGAAATCGAGCGAAGCATCAAGTATTGCAAAGAAGTCCTCGGTCTTGGCTTGAAGAAATAGTTTCCGCGTGTTTGGGTCGCTCAGTGATGTTCCGCGAAATGCGTCATCCCTGAAATGTCGATAACGATCACCGGTTCATTTCCGACAACCCAAGCATCGTGTCCGGGAGGGAGCGAAGAAATTTCGCCCAGGCCGAATTCCGCCTCACTGCCGTCGTCCATTTTGACATGGAGGCGTCCAGCGACGTGATATTGGAGATGTGGTGCCTCGCAACTTTCGGTTTTCGCGATTGGTTTAAGACAAGTTGACCAGCGCCAGCCTGGCTGAAGGGTTGCGCGCCCAAAGGTGATGTCGCCAATGGTCACGAGTTCAACGACGCCCTTTTCGAAGATCCGAGTCTCCTCAGGTTGCAGAAAACTTCTGCGTTCCATTTTCGCTTGAGTGATGGGTTTCATAACTTTTCCTTTTTGAAATCCTAATCTTTGCCATGCATCCGGCAACAAGAATCGTGCTGGGTGTTTCAATGGAATCGCGGTCAGGAATTTGATCCAAAATTCCGACTCCGCTTCGATTGTGGAGATGACGGGCAACGACGACGAGGCGCTTGGAGTGAAAGTGCAGCAGGAAGTTTTTTGTCGAAGGATGTTTTAACAGTCCACGATTGCCCAAAGCCATGGATGACGTGGTTGAGAGCAAGCCGCGTTCAGCACTCGTTACGATTCCAAATAACGGAAAATGCTTTCGCGATCTCGCCGAAGATTATTCCAATTCCACAATCCCGACGCGCTTGCGCGTGCGGCATTCTTCGATACTGGTGCGAATCTGCTCGCGAACCTCCCTGGCATTTTTGATGGCGTGCAATTCCAAGCCGGGCGTGCTCGCATCGTTTGTGATAATTAAAATATTTCCAACGGCAAACAGGCGAAAAATAAACGGTTCGATCAACGCCGTGTCTTTGACGCGGTAAAGCTCCAATTCATCGGTGCGTTTGGAAAAAATCCCACGAATTACTTTTATTCGTTCGCTGGTCACCTCGTAGGAAACGAATTTCAACGCCATCCATTTTCCGGAGTAAATGAGCAGCGGCACAAGCGGCAGCAGGTAAAAAACGTAACGTAAATTCGAAGTTGGAATTCGTTCGCGAAAATAAATCAAGCCGGCGAAAATCACGACGAGAGCAAAAACGCCGAGCACCAGGGACCCCAGAATAGCCACCGGTGAAGGGTTGCCTTTGAAAACAATTCGTTCGTCAGCCATGATTCATTTTCAGTCAGTAGTGCATTTTTAGCAATCCGTAGATTTCGATCCTCGCAAAGAAATGATTTTAGCTGGAACTTGCCATCCCATCCGGCGGGCCTAAAATATAAAGAGAAATTGCGCGATGGAGCAGATGGTGGGTGTGATTAAAAGTGGGTGAAGGAACGGAGCGCGGACATTCCTGTCCGCCGGGGCTTGGCTAAAATATCAAGCGCTCTGGGCG
>JAYVSV010000194.1:0-12913 GCA_043775015.1 Verrucomicrobiota bacterium
TCCGCCGGGGCTTGGCTAAAATATCAAGCGCTCTGGGCGGAAGGACGCGCGGGCGGACAGGAATGTCCGCGCTCCGTCACCCACTTTTAATCACACCCGAAAAATCGATGACGCAGCTAATTTATTTCCAAAACCAACGGACTTAAGTTGGGTGGCTGATCGGAGATTGCGAAAGCGTTGGTTAATTGCAGGCGCGCCGTTTCAGCGGAAGCAGGGTCGGTGGCGTGGATGCGCGCCAAAGTTTGGCCCGCTTGAATTTTTTCGCCCGGCTTGGCGAGTTGATCAATTCCGACGTCAAAGTTAATCACGCTTTCCTTGTCCAACCGGCCTCCGCCCAGATTGCGAACAACTTCTCCAATGATGCGCGCGTCACAACTGGAAACGAATCCAGAACAATCAGATTTCAGATCGACGATGGCTGGAGCGCGTCCGTCGCTCGCCAACTTAAGATTGAAGGCCACGAGATCAGCGCCTTGGGCGAGGAGCATTTCGTCCCATTTACGCCGAGGAGCACCGGAGCGCAGGCATTGGCTCGCCATTTCACGAGCCGCGTTCAGATCATCGCCATGTTTGGTTTGGACTATCAAATGGGCGACAAAATCTACGACGAGTTCCGTCAAATCTGCGGGTGCTTTGTTTTCCAAACAAGCAATGGATTCCTTGACCTCCAGCCAATTTCCGGCGGAGCGACCGAGCGGTGTGTTCATGTCGGTCAAAACGGCACGCGTGTTCACGCCGCATTCGTTTCCAATCAAAACCATGGCTTTGGCCAACTCTCGCGCCGCTTCGGGTGTTTGCATGAACGCGGCGGAACCAAATTTCACATCGAGGACAAGCGCGTCCAAATTTTCGGCAAGTTTTTTGGAAAGAATCGAGGCGGTGATGAGCGGAATCGAAGGAACGGTTCCCGTCACGTCACGCAACGCGTAAATTTTTTTGTCAGCTGGAACCATTTTTTCGGTCTGCCCGCAAATAACGCAACCGACGGATTGAACTTGCGCGACAATTTCCTGGAACGAAAGCGCGGTGCGAAAACCCGGAATCGATTCCAGTTTGTCGAGTGTGCCGCCGGTGATGCCGAGTCCACGCCCGGAAATCATCGGAACTCGAAATCCGAGACAAGCGAGCAGGGGAGCCAGCGGAAGCGAAACTTTGTCTCCAACTCCGCCAGTGGAATGTTTATCGACGAGTGGACGTGGATCTTTTGGAAATCTCAAAACGTCGCCGGAGTCGCGCATGGCGAAAGTGAGCGCACGTGTCTCTTCGGAATTTAGTCCGCGAAAGTAAATGGCCATGAGCATGGCGGCCATTTGGTAGTCGGGAATCTTGCCGGTTGTGAACTTTGCAACGAAAGATTTGATCTGTTCAGGACCAAGGATTTCTCCTTCGCGTTTGGATTCGATGACGGAAAGAAAGTTCATTGGCTCCTGAGCTGGCGCAAGTGGGTGAAATTAATCGCGTCAATTTTTCTTTTCTTCAGATAGCCCAAAAGATCGAAATCGGTGGTCAGCACCAAATAATTTCCCGGTGAAATTTCTGAGATGGCGGTGTCCGTCAAACCAAAATCAACGAACTGTTCACGGTCACACAGAATGGCCGCTTCGATAGTCTCCTCTTTAAAACGTTTAATCAAAGGGGCAATGGATTCGCAATAAGTCGTTCTATAGGAACCCTTTAATTTGTCACAGTGATTTGAAATTTCGGTGAGGATATGAGGGGTGGTTACCACCTTCGCAAACTGGGCGGCGAAATGATTGAGCAGTTCGTAATCTCCTTCGGAAAACCTGTGATTGGCGATCGGTTTAAATGTGGAAAGAATTTCTGGCAGAGCGTTCCCAATAAAAAGGAGCAACAAAAGATTGGTATCAATCAACAAACCCTTGCTGCGGTATTTGGAAACGAGCGGGGATAAGTAATCGAGACTCATCCGAGGGAACGAATCTTCATGGAAAGCACTTTTCCTGTTTTTGCGTCCACCTTAAAAACTTTATATTTGGTTTTTGGCGGGAGAAAATTATCAAGACCGCTTTTTGATTTAAGTGCATCAAACCCCAATGTGATTAACCAGCAATTTTCGTCGTCAGAAAGTTCCGCTTCTTCCAAACTGAAGTTGGTGACCCGTGGAAAAAGATTTTGAAAATACCCCATGGCCGCCTGCGCTGCATGGCGAACGTCAATAACCGGTCGATCTTTAGTTTGAGCTTGTGCCATACGAAAAAACTAACGTGTTGGCCGTCATTTGTAAACTTCGGTTCAGCCCACAAACTTCTTCGCAATCACGCTGGCATTGTGTCCGCCGAACCCGAATGAGTTGTTGATAATCGCGTTAACCTTCATTTCGCGAGCGACGTGCGGAACATAATCCAAATCGCATTGTGGATCCGGATTGTCCAGGTTGATCGTTGGCGGAACGATTCCGGTTTCAATGGCTTTCGCGCAGATCGCCATTTCGACTGCGCCAGCGGCACCAAGCATGTGCCCGGTAGCGCCTTTCGTGGAACTGATCGCTAATTTTTTTGCGTGATCGCCGAAGACCGTTTTGATCGCCTGCGTTTCGCAAATGTCTCCTTGCGGTGTCGAAGTGCCGTGCGCGTTGACGTAAGAAATATCCGTGGGATTCAAGCTTGCGCCACGCAAAGCCATTTTCATGCAGCGCGCCGCGCCTTCGCCTTCGGGCGAGGGAGCGGTCATGTGATTTGCATCTGCGGTGTTTCCGTAGCCGACGATCTCACAATAGATTTTTGCGCCGCGCGCTTTCGCATGTTCAAGTTCTTCCAAGACGAGAACGCCCGAGCCTTCGCCCATCACAAAACCATCGCGGCCCACGTCGAATGGGCGTGAAGATTTTTGAGGCTCATCGTTGCGCGTACTCATGGCTCGCATGGCGCAAAATCCGCCGATGCCGAGCGGAACAATCGTCGCTTCGGTGCCGCCGGCAAACATGACTTTCGCGTCGCCCATTTTCAACGTGCGCCAGGCTTCGCCCAAGGCATGGGTTGAAGTGGCGCAAGCGGAGCAGGTGGCGACGTTCGGGCCGCGCAGTTTGTAATACATCGAAAAAAGTCCGGAAGCCATGTTCAGGATCAACATCGGGATCATGAAAGGCGAAAGTCGCCCGGGACCTTTGGCGAGAAGAATTTTGTGTTGTTCCTCAGTCGTGTAGAGGCCGCCGATGCCTGAGCCGATGAAGACGCCAATTTCGTCGCGATTGGATTTTTCCAGATCCAGCCCGGAGTCGATGAGCGCCTGGTATGCGGCGTAGATTCCAAATTGGGCGTAGCGATCGGTGCGGCGAATTTCTTTGGGTGAGGGGAACGCAATGGTTGGATCAAAGTTCTTTACTTCAGCAGCGATTTGGCAGTCATACGCTGAGGCATCAAACAGCGTAATTTTATCGATGCCGCATTTGCCGGCCAAAAGATTTTCCCACGAAGTTTGGAGATTGTTTCCGAGTGGAGAAACCATGCCCAGGCCGGTCACAACGACTCTTTTTTCTGTCCAATTGATCGCCATAAAATAAAAGGGGCAGCTTGGTTGAAGCCAAACTGCCCCGAAGTTCAAAGTGAATTACTTCTTCGACGTTTCTTCGACGTATTTGATCACGTCGCCCACGCTCTGAAGTTTTTCCGCCTGCTCATCGGGAATTTCGTTGCCAAATTCTTCTTCCAAAGCCATGACTAATTCGACCGTGTCGAGCGAGTCAGCGCCCAGATCTTCGATGAATTTTGCGTCGGGTGTGACTTGGTCAGCGTTGACGCCTAATTGCTCGACGATGATGTCTTTGACTCTTTCTTCAATTGTTTTTTCAGCCATTTGGTTTTTTCTCCGTTAATTTGTTTGTGTCTATGCCCCACGTAGCAGGGGGGCGTCAAGTCCCGAAATTCGCTACTCCGCTTTCGTTAAAATCTTGCGCTTCCATACTTGCCATTTCGAGCAGTGGTATGTCTATCGGCTCGATTGAATCACGTCCAGATGTATTTACATGACCATCCCACCATCGACCGCCAAAACCTGGCCGGTGATGTAACGCGCGGCAGGACTGGCCAGAAATAAGGCTGCGTTCGCGATGTCTTCGGATTGTCCAAAAGTATTGAGCGGAATCTTCTTCAAAAGTTCGGTGCGCATTTCTTCATTTAGAACAGCCGTCATGTCGGTTTCAATAAAACCTGGCGCCAGGGCGTTGACGGTGATGCCGCGCGAGGCCAGTTCGCGCGCGATCGATTTGGTGAATCCGATCAAGCCGGCTTTGCTCGCCGAGTAATTGCATTGGCCGGCATTTCCAATTAACCCGATGACTGACGCGACGTTGATAATCCGCCCGGAACGTTGTTTGAGGAAACTGCGCGCAAAGGCTTTCGTAAAAGAGAACGCCCCCTTCAAATTAGTATCGAGCACCGTGTCCCAGTCTGCTTCGGCCATGCGCATGATCAATCCATCGCGCGTCACGCCGGCATTGTTTACGAGCACATCCACCTTTCCCGCGTCGGCAAGAATTTTTTCCCCGGTGGCGGCAACGGCGGCAGCATCCGAAACATCCACTGCATAGGCCCAGGCTTTGCGGCCGAACGCGCGAATTTCGTTCGCCACTTTCTCGGAATTTTCCGCCGTGCGCGAAACGCAGACGACATCCGCCCCTTCTGCAGCAAATTTTAAAGCAATGGCACGACCGATTCCGCGGCCTGCTCCAGTAACAACGGCGATTTGATTAGCAAGTTGGCTCATAGCACATTCTGTTTATCCATGAATGGAAACGAATGCACATGAATTTTTCTGATTGGACGAAGAGTTTTAGCGCCCAATTATTTTCTGACCGTTCGCAACGGTTCATTTTCCATGATATTGCTGGGTGGCTTCAGGAAGCCATTTCTTCAAGTCGGCAATGCGATCCTTGTCCACTGGATGCGTTCGCAAAAACCAGGGTCCGCCCGAACTTCCCGATTGCGCCGCAAATCGCTCCCAAAAACTGACCGCAGCTTCGGGATTGTAACCAGCTCGCGCCATGTAAGTCAGCCCCATGCGGTCGGCTTCAGATTCTTGTTTGCGACTGTGCGGCAAGGCGTAACCAAGTTGAGATCCCAGACCGTAAACCAAGCCGACGGCTTGTTGTGTGATCGGCGATGCACTGGATGTGATTGCCCCGGCGATTTGTCCGCCGGCTTGCAACGCGGTCGCCTCGGACATCCTTTCTCCACCGTGACGTGCGACGGCATGAGCCACTTCGTGCCCGATCACTGTCGCCAATCCAGCCTCATCTTTGGTGATGGGAAGAATGCCCGTATAGACTCCGACCTTTCCACCCGGCAGACAAAATGCGTTGGCTTCCTTGCTTTCAAAAACGACGAACTCCCATTGCGCATTCGGCATATCCGGGGCGGCGGCGGCGGCGATTAGTTTGCCGACCTTTTGCAAGAGCGCATTCGCGGCGACATCCTTGCCCACCGGCACGTCCTTTTTCATTTGGTTGAAGCTCGTGAGGCCAAGCTGCATCTCCTTTTCCTGAGAAATGAAATTGAATTGAGACCGTCCGGTGACGGGCACCGTCGAGCAACCAGCGAGCGCGGCTGCTGCGAAAACTAAAGTGAACAGACGCAAAAAAACTTGTTTCATAGAGACCCTTTGTAAATTGAATTTTGATTAATAAAACTAGATAACGACGCTCCACTCAACTTGTCAAGGTGACCAGGTCGATTTTATGGAAACTCAAATTCTGTCGAACAAAGACCAAAACCGGAGCGAACCGGGAACCGCGCGAAATACACGAAACAGAATCTATTGAATTATGTGTTCCAATTTTCGCCTGAGCGTGAGGGTTGATCCAGCATTTCGAAAAGAAATTTCTCCCGCCGTGAAGTTTTGCTGCGATTGAGGGTTGAAAAGAACGGGAAGCCCAGATTACTTTGAGCGAAGAGAAATGATTGAACTGATTCAATTTCCTTGGAGCCCGTTTTGCATCGTGCAGCGCCGAATTTTGGAATACGGCCGTATCTCCCATAAGATCATCAACATCCCAAATACAGAACGCTCGCTCATTTGGCGTGTGACCCGCGAGCGGTATTATCAGGTGCCCGTGTTGCGAGACGGGAAGAATGTGATTTTTGAAACGGGCGAGAACTCCCAGGTTATCGCCAAATATTTGAACGAAAAATTTCAACTCGCCCTTTTCCCAGAGGAGTTTCGCGGTTTGCAAAACATTCTCTGGCAATACATCGAGAATGAAATTGAGGGACCCTGTTTCAAGCTGAACGATATTTTCTGGAAAGAAATGGTCCCGAAAGCAGAGCAGCTTCCTTTCCTGCGCCACAAAGAACGGAAGTTTGGCCGTGGCTGCATCGATCAATGGCGTGCCGATCGAAAGAAATTATTGCAAGAACTGGCAGACAAGCTGATACCGTTTGAGCAGATGCTTTTGCACAGACCGTTCCTGCTTGATCAACAACCGCGCTTCGTTGATTTCGATTTGTTTGGGATGCTCTCCAATTTTCTTTATTCCGGTCATTACAAATTGCCCGCCGTTCATTCCTGCGTGAAAGAGTGGTTTGGGCGCATGTCGAAAATCAAACTGTCCCTCGCCAAACTTAATCGTGAAAAATTACGTCCTTGATACCAATGTCATCCTGCACGACCCCAATTCGCTGCTTAACTTCAAAACCAATTACGTTCTGATTCCCATTGAGGTGATCGAGGAGATCGATCGCTTCAAACGTGAATCTTCCGAGCTGGGTCAGAATGCGCGGACCTTTTCCCGCACGCTCGATGCTTTGCGCAAAGACGGGCACTTGAACGAAGGCGTTAAACTCCCGAACGGTGGAAAATTGCGCGTCATATTTCGTGAAGCGAACGGGAACGGTCATACCGTTTTCGGAAACTCAACGGTGGACAGCCGCATCGTCTCGCTGGCATTGGAAGTGCAGAAAGCCAGTCCAAAAACCAAAACGATTCTCGTTTCCAAAGATATCAATCTCCGCATCAAAGCCGACGCGCTCGGATTGGAAGCGGAAGATTACGAAACGGACCGCGTTTATTTGACCGATCTTTACACGGGGATGATTGAGCAAACGATCACCACGGAAAAGATGGCCAAGTTTCGCACGGAAGGTGAACTCGAATTGCCGGCCAGTTCAAAATATTTTCCAAACGAATTTTGCACGCTGACCGAAGAGGCGAATCCGAAACGCACCGCGCTGACGAAAGTCGATCCAACTGGAACAAAGCTGATCCCGATTCTGGATTGCCGCGAAGGTATCTGGGGAATCAAGCCGCGCAACAAGGAACAGCATTTTGCGTTCGATGCGTTGCTCGACGACAAAGTTAAATTGGTCACGTTGATGGGCAAAGCCGGTACTGGAAAAACGTTGATGGCCATGGCCGCCGGGCTGAAGCGTACGGTGTTGGATCGAGAATTTCGCCGTCTCGTCGTCGCGCGGCCCACCATTTCCATGGGCAAGGAACTGGGATTTTTGCCTGGAACACTTGAAGAAAAATTAAGCCCGTGGATGCAGCCGATTCACGACGCGCTCGAAATGTTGAGCGATCTAAACATGGGGCACGAACATCGGCGCAGCACGGATTTGATGCGCACCGGAAGCATCGTGGTTGAGGCGCTCAGTTATATTCGCGGACGCAGCATCGCCAACCAATTCATGGTCATCGACGAAGCGCAAAACCTGACGCCGCTCGAAGTCAAAACAATCATCACCCGCGTCGGCCACGGCACGAAAATTATTTTCACCGGCGACCCTTATCAAATCGACAATCCGTATGTTGATTCGTCCTCGAACGGATTCAATTACATCATCAGCAAATTCCGCGCACACCCGATCGCGGCGCACATCGAGTTGCAAAAAGGGGAGCGCTCGGATTTGGCGGAGTTGGCGGCGAACATTTTGTAAAATTGACGGTTTCACGAGGGAGTCATCCCCAAGAACACGCAAATTTATGGGGCGGTGCGATTTTCATCCTGTGAAATCTCGTAACTTTTTAGGTAGTTTGCTCGAGAAACCCATTCCACATGACCATCGCAGAACACTACATTGCTGCCGCGATCTCCATGATTATCCTCGGCATCAGGATAGTTGTTATGGCCCGCCGCCCCTGAATCAGCATCCACGAGCAACCAGATGCTTGACGGCCCAAATACACTGCCGGCCAAGCCAAACGCAGGAGACTTATGTAAGTAGTTTTGAACGGAGCGCGAGGTTTTCTTGACGCCGCGTGCCTGGACTAGTTTTCCATCGACCATCACTGATGTCATGTTGGTCCCAATGGCATTCATAAATCCGAACAACTCGTAACTTGTGCCTGCGCTTTTTTTATTCGCCGCGAAATCACGCAAATCTCCGAGTTGCAACAGCCCGTCAAACACTTTGTAGTAAACTTCCTCAGGACGGACACGATTGGAAGTTGAAGGACAGACAAACACACCTAATGTAGTCACATGAGCCGGATAGAGATAATTCAGGTTGTTATCCCCATCATTTTCAGCGGTAGAAAGCGAGGAACCTCCGGATTGTTCTGCGTAGTCGAGAGACCCAAGCCCGAGTTGGCGAAGATTATTTAGACAGCCGGTGCGCCGCGCCTTCTCCTTGGCCGCGCCTAGTGCAGGCAACAACAACGCGGAAAGAATGCTGATAATGGCTATGACCACTAAAAGCTCGATCAAAGTAAACGCATTGGGCAGGATCATTCTCTCTTTGGTGGAAAATACGTGATTCATTTTGGAATGGGTAAAGGGTTGGACTGTTTTGCGGTCGTATGTCGAAAGTCGATCTGCCCCTCACTCGGTTCGGGCCAAATACGGTTTTGCGCAACAAGTTCGTCATGCAGCCACAATCGACCCACTTCGCGGCGCATGCGAGTGCGAAGCTCAGCCGTGCATTCCCCAAATCTATTCACGTGTTCTTCAGGGTCGCGGGCCAAATCAAACAGGAATTCACGTCCAGTTGCGTTGTGGAATACGTATTTCCATGATGCCTCTCGGGCGACGATATAAAGCCCATCATAGCTCTGCATCGACACTGCTTTGCGTGGGACAGATGTTTGTTGGAGTAAGCTTTTGCCAGTAAAATGATGCAATGCACTGATTCCCGCTAGATCAAGCAGTGTGGGAGCGAAATCAACTTGAGAGTAAGGTCCATTCGTTAGCCGCTTCGGCTCAAGTTTTCCCGGCCATAAAATCAAACAAGGGATCCGAAATGACTCCTCGAAAAAACCTGATTGTATGCTACTGGTGCCGTGTTCTCCCATTGGAACGCTGTGGTCGGCAGTAATTAATACAATCGCGTTGGTTGCGTAAATGGAGTGGTCGAGATTGTCAAGGAACCGGCCAATACCGCGATCCACCTGCCGCATGACGTTAGAATACCATTCAACTTTTGAGGTCGGGTTGGGAAACGCGTCACAAAGGGAGCGAGGAATTGCATCGTAAGGACTATGGCTGGAAATGGTAGCCAGCAAGACAAAGAGAGGTTTAGGAGAATCGCCCGGAGAATGAGAATTCTCCCTCGTGCGCCGTTCCCCAAGCCAGGCGAAAAAGCGGTCGAAGAATGCATCATCTTGAACGCCCCAACCCCAAAAATGCGAGGAATCCATTGTTTTGGTTAGTGTCTGATCCATTGCCTGGAGGGTTTCAAAACCACACCTGCGCATGAGTCCTTCAGTTCCAGCGAACTTGAGATCACGATGCGCCTGAAAAAAAATCGTATCATAGCCCTGTTCCCGCAGTATCAATGGAAGCGCATGCAGGCGGACGTTCTCATGCCGGCTAGCCAAATTGCCGGACAGGAGTGGGGGCAACGAAGTGACCACTGCCTCCTGTCCTTTGATTGTATAAGTTGAATTGCCGTAGCATGGATCAGCCCAAACACCTCGCCGAATTGCGTCTTGGAAACGCGGCATCAAAGGGCTCCCGTCCGCCGCTCGTTCCGTCACGAACCGTGCATTGAACGACTCAATCATCAGCACAAAGATATGCGGCTGTCCAAGCGCGTGTTTCGACCGATCTAATGTGTTTACGGGTTTTTGAACATAAGGGAACTCCGGAATCTGATGGTTTGCGATTATGATACCATGTTGACGGAGACGGAACGACTCTCCTAATGCGCTCCGCGCTAAAAGAGTGAGCGGTTCGGATATTGCAGAACCTAAAAGGACCGCTATCAACCAGATCGAGCCAAGCGCTAGGGCGATTAGTAGCGAGCGTTTGTTGAACGCAACACGACGGCAAAATTCAAATTTCCATTCAAGAAACCAGACAACAACGTAAAAGCCCGTGAGGACCGCGTAATCCACTGGGCTTAATTGATCGCTTACGACTATCCAAGCCTCTAACGTTCGAAGCTCGCGGATATGGTCAAACAGCAATGATAACGTCAGAGTGGAATTTGTTTTCCAATTATAGAAACACAAACTTGCGTAAACGAATAAACTAAGAACAATTGCCGCAGCGCCTATTCGACGGAATGGCGAAACCAAGATACGCAGTGCTGTGGAAAGGAGGAATAAACTGAGCGCGCCGACAGCTACGCTCCCCAGCACCATTAGACGTGTGTATTCAGCGTCCTTGATTGAGTACTGACGTATCGGGCTAAACTCCTGAGCGGCTACATAGGCGCAATATATTCCGAAAGCAATAAATTCAGGGGCGAACCCCCGGAGAAAATTATTGATTTCCTTCATTATGGCTTCCGGAGAAATTGGAAGTTCCCGCTAGATGAACAACCGGGCGTTTCCAAATCCCAAACAAAAGGAGGATCCCACCGAGGGACATAGAAATACTTATCACCATAAGCGTGTCGTTAACGACTGACGCTCTTACTCCTAACCAGTCGACCCACGTTCCAAGGCACGGGCAAGTGGCACCCGTACCCGTAAATATCAGGAATGAGCGATAGAGCAGAAAGTTGATCCAGGTCCATGAAGCCAGACAAAGCGCTGATCGTTTATTCTGCAAACGGCGTAAAGTAATTGCGATAAAAATTTCAATTATGCCGATAGTAGAAAGTACGGACCGAGTCTGAATTCCAAAAAGTGGGTCGGCAACCTCCAAAATGCCGGCGTGTCCAAAAGCACTGATCAGCTTCAGCAGTCCCGTTAGTCCCAGCGTGCAAGTGCAAGCCCAAAGATATCTGCGGCTGACATCTTCGAGTTTCATCGTTTGAGTTTGGTCGCTTTCGAATGACGGAACACCAGCACCAGAGTACCGCCCAAAACCAAAACCAAAACAAAGTAGAGAAATCGCAGGCTGTTACGCACCGGCATCGCTGAAGCGCTTACACCCACTTTCACCAATTCTTCGCCTTTTCGCTGGAAAACTCCCTTGTCAGTAGTCACCAATTCGGCTCGGAATGGCTTGGCACCAGAGAATACGACTGGGAGGAACGCTTCCTTTGGCAGATCGGCAAATTTGTATTCCTCGATGTGATGGAAAATATGTGGAATCTGTCGATCACCGGTTAGTAAAAAAGATCTGATCTCTTTGGGTAAACAGGGAATCTTGGCCTGAGTATCGAAGTCGTATTCAACCAGATTCGTTCTGTAAGGACCGCTTGGTCCTCTCGACACATAAAGCAGTTTGGTTGGAAGGCCTTCCTCCGAAAAGCTTAATACCTCACCGGCCATTTCCCATCCGGTTTGCATGAATTTCGCTTGAAAGCCGTTTGAACCTGTCGGCTCAAACGTTGCTCGATTGACCTTCCTAATTCCCCAGCAAATCACTTCCTCCGTTAAATCCTGCGCTAAATCGTCAAAAAGCCACAGCGTGCCATTTGAATCGTGATTTGTCTCGGTTGTGAGATATAGATCGTTCGCTTGCACCGCCCATCGCATGTTTTCCCACCGGCCCGAAGCCACTGTTCGGCTGGTTGTATAATTCGTCGCGTCGGCGTAATTGTCTAGCAGACGAAAAAAAATTGCTCCGCTTTGGATGCGGATCTGGTGCTTCTTCACGTCGCGAGGTTTCTCGCCCGCTTTATCGAAGACTTTGCGCTCGAATATTACAGAAGTCCCTCTCGTTTCTCGGATCATTTTTGCCCAACTCTCGGTTTGTTTGTCTGACGACTGTACATTCAAAACGGTCGTCATAACGGTTAAGTAAAATGACAGCAGTTGAACGATGTATTTCAGTTTCATCAATTCTGAGTATCTTAGGCGGTAATCCGAGTCTGTAGTGAACTTCACGTCCACTACAGACTGGAGTTCCTAGTTTGTTCAAAATTAATCGCTGCTACCACCATTAAGACAGGAGTTGGCGTTATTGGGGATTCTGCACTCCGTTATTGGAGTCATCATAGGAACGACTGTTCTCACACCGTCACAATCTGTTGTGATTCTCGTGAAAGCGCAGGTTCCTGCGAAGTTCTCCGTCTTGTCCCATCCTGGTTCTCCCGGCGAGGTCAATACGCAGTCCATTTTAAATCCAGTGGTATCCACGACCGTTGCGGAACCTGACCCGGGCGCGCACGATGTGCTGCTGTTGGTACCACCGAGGTAACATACAGCGAGGTGTGTTTGGTAACATGTAACTGCTACTGCTTCTTGCTGATATAGTACCCCCATTGCTATGAGTGTGATGATTGTGAGTTTTTTCATACTTAGTTGCCCTTTCCTTTTTAGTTGCCCCGATTTTTTGATTTATTTCCCCTCCAGATCTCCAAATGGAGAACGGAGTACGTGGAAATTTCTACGATGCCAATGAGCCACCGTCAATAAGAAAGTTGGGAATAAACCAGGAAAGTTGATTTTGAACTTAAATCTTCACCGGATTTGATAGTGAAGCGTCACACGACCAAAATTAATTCATGGTCATCGACGAAGCGCAAAACCGGCGGCGCAAATCTTTTTCTGTAAATTCTTTGAGCATCAAACTGAGGGTGGGTTTTGGTTTTCCATGTTGAGGTAAATTTTTCCGGTTTCCCAA
>JAYVSV010000195.1:0-9021 GCA_043775015.1 Verrucomicrobiota bacterium
GCTAATTTATGGCGATTGCTGATGTCAACGTTGTGTTGACTTGACGTCACTGCAAGAAAGAGGCCAAATATTTACTGGAACTCCGTGCGCGCCGGTAACATATTTTAAACAAGCGGCGCGCACGGAGTGACGCGCCCTACCTGCCGAACGTCGCCAGCATTTTTCTTTTCTCGCCGATTTGTTTCCTATAATTAATCGCCGTGTATTTGGAATATTACGGCCTGTGCGAGCCGCCATTTAACATCACGCCAAACCCGAAGTTCCTTTTTTACAGCGCCAAACATCGCGAGGCGTTCAACCATTTACTCTATGGAATTCGCGAGCGAAAGGGCTTCGTGCAACTCACCGGCGAAGTCGGCGCTGGCAAAACGACGTTGTGCCGCGCCTTGCTGGATCAACTCGGCGGCAATTTTTCCACGGCGTTGATTATCAATCCCGCGCTCGATCCCGATCAGTTGATTAAATCCATCGCGACGGAATTTGGTCTGAACGCAAAGGGGTTGGATCGCCTCGAAACGATTGCGGAAATAAATCATTTTCTCCTCGAACAAATGGCGCAGGGCAGGGAATCAGTTTTGATTATCGACGAAGCGCAGGATTTGACGAACATCCTTTTGGAACAAGTCCGGCTGCTCTCAAATCTCGAAACCGACGACCGCAAACTTTTGCAAATCGTCCTGATGGGCCAACCGGAATTGCGTGAGCGCCTCAACGATCAGGGCCTGCGCCAACTCCGCCAGCGCATCACCGTTCGCTACCATCTTCGAGCGTTGAAATTCACAGAGGTGGGTCAATATATTCAGCATCGACTCCACATCTCGGGTGGAAAAGGTCCTCCCTATTTCAGCGCGCCAGCCTTGTGGCGCATTCATCGCTACAGCAAAGGTGTTCCGCGTCTAATCAATGCGTTGTGCGACAAATGTTTGCTCGCCGGATTTGTCCACGCGCGCGACCGCATCGATTTTTGGATCGTGGGACGTGCCATTCAGGAACTCGAAGGGAATATCGATTCATGAGCTTAATCAACGACGCGCTCCGCCGTTCCAAACAAACGGGCGAAAAGAAAAATCTGGAACCAACCGAAGGCGTGCCGATGCAACCGGTTCAGTCGTCAGGCGGTTCCTCACGATTTGTTTCGGTTAGATTCCTGATTGTGTTTGCCATTGTCGTAGTGTTTGGTGGGCTTCTTTTTTGGAAATCTGCGCAGAAGAATGTTTCGACAGATACGGATTCACGGGATAAGTCGGAAACGCCTATCGCGCAGGAGCCAGTGGTGCCCGCAGCGACTGCACCGGGTGTGACACAAGTCGTTCAGCCATCAAGATTGCCAACCAGTCAGGCCGCAACTTCCGTGGCAAGTGAACCGAGCAATAATATTCCTGTCACCCCGATTGCCGCGCCAGCCCCACCCAGCGCACCGCAACTGAAACTTCAGGGAATTTTCTAT
Source organism: Verrucomicrobiota bacterium (assembly GCA_043775015.1). Taxonomy (GTDB): domain Bacteria; phylum Verrucomicrobiota; class Verrucomicrobiia; order Limisphaerales; family CANJXF01; genus CANJXF01. Next base: position 1,448 of record JAYVSV010000195.1, read on the forward strand.
CGACTGAATCATTCAACCGCCTTGATCAGTGGCAAAACGGTAGGAGCCGGCGAAATGATTTTGGGTGTGCGTGTTCTCAAAATCGATCGCCAATCGGTCACCTTGGAATGGAACGGCCAAACCAATGTGCTGACGATGGAATAGAAATTTGCCGCAAATTTTTTCGCGCATGGGCAACATGAAAACTAAACTCGCCAGTTCACCACTGCTCGTGCGCGTCGGGCCGTTTTTTATTTTTCTTATCCTGACATCGCTACCGGGTCTTCTGGGAGAAACATCGCGCTACTGGCTGTATCTCGCCAAAACTTTGGCTGGTGCGGGAATGCTTTGGGCCGTCTGGCCTTACGTCAGCGAAATGCGTTGGAAAATCAGCGTCGAGGCTGTGCTCGTTGGTGTTGCTGTTTTTGTCCTGTGGGTTGGATTGGATAATTTTTACCCGAAATTGGGCAAGGCCCAACTAGGCTGGAACCCGCACGAACAATTTGGCTCCGGTTCCTCGCTCGCTTGGCTGTTCATCGCGGTTCGTCTCATTGGCTCCACGCTGGTGGTTCCGCCGCTCGAAGAAGTGTTTTATCGCTCCTTTGTTCACCGCTACATCATCCGCCCTGATTTTCAGTCCGTCCCGGTCGGAGAATTTCGTTGGAGCGCATTTCTCATCACCTCGATCGCTTTCGGCATGGTTCACCCGCAACAGTGGCTCGCGGGAATCCTCTGCGGTTTCGCCTATCTAAGTTTAGTTTGCTGGAAAAAGCGTCTTGGTGATGCGATGACCGCGCACGCCATTACCAATCTTCTGCTTGGCCTGTGGGTCATCTGGAAAGGCGCGTGGAATTTTTGGTAATGGAAGTTGCGGCGTTAATCCGATTTCAAGCCAGTTTGGGTGATGCGCGAGAAGCTCAAATTCGAAACAGTTTGCTGGCGTTTTCAAACAGGAGTTTGCGCTCGATCTTTTTGCTCGGCGCGAGGCGTCGGATGGCGGCAATGGTTTGCGCGCCTTGACAACCCGGGCCACGACCAATCGTGTCAACGCAGTCGCTTCCGTAAACCAATTTGTCCTGGTGCCGCTCCAAAAACCCGTGGGTATGCTCCTCGTCGCGAATCAGCGCATTCAGCCCTGAGCCGGCTGACAGGTCGCCAAACATATTGGGATAATCGCTGAGCAGCCGATCCGTCAATCCGCCTGGTGTGACTTTGGTTTTTGGATACAAAACTTTTTGGTCCGCGTGATCTTTATCGATGTTCGCCCACCAGGTTTGGGCGTGCCCTATGAAATTCACCTTCGGAAATTTTTCGAGCATGGTATGGAAACGCTCGAAGTGCAGGTTGTACATCTCGTGCTGAAAATGCAGCAGGACCGGCACTTTATATTCCTGCGCCAGCTCAGCAATCGCGTGGCTCGCCTTGGAATCGCAATCCACTCCGAATTTTTGTTCGGCGATAATCACCGCGCCGAGCTTCAGATATTTTTCCAATTCATCGCGGGCTTCCGGCAAATCGGTAATCTCATTTGCGCCAAAAACAAATTCGCCGGGAAATTGTTTTGCCATCGCGAGGACGCTTTCGTTGCCCAGACATTTCGCCGCCAGACCGTTTGATTTGCCGCCGTGCGTGGAAGGGACATCCAGTGGACGGCCCGATGGCAGCAGAATCGAAGTCGTGATGCCCATCGCGCGCTGGTGCGCCAGTAATTGTTCATCGGTGCGGCCGCCATAGTTCGTGTGCTGATGAATGTCGATGATCGATTCGGTCTTTGATTTTTTCGACTCGTCCGCGCTCCAAAGTGGAAGAGTGCTGCCGACTAGAAGCAGACTCGTGCCAGCGAGAAATTCGCGACGAGAACAGGATCGGGAGGTTTTCATGAGATTCAAAATGGTCGTGCTGATTTTTGCGAAGACCATCGGTGAACACAAATGAAAAGTGAGAAGGCAAATTGGCGTCGAGCAAAACTGGCGCGGGAATGTTGAAAAAAGATCAAGTGAGACATCTCGCAAAAAAAAGGTGGAGAGCCTTTGAAGCCCAACGTTAAAAATCGTGACCGGTCGTAACATCGCCGCCGGTATTCGGAAGGCCCGGGTTTTTTACTTCCTTGTTGTAGCCGAACCAGTTTGGGTCGTAGGGGCTTCCGGGAACGCCGGTTCCATTCTGTTGGAACTGCACCCTCCACAGTGACGCATGGCAATCTGCATAAACCGCGTTCAAAATTGGTTGAACCAGTGGGTAACGATCCTTCAGCATCTTGTAATGATAATCGAGATCCTCGTGATAGATGATCTGCGCTGCTGGCTTGTAGAATTGAGTGTCCTTTAGTCCCGGATAAACCGCGCTGTTCCACCAGATAACCCAGCGATAAGTGTAAGAGGTTTCTGCAGAAGCAACCGTGGATGGCTTGCGCTTTAAATCGCTCGGGCACCAGAAGGCTCGATAATTGCCAAGGTTAAGCGATTTGGCTACGCCTCCATAAGTCAGGATTTGGCCATACCGATCAGTACACGAGTTGTAATCTCCCGGGAGTGCTCCGTAAGTCAGGGCTGAGGGCATACGACTCCGGTTATCGTCCTTATACATGGTCAACGCCAAGCCAATCTGCTTGAGATTGCTCATGCAGGAAATTCGTTGGGCCTTGATCTTTGCCTTGGACAGGGCGGGTAATAACAGCCCGGCGAGAATCGCGATGATCGCGATAACCACGAGCAATTCGATCAGCGTAAAGCCGAGAGTTTTTAAGGACGACCGTTTACGTGTTTTCATGGAATTATTGAGAAAGCTCTCTCCTATCACTTCGCTCGTCAATGGATTGTTCTCCAGCGTCACGACTCCGCACTAGACGCACTTGGTCGTTTCGTCTAAATTCGCCCGATGTCAAAACCTGCCAAAAACGGCGGCAATCAGGATTTGCCTTTTGAAGAGGCGCTAAAAAAACTCGAAACCATCGTGGAAACGATGGAGGCCGAGGATTTGCCGTTGGAAACATTGCTCGTTCGTTTTGAAGAAGGAACCCGACTGGCCAAGGTCTGCCAAACCAAGTTGTCCGAAGCAGAGTTGAAAATTCAGGAACTGGAGAAAAATGCCTCAGGCAACCTGGTTTTGAAACCGGCGCAACTCGCCAGCGAACCGGCGACCGAATAATTTCCGTTGCACACACTAAAACTAAACTATGAGCCGTTATCTCGAAATGGTTGATCAACCGTCCCACGTTAAGAAACTCACGATGCCGCAATTGCAGGAATTAGCGGAAGAAGTGCGTCATGAACTCATCACAAAACTCGCAGCCAACGGCGGGCATCTCGGACCCAATCTGGGCGTGGTTGAATTGACCATCGCGTTGCACAAAGTCTTTTCCACGCCGCACGATAAGTTTGTTTGGGATGTCAGCCACCAGGTTTACGTCCACAAACTTTTGACCGGACGCAAAGATCGTTTTCACACGATTCGCACCACGAACGGACTCAACGGCTTCGCGTTGCGGACCGAGAGCGAACACGATTGTTTTGGCGCAGGCCACGCCGGAACGGCTCTCTCTGCCGCGTTGGGCATGTGCGCGGCGCGCGATCAAAAAGGGACGGATGAAAATGTGGTTTGCATTTTCGGCGACGCCGCATTGACCAATGGAATTTCTTTTGAAGCAATGAACAACATTGCGCACACGACGAAAAAATTCATCGGCATCCTCAACGACAACGAGTGGAGCATTGCGAAAAATGTCGGTGCGATTTCAAATTATCTGAACAAGCTAATTCGGAATCCGCGCTACAATCGGTTGCACAATGATTTTGAACAGTGGTTGAAAAAGTGGGGCGCTAAAGGTGAATTGGCGCTTAAGCTCGGACGCAAAGCCGAGGAAGCACTCAAAGGTGTCGTATCCGATGTCGCGCTGAAACCAAATCCAAACAGTGAATTGACCGACGGACGCGGCGGCGCGGGCAGCAGTTTAATTTTTGAAGAATTGGGCATCCGGTATTTCGGCCCGATTGACGGCCATGATTTGCCGCTGCTCACCAGCGTTTTGGAATTTGCGAAAACGTGTGAGATGCCAATCGTCATTCATGTGCTGACGAAAAAAGGAAAAGGATTCGAAGCCGCGCTCAATCAGCCGGAAAAATTTCACGGGCTTGGGCCTTACGATGCAAAAACGGGTGCAACTCCCGCTACCAAACTTGGAACGCCACCGAATTATCAGGATGTCTTTGGGCAGACGATGGTGAAGCTATGTCAGAAGGATAATTCTGTTGTCGGAATTACCGCTGCGATGCCGACCGGCACTGGACTGAAGTATTTGGAAAAAGCGATGCCGAGTCGTTATTACGACGTCGGAATTGCGGAGGAACATGGTGTTATTTTCGCAGCCGGAATGGCGACGATGGGGTTCCGTCCGGTGGTGGCGATTTATTCCACGTTCTTGCAACGCGCTTACGACTGCATTCATCACGACGTTTGCCTTCAGGATTTGCCTGTGATTTTCTGCATGGATCGCTCCGGTCTCTCCGCGAACGACGGCCCGACGCATCACGGACTGTTTGATATTTCTTATTTGCGCTGCCTGCCGAACGTGATCGCGATGGCGCCATCAAACGAAGATGAACTTCAAGACATGATGTTCACGGCGACGCATGTGAACCATCCGACGTTTATCCGTTACCCGCGTGGAGCAGGGGAAGGTGTGCCGATCAAAGAACAACCGAAACTTTTGGAAATAGGCAAAGCGGAAATTGTCCAAAATTTTTCAAGCAATAAAGGCCGTAAAATCGCGCTGTTTGGCTTGGGCAATATGCTGGGAGTCGCAAAGAAAGCGGCGGAACAACTTGCGTCCGAAGGTTTTGATTGCGCGGTGATCAATCCTCGTTTCACCAAACCAATCGACGTGGCTTGCACGGAATTTTTCTCACGCGCCGCGGACTTGATCGTGACTTTGGAAGATCACGCGTTGATGGGCGGCTATGGAAGTTCTGTTCTGGAAACATTGGCCGACAAACGCATCGCCACTCCGGTGGTGCGAATCGGTTGGCCGGACGTCTTCATTGAGCATGCGTCCACGGTGGATTATCTTCGCCAAAAACACGGGTTGACTGTGGAGAACACGGTGGCGCAGGTTCAGGCGCAATTTTCCACCTCGAAGACGATTGCTTTGACCGCTGTCGCATGATCGGAAAGTAATTTTGAATTCGCTGGCGATGGATGTGACCTTTCGTTCTCGCCAGCGAACTCTTCCTCCATCTGTATAAATATTCTGACGAGGATTTTTCCCCATGAAGAGCCAAAGAAATAATCTTGGTTGATCTGGCGCAGTCAGGAAAAGAGGTTCTTTTACTTGATTTTCCTCGCGTTCCTCCGTCAACTCCTCGTTCGATTTTAATCAAATTAAAAAAATGGCTTACAAAGACATCACTCCTCCAACTGGCGGCAAAATCACCATCGCAAACGGCAAACTCACCGTTCCTGAAAATCCCGTAATTCCGTTTATCCGCGGCGACGGCACCGGGGCGGACATTTGGGCGGCGAGCGAACGGGTATTTGACGCTGCGGTTCTCAAAGCTTACGGCGGGAAACGAAAGATTTCATGGTTCGAAGTTTTTGCCGGGGAAACTGCGTTTAACAAATTTAATAACTGGTTGCCCGACGATACCGTTGATGCCTTCAAAGAATTTCTCGTCGGCATCAAAGGGCCGTTGACCACGCCAATCGGAGGCGGCATCCGCTCGCTCAACGTTGCGTTGCGCCAGATGCTTGATCTCTATGTTTGTCTGCGACCCGTTCAGTACTTCACCGGCGTTCCCTCCCCGGTGAAACATCCCGAGAAAGTGGACATGACCATTTTTCGTGAAAACACGGAAGACATTTACGCGGGGATCGAATATGTCGGCGGTTCGCCGGAAGCACAAAAAGTTTTGGATTTTATTGCCAGGGAATTTCCGAAGGATTTCAACAAGATTCGTTTCGGCACGAAAGAAAAAATCGTTGAATACATGAAGCTGGCTGCGCCCGATCACGACGCCTCAAATATTCCAGTGCAAGTCGGCATCGGCATCAAGGCGGTGTCCAATGTCGGCACGATTCGGCTCGTCAAAGCGGCGATCGAATACGCGCTTAAATTCAAACGCAAGAGTGTCACCTTCGTTCACAAAGGAAACATCATGAAATACACGGAAGGCGCATTCCGTGACTGGGGTTACGCTGCGGCGGAACGTATTTTCGGCGATAAAGTTTATACGTGGTCGCAATGGGAACGGACCAAGAAGGAAAAGGGCGAACCTGCCGCAAACGACGAACAGAAAGCGGCTTTGAAAGGCGGCGCGGTGCTGATTAAGGACGCAATCGCCGATATTGTTTTGCAACAGGTTCTCACGCGCCCTGAAGATTTCGACGTCATTGCGACGCTGAATTTGAACGGTGATTACTTGAGCGATGCACTGGCGGCCCAGGTTGGCGGGATCGGCATCGCGCCCGGTGGAAATATTAATTACGTCACCGGTCATGCGATCTTCGAAGCCACGCACGGCACCGCCCCGAAATATGCGAACCTCGACAAAGTGAATCCAGGAAGTGTGGTGCTCTCCGGCGAGATGATGTTGCGATACCTGGGCTGGACCGAAGCGGCGGACCTGATCATCAAAGGTTTGAACGGTGCGATTGGCTCCAAGCGCGTGACCTATGATTTTGCCCGCTTGATGGAAGGCGGCAAAGAGATCAAGTGCTCTGAGTTCGGCGACAATATTATTGCGCACATGTAGTCCGGAAAGATCTTTATCAAAAGCTGTCTGCGATTTGCCGGCAGCTTTTTTTTTGAGTCAGCTTGATTCATTAAATGGAGAGGTGCGCTGCGTATTTTACGAGTTGCGCCCTTGTTCGGATGTTAAAGCGAAGTTAAGATTGCAGCATGTTGTTGTGTCGTTTCTCCGCGTGGCTTGTGACATTTTGTGTCCTGATGTTTTGCTCGAACTGCCCTGCGCAACTCAGCAAGGGAAATCAAATTCTGCTGAATCGCGGATTGCAGATTCAGGGAATGGTGCAGCCGGATAATTTTTTCATTTAGACACCTATTCGAATGCGAATTACACCGCCGTAAATTTTCCAGGGAATTCCACGGGAAATCTCGGACCCATTTCAACTTTTGTCGGTGAAACGCCCGGTTTTCCGTGGGCGCGCTGGGCTTCTGATGAAGAGAGCATGCCCACCATGGGTTTCGGTCAAACTGGAAACGGAGTCCCGTTTTCGCGAGAGAACGAAATCCCTTACACGAACCAGCTCGTCAGCGTTCAACTAGCCGATGAATGGAATTTGAACGACGATACGGTTCGCACACGCTTGGTGGATTGGTTCAATTCTGTCCGCAGCGATTGGCCGAATACCATTCTTTATCATAACAATTGGGGTGGTCAGATCGGCGACGCGCAGCTTTACGATTACATCACCCGCGCACAGCCTGACATGCTTTGCTTCGATACTTTCCTCTGGCAATCGGTTTACGACACAGGCGAACCAAACCGGCGGCGCAAATCTTTTTCTGTAAATTCTTTGAGCATCAAACTGAGGGTGGGTTTTGGTTTTCCATGTTGAGGTAAATTTTTCCGGTTTCCCAA
>JAYVSV010000196.1:0-3759 GCA_043775015.1 Verrucomicrobiota bacterium
TTTATCATGTGATCAATCGCGGGGACCGGCGTGAACCCATTTTCAAGACGGACAAAGATCGGGAGTTGTTCGTGGAAACTCTCGGAGAGGTCTGCGCCAGGGACTGGCTGGCAGGTTCACGTCTATTGTTTGATGGGTAATCATTTTCATTGGTGGCGGAAACGCCGAGGGCCAATCTGGCGGCGGGGATGAGATGGTTTTTAGGCACTTACACCTCGCGCTTCAACCGTCGGCATAAATATGTCGGACATTTGTAAAGGGATCGGTTCCTGGTATTGACTGCTCTTGCAAACAATCTTTTTTTTGACTCAGCGAAAATCATTTTGCACTTCTCTCGGGGGGGTGTGAGGGCGAGCGTTCACGGTTTGGATTTGATCTCTGCTTCGGCTTTTTTCATCACATCGCTGATTTTCACGGGGCAGCCGCCCTGCCGTTTGCTTTCATCAGCGGCTTCCATGAACGCGAAAAGTTCGATCGTTTCTTCTGGAGAAACCGGCGCGATGCCGGTTTGAAAAAACTTCATGACTTCGCGCAGGAACGGCGTGTAGTCGCCGCCGGGTTTCTGATCAACGACCGCTTTGGATCCAAACACCGTGACGCGATATGGCTCAACCGCATTGCGCAAACCGCGCAGCGTTCCGACTTTTCCACCTTTCCAGACGCCGGTCACGACATCGGTGTCGGGCGTCGAAGTGCGAACGACGCTTTCGCAACCGGTGCCCATAATTGTGAACAGCGCTTCGGTTGGGTGAACGCCATACCAAAAGAGATCGGGATGATGCGATTCAAGGTGCGCTGGCCCGGTGGAAATCGCGCCGCGCAGTTCGCCGAAATCCGTAATCTTCAATTCCACCAGCCCCGGATAATAGCGCAGCGACGACGATGAGAAGCAGGGAACGTTGTTTTCTTTGGCGAGGCGGAAAATTTGGATCGCGTCGGCGAGCGTTCCTGCAACCGGCTTGTCGATGAAGATTGGCTTCTTCGCTTTGAATACTGGAATCGCCTGCTGCAAATGCGGGCGGCCATCCACACTCTCCAGCATCACGACATCGACTTCCGCACAAAGCGCCTCGATTGAGTCCACGATCTTCACTCCGTATTTTTCCTGCAACTCCTTCGTATAACCTTCGACGCGCGACCAGCTTTCTTTCACGATGTCAGGGCTTCCACCTTTGAATGCAGCCACCACCTTTCCGCCGGGAATATAATTTTTGTCCGTGACGTCGTTGAAGCGCCGCGTAAACTCTGTGCTGTGCGAAGTGTCCAAACCGATCATGCCAATGCGAAGCTCGGCAGCGAAACTGGATGCGATTGCCAGCGTGGAAACGAGTGTGGTCATAAAGAGTATTTTCATAATTTTTGTGAAGCAGTCCGCTAGACTAGCGAAGCATCCGGGGCGGAAAAGGAATATTTCCGATTCACTTCGAGCAAAATTGCTTTGCACCGGTTCAACCTTCCTCTTGAATCATGATGCAAATGAAACTTCTTGTCATCGGTTCAGGCGGACGCGAGCACGCGCTGGTTTGGAAACTCGCGCAGTCGCCGCATGTCACTGAATTATGGTGCGCGCCGGGCAATGCCGGCATCGCGCTCGAAGAACTGCGCAACGGCAAAAAAGTTTTGTGCGTCGATTTTGCGGCGGACGACCTCGAAGGTTTGCTGGCCTGCGCGCTGATCAACAAAATCGATCTCACGGTCGTCGGACCCGACAACCCCCTAGCCCTCGGCGTCGTTGATTTGTTTCAGGAAAATAAATTGCGCATCTGGGGGCCGAATCGCGCAGCCGCGCAGTTTGAATCTTCCAAAGTTTTCGCGCAGAAGTTCATGGACAAGCACGGCATCCCCACGGCTCGCTCTGGAACTTTTGTGAATGCGAAACATGCCAAGAATTTCGCGGCCTCGCTGGGCGGACGTTGCGCGGTGAAAGCCGACGGTTTGGCCCTCGGCAAAGGTGTGATTGTTTGCAGCGAAATTGCGGAAGCAGATCGCGCCATCGACGAAATTCTGGTGAGCAAAGCTTTTGGCAAAGCCGGCGCGACGATTGTCATCCAGGAATTTTTGGAAGGAACAGAAATTTCGCTGCACGCACTTTGCGATGGAAAAACCGCGAAGCTTTTCCCGACCTCGCAAGATCACAAACGCATTTTCGAAGGCGACAAAGGCCCGAACACCGGCGGCATGGGGACCTATTCGCCCACGCCTTTCTTGACAGAAAGCGAACTGAAAGAAGTTGGCGCAAAGATTTTGGAGCCGTGGCTGCGCGGTTGTGCGGAGGAAGAAATTGATTTTCGCGGCATCCTTTATCCCGGCGTGATGCTGACCAAAGACGGCCCGAAAGTTTTGGAGTTCAACGCCCGCTTTGGCGATCCCGAAACGCAGGTTTATCTGACGCGATTGGAAAATGATCTCGTCGAACTGCTGGACGCCAGTGTCGATGGCAAGTTGGGAAAAATGGAATTGAAATGGAAACAGGGCGCGTCGGTTTGCGTCGTAATGGCGAGCGGTGGCTATCCGGGGAATTATGCAAAGGGAAAACCAATTTCTGGTTTGGACGCTGCGGACGCGCTGCTGCAAACCAAAGTTTTTCACGCCGGCACAGCGCGAATCGGCGATCAAATTGTGACCAATGGCGGTCGGGTTCTCGGAGTGACCGCTTGGGCAAACGATCTGCGCGCGGCGCAGAAGGCGGCGTATGTGGCCGTAGGGAAAATTCAATTCGAAGGCGCGCAGTTCCGTCGGGACGTTACTTCGAAGGCGTTTTAACTGCGGAATCCTCGGCCACGCGAAAAGTTTCAGCGACTGTACAGCTGGAGATGAATCGATCGCGTGGCGAAATGGATCGGTTTGGTTTGGAGTTCCGCGTTCACGCGGCCTCGGACCGCCTGAAGGCGGAACTCGAAACCCGAAGCAAATTCAAATTGAGCCGCTAGCGGAAAGAAACTCAATTTGCCGCGCCGGTTCTCTTCTGTTAACTGTTTGGCATGATTCAGCCGGAAGAATTGGTTGGCGGTGAATGGGCCGAGTGGTATCGGCTCACACCCGTGCAACGCTGGCTGGAAAGCGAGAAACTATGGCAAACCTATCTCGCGCTCGGAGGCTCACTTGATCCCGAACCCGATACGCAAAGTCCTTTCTTCGATGCGCGCACGCCGCGTCCGCGCCCTGCTCATGGGCGGGCAGGCGTGCGTGTTCTACGGCGCGGCGGAGTTTAGCCGCGACACCGATTTCGCCATCCTCGCCGACGCGACCAACCTCGCGCGGCTGCGAAAGGCGCTGGCTGATTTGCGCGCCGAACCCATCGCCGTGCCGCCGTTTGAATTGCAATATCTCCGGCGCGGCCACGCCCTCCACTTTCGCTGTCAGCATCCCGAAGCGTTGCGGATGCGGGTGGATGTCATGTCGAAAATGCGCGGCGTGGATGCCTTCGCCAATTTGTGGAAACGCCGCGTGACCATCGCGCTGCCGGACGGCACCCGGTGCGATCTACTTTCCCTGCCCGACCTCGTGCAGGCGAAGAAGACACAGCGCGACAAGGACTGGCCGATGATCCGGCGGCTGGTGGAGGCACACTACTTTGCGCACCACCGCCGGCCCAAGGCATCCCAGATAAAATTCTGGTTGCGGGAACTTCGCACGCCGCAATTGCTGGCAGAACTCGCGGCGGCGCACCCCGGCTTGGTCTGCCGAATGACGCCCAAACGTTTGTTGCTGCGCCACGCCGCTCCCGCTAAACTGGCCCTGCTCGAACGTGCGCTGGAA
>JAYVSV010000197.1:0-14567 GCA_043775015.1 Verrucomicrobiota bacterium
TGGCAGAGTGAAAAGATCGGCTGGTTTGCCGACCGGGGAGAATGGGAAGGGTTGCGGAGCGTGGGCGTGGTGGAAGCGCGCCGGGAAATTAAAGGCAAATTGAGTTTTGGAATGCACGTTGGATGGGACGAGCGCGGAGTTCCTTTTGGATTTCATTCTTTTGTGAACACCAACGCCTCGCGGAATTTACAGGGGATTCCTAAATAGTTGTGTGTTGCGAGAATGACCGAAATCGCAACCGCTCTAAAACAGTGATTTTTGCCCGGCTTCTGCGGGCGCTTCCTCAGCCAGCGGTTCTTCAACTCTGGTCGGTTCGGGCGCTGCAACTTCGGCTTCAGTCACAGCGATTTCTTCTGGAGCGGTTTGAGCGGCGGGTATTCGCACCATGGCGCGGCGGATCACGCGGCCTTGGTAAGAATAACCAGTCACCAAAGCTTCCGAAATGGGCGTGCCGTTTTCTGGTTGAGGTTCTCCGTCCATAATCTGGTGGAGTTTGTCATCGAACGGTTGTTGCGCTTCGGGTGAATGACAAACCAGGCCAATGCGGCGTGCCGTGTCGCGGCAAACATTTTGAAAATTTCCAATTTGCTCGATCACCGCCGATTTGCCTGATCGAACCGCCGCCTGGCGAAGCGCAAAAATGTGATCCAGAACATGCACCAGAATTTGCAGCCAATCGCCTTCGGCTCGGCGCAATTTTTCAACTTCGAGGCGAAGATGGCTCTTTTCGGTGTCGTTGGCCTTTTGAATGAATTCGCTGAACGCGCGGCTTTCTTCGGCCATCTTGTCGGCGATCTTCGATGCGGCAGTTGCGGTTTGGGCGGATTGGTCCTGCGCAGTTTTGAGATGATTGGTGGCGCTGCTGATCTGCGCGGCGACTTGTTCGAGGTTCTGGATTTGAGCAACAGTGGTGGTCAGCGATTCGGATTCTGCAAGTTTGATCGCGGCTGCATTTTGGCGCAGGAAAGGAGTCAAAAGGCTCCAGGCTCCGGCTCCGACACAAGCTGCTAGAATTACCGCCTCCCAAAACGTGAGCGGACGATGGCCGATGGAAAAAATCAGGTAAGCCACTCCGAGAAAAATAATGTCGCAGAGCACAAATGGCCAAAGAGCCAGCTTGGTGGAGGAACGATCAGTCATGGCGCGAGGGTAAATTGGCAGGGTCAAAGTTCAAAGTTCAAAGTTAGTTGCGTGGACTGTTCGGTCACGCCGGGTAGCACCCCACTGCCATTGAATTAAGTCCGGTACTCGGATTCCTAATCTTACTCTTCAACTTAATCCCTCCATGAACAGCTTGGAAAAGATTATGATTAAGAGAACGATTAAGATTAAGATCGGCCCGCTCTCCCGCCTCCCAATCCTTAATTCAATGGCAGTGGGGCAGCACCTGCCTCCGGTGGGTGAGGGCTGTTGAACGGAGGACGGTTCGTTGACACTGGTTTTACCAAACCTTACGCTACCTCTCAGAGTATGAGTGTATTGCAGGATTCATTGATTGAGTTGATTCGACGGACCTCCGCCGAGATCCCGGACGACGTGCATGAAGCGATCGTTCAATCGCTGGAAAACGAAAAAAAGGGGACGATTGCCGAGTCCGCTATGAAAATTATTGAGCGCAATATCGAGCTGGCGAAACAAAAGTCGCAGCCGATTTGCCAGGACACAGGCAGCATTATTTTTTACGTCGAGTGCCCGGTCGGATTCGACCAGATCACGTTTGAAGAAACGGCGCGGGCAGCGGTTCAGCTCGCCACGAAAAAAGGTTATTTGCGGCAAAACTCCGTGGATTCACTCACCGGCAAGAACGATGGAACCAATCTAGGGATAGGCTCTCCCAACATCCATTTTCATCAGCATCACTCGGCTGAAACGAGCGTGTGTTTGATCCTCAAGGGCGGCGGCTGCGAAAATGTCGGGGCGCAATATTCCTTGCCGAACGAGAAACTCAAAGCCAACCGCGACTTGGACGGCTGTCGCAAAGTGATCTTGGACGCGGTTTTGCAGGCGCAAGGCAAAGGCTGTGGCCCGGGAATTCTCGGCATCTGCATCGGCGGCGATCGCGCGTCCGGTTACGAATTTTCCAAGCAACAATTCCTGCGCAAAATCCCGGATCGCAATCCCAACCCGGATTTGGACAAGTTGGAGCAGGACATTGTTAATACTGCGAACGCACTTGGCATCGGCCCGATGGGTTTCGGCGGAAGGACGACCTTGCTTGGGGCAAAAATCGGCGTGGCGAACCGGTTGCCGGCTTCCTTTTTCGTCAGCGTCAGCTACATGTGCTGGGCCTATCGCCGGCAAGGCGTGGAAATTGCAGCAGATGGGAAGATTAACCGCTGGCTGTATTGAAATTATGATTCAACTGAGCGCACCTTTCACTTTTGAGAAAATCGCCGCTTTGAAAGTCGGCGACCCCGTGGAGTTGTCCGGGATCGTGTTCACCGGACGGGATGCGGTTCATAAGTATCTGCACGAGGGAGGGGCGTTGCCCAAAGGAGTCAATTTGCAGAATGGGATCATCTATCATTGCGGGCCGGTGGTGATGAAGGACGAACAAGGGAACTGGAAAGTAACAGCAGCAGGCCCGACGACTTCCATTCGCGAAGAGCCATACCAAGGCGATATTATCAAGCAATTTGGGCTCCGTGGTGTGATAGGCAAGGGCGGGATGGGAAGCCGGACCTTGGCCGCATGCAAGGAGTTCGGATGCGTCTATTTTCACGCGATTGGCGGTGCGGCACAGGTTCTCGCGGAATGTATTAAACGGGTACGAAATGTCTATTTTCTGGAGGAATTCGGGTCGCCCGAAGCCATTTGGGAATTGGAAGTGGAACGATTTCCAGCGGTCGTGACCATGGATTCTCACGGCAATTCACTCCATGACGAGGTCTTCTCAAAAAGCCAGGCCGAGCTGAGTAAGCGGCTATAGCGTCACAGTATCTTCTTAGCTTCAGAGCAGCAGCGGGTTGGGCAGCGTGGCAGCCGACTTGCTTATTGCAGCATGCGAGAGTTCGTAAAAATGCGACTGCCATGAAAATCAAACTATCTACCCGAGCCGCCTTCACCCTTCTGGAGGTGTTGATTGCCATGTTTGTGTGTGGCACGGTTCTGGTTTCTTTGTATGCGGGCATGTCCGGCGGATTTGCGGTGACTCAGGTGTCTCGTGAAAATCTGCGCGCTACTCAGGTGATGGTTGAGAAGCTCGAAACCATTCGTCTCTACACCTTTGAGCAGATAGCGGTATCGAACTTCATTCCATCCACTTTCACCGCTCCTTACTACTCCTTTGGCACGAACCAATCCAGCCTCGTTTATACCGGAAGGGTTACGATTAGTGCTGCCCCGTTTAACGCGTCGTATAGCGGCGATATAAAGCAAGTTGATATTCAGATTCAATGGATTTCCGGAGGGGTGCAGAGAACCCGGCAAATGAACACACTAGTTGCTCGCAATGGACTTCAAGCATACATCTACTAAATCCTCTGCGAAAACACAGAGCGGCATGACCTTGATCGAGTTGATGGTCGCCATGGCCGTCGGTTTGGTCATCTTGGCTGTGGTCGGCTCGCTGATGCTGTGGAGTAGTCGTAGTTTTGCCGCGATGGCTAACTATGCAGACTTGGACAACGCCAGCCGCAACACTTTGGATATTCTGACCCGCGATATTCGGCAGGTGAACGGCTTAAGCGCCTTCACCACCAATGTAATTACTTTCACAGATTCGGATAACACGCCTCTGAAGTTCACCTACAATTCAGTTGCAAAAACGTTGGTGCGGAACAAAAGCGGGGTAAACACGACTCTATTGCGAGACTGCGACTCTCTTGTTTTTTCTATTTTCCAAAGAAACGCCGTTGGTGGCACTTACGATCAATTCCCAGTGGCGAATAATAATTTTACAACGTGCAAACTGGTCCAGGTGAGCTGGGTTTGTTCACGAAAGCTGCTCCCCACCATTCTCATCAACACGGAAAGTATCCAGACCGCGAAAGTGGTTATTCGAAACCAATAAAAATTATGAAAGCGAAACTCCTCCAGAATAGAGAATCGGGAAGCGTTCTCATGGTAACGATGGTGATTATATTTATTGTCGGTTTGACCCTCGCGAGCTTTCTGTCCCTGATTGGCGCGCAGAACAAGTCGGTGGTGCGTTCACAGGTATGGAACGCCACCATTCCGATCGTGGAAGCCGGAATCGAGGAAGCCATTGTTCACCTGAATACGAGTTGTCTGACCAATGATATTACTCAGGCCACGCTCGATTGGAACGCCGATGGCTGGACGACCGTGACGGACGGCTATCAAATGATCCGGACGAACGGGACGACCTGGTATAAGGTGCTCATTGTGACCACCTCTCCTTATAGTAAGGCTGCTCCGGCCATTGTTTCACAAGGATACTTGCCCGCACCACTTTCTTCGCTTGCTCCGCAAACCATGTTTGCCGTTATTGGCAATGTAGTAAGTCAACCAACTTACGTGGGGAGAAAAGTCAAGGTCACGACCAGTCAGGATGGCATTTTTGTAAAGGGAATGGTTGCCAAAGAGAGTCTTGACCTGAGTGGAAACCGCATTTCCACTGATAGTTTTGATTCGATGGATCCAGCGCACAGCACGAGCGGCCTATACGATATTACCAAACGTAAAGATAACGGCGACGTGGCCGTCAACTCGAAACTGCTTGATTCCTTAAACATCGGCAATGCAGACATCCGGGGGAGGGTTTCCACCGGTCCGGGCGGCTTGGTTTCCATCGGGCCGAACGGCGGTGTGGGAGATGCGGCTTGGATCGACAGCGGAACTGACGGGGTCCAGGCGGGGCATTTCAGTGACGACATGAACGTATCATTTCAGGATGTTCTGGTGCCATTCACCACGGGCTATACCACTCCCACGGGCGGCAAGGCTACTAATATTGTCATCACCTTGGCGGGGGTTTCGGTCACAACCGCCAATTTACCAACGAATGCGGTTAGTGTTGTAACAAATACGGTTGTCGCCAACAGTACGAATTATCCGGATCCCAACACCTATGTTGGAAATGTTACAACAAACCAGTACCCTGTGATCTCCACGAACTTGGCGGGGGCCGTCTCGGCGACCTATCCAACCAACGCGGTCGGCACTATAACGACGAATACAACCTATGTTACCTCGTTGAGTGCTCCTATAGTGGGAACATACACGGGGAACGTGACGACAAACACCTCTTCAACCAACACCGTCGCGGCTCCTGTCGCGGGGACATATTTAGGGAGCGTGACGACAAACACCGTTTCCACCAACACCGTCGCGGTTCCTGTGTCGGGAACTTACCTGGGGAGCGTGACGACGAACACCTCTACAACGACCACCCTCACGGTTCCTGTGGTGGGAACCTACATAGGGAACGTGACGACGAACAGCATTTCAACCAACACCGTCGGGATTCCTGGGTCGGGGACGTACTCGGGGAGCATAACGACCAATACCGTTTCCACTAACACCGTCGCGGCTCCTGCATCGGGAACCTACGTTGGGAACGTGACGACGAACACCGTTTCAACCAACACCGTCGCGGCTCCAGCATCGGGAACCTATCTTGGGAGTGTGACGACCAACACCGTTTCAACCAACACCGTCGCGGCTCCTGTGTCGGGAACCTACGTTGGGAGCGTGACGACCAACACCGTTTCAACCAACACCGTCGCGGCTCCTGCATCTGGAACCTATGTGGGCGCAGTGACGACGAATACCACCGTCCAGACAATTTCTGGAACCAACCTCCCTGCCGCCGGGACTTATACAACGATAATCAGCACGAACACTACGCAGCAGCATGCTGGCAACGGAAATGCCCCTGCCGCTGGAACGTACATTCCTGGATCGTTAGTGATATCCTATGGAAGTGACGGAAAAATTACCGGTTATGATTACCTTAATATCGATGGGTACACCTACAACAAGATCAGCAGCTACACTTACAACAAGATCAGCAGCTACACTTACAACCAAATCAGCAGCTACGCCTACAACAAGATCAGCAGCTACGCCTACAGCTTAATCATCGGCTACTCTTCCGATCAACTCAGCTACACGTACGCCAAAATCATTGACTACACGTACGCCAAAATCATTGGCTACACTTACAACACAATCATCGGCTATGCCTCCTACCAAATCAACACCTACAGCTATACATTTATTAGTGGATATACCACCAATTACGTTACCGGTAGCTATACTTACAATCGTAAAACGGGTTACACCTATCCCAGCACGGTCGCCACCACGAACGAGGTGGTGACGACTTACGATTATATTCTGAATGACGGCGATTACCTACTGGGTAATTTGAGCGGAAGTGTATTTGTCCAGGGCCGCGCCCGATTGTATGTCACCGACGACATTAATATTACGGGTCAGGATTCGATCACCCTGGGTTCAGGTGGAGGGCTGAAACTTTATACCAGCGCGCCGACCGTTAGCATCGCCGGTAAGGGCGTGATCAACAATGGAGGCAACGCCATGGACTTTGCCTACTTTGGCCTGCCGAGCAATACCAAGCTCAACTATACCGGAAACTCCTCTTTCACGGGGACTATCTATGCGCCCTCTGCGGCCTTTAAATTGGGTGGCGGCGGTAACGACACCTACGACTTTATCGGAGCCAGCGTTACCAAAACGGTGGATATGAACGGACATTACAATTTCCATTATGATGAAAATTTAGGCCGCGTCGCATTGGCCCGTGGGTATGTCATCAAATCCTGGGTCGAAATCTCCCTCAGTCAAGTCAAGTAAGCTTCTCCTCTTCAACTGAAGGCGCTTTCTTCGGAAGGTGCCTTTTCCTTTTCGCAAAAGGCGGGTAGCGGCTGATGCCCTCGCCTGAGAGCCTGTCTGAAAAGTAGCGTCGTGCGTCTCGCCTGACGTGGAGCCGTGGCGTCTCGCCCGGCGGAAGAAGCGCAAGAACAGGCTATCGAGGTTGGAATTTTTGCGTCCCACCCAACTTGGACGTTCTTTCCGGGCGGCGGGACGCGCGCCCTCCACGGCAGGCGAGACGCCCGACGCTACACCAGATGCCGCCACAGGCACGAAGCAGGATGGACGAATCTTAATTTCATAGACAACATTGCGGCGTGCGAACTTGTATTATTTTCAATCCGACGGCACGCGGGGAAAAAGCGCAGAAGCTCAGGAAATTACTGGAAACCTTCGCGCGCGATTGTCATTGCAAGCCGACTACTCGTGCCGGTGAAGCGCGCCCGCTCGCTGCTGAAGCGGTCCGCGAAGGATTCGACACCATCGTTGCGGCGGGCGGTGACGGCACGGTCAACGAGGTGTTAAACGGCATGGGTGATGTTGCGCATGGATTGACCAAGGTGCGGTTAGGCGTCGTGCCGATGGGAACCGTGAATGTGTTCGCCCGCGAATTGAAACTTCCCCTGGGGCTGGAACCGGCTTGGAAAACCATTTTGCGCGGACAGGAGCAAACCATTGATTTGCCGCGTGTTGAATTTCAGTCGAACGGAGCCACGGTTTCACGTTACTTCGCGCAATTGGCGGGAGCCGGTTTGGATTCGCGGGCGGTGGCGCTGGTGGATTGGGAGCTGAAGAAAAAAATCGGGCCGCTCGCGTATATCGCTGCGGGAGTGAAGGCCCTCGGCAACCGCCAATCGAAAATTACCGTGACCAACGCCGCAGGAACCGTCACAGGAGAAATGGTGTTGATTGGCAACGGAAGATTTTACGGAGGCAGCTTCGTTTTTTTTAGGCAGGCTGATTTGCGCAACGGGTTGCTCAACGTCTGTGTTTTTCCAAAGGTGAATTGGCGGGTGTTCGCTCGGGCGAGCTTCGGATTGTTGACGAAGCGGCTGCATCGAATGGCGGGTGCGCTGGAATTGAGCGGCACAGCGGTGAGGTTGACCGCCGATCGCCAAACGTTTTTGCAACTGGATGGAGATAATGTGGGGGAATTACCCGCGCAATTTTTCATCGAACCAAAAGCGTTGCGCGTGATCGTGCCGTGATCGCTGTTGACAGCTCCGGTTTTTCTCGGTGGTATTGGTTTCAATATGAATACAAAACTTTCTCTCTCAACCCTGCTTTTCGCCGCGTTGTTTGCTACTTCGGTCGGATACGCCAGGGAA
This sequence comes from Verrucomicrobiota bacterium, assembly GCA_043775015.1. Taxonomy (GTDB): domain Bacteria; phylum Verrucomicrobiota; class Verrucomicrobiia; order Limisphaerales; family CANJXF01; genus CANJXF01. The sequence continues at coordinate 8,130 of JAYVSV010000197.1, forward strand.
ATTCCAAAAAAATATAAAACCGGCGGGTTCGCCATGGGCTGCCAGGCCTACACTTTCAATCGGTTTTCCGTTTTTGAAGCGATTGAAAAAACGGCCGAGGCTGGCGGAAAAGTCATTGAATTTTATCCAGGACAGAAATTAAGCCCCCAGGAATCTGACGTGAAATGGGATCACAACGCTTCCGACGAGGTGATCGCCAAAGTGCAAGCCAAGCTCAAACAGCACGGCATCCTCGCGGTCAATTACGGCGTGGTATCCATTCCGGCGGACGAAAAGGAAGCGAGGAAGATTTTTGAATTCGCCAAAAAGCTAGGGCTGATCGCCGTGACGACGGAATCGGACAAGTCGATCGACACCATTGAAAAACTGGTCAAAGAGTACGACATCAAAGTGGGTTTTCACGATCATCCGAAGAAAGCGAACGACGCGAGCTATCGGATGTGGGATCCGAATTACGTATTATCGTTGGTTAAAGATCGTGATCAACGAATCGGTTCGTGCGCGGATACCGGTCACTGGGTTCGCTCGGGCTTGAAGCCGGTCGATTGCCTGAAGATTTTGAAGGGCCGCGTCATCAGCAGTCATTTGAAAGACCTGAATGAGTTTGGAAAAGTCGATGCGCACGATGTCCCTTACGGCCAGGGGGTTTCGGAAATTGGTGCCATTTTGGATGAGCTTAAAGCGCAAAAATTCCAAGGCAACATTTCTGTGGAATACGAATACAACTGGGATAATTCCGTTCCCGAAGTGAAGCAGTGCATTAATTTCGTCCGCACCCACGGCGCGAAGAAATAATTTTTTACAATTACTTCATTGGTGCCGGAGAACCGAATGACGGCCCACCCGCAGTGAATTCGCAATGGCGTTGCTGATGTAAGGCTTCGCTTTTGCGACGGCGGCGGGCAAGTCCAATCCCAAGGCGAGATAACTCGTGATGGCGGCTGAATAAGTGCAGCCTGTTCCATGAGTAGAAATGCCTCGCACAAACGGCGCGGACAAAAGTAATTCCGATTTTCCGTCGTAAAAAATATCCACGGCCAGTTTCATATCTGGCAAATGGCCACCTTTCACCAACGCGGCACAGCCGAATGCTGCGTAAATTTTTCTGGCCGCCCGGCGAAGGTCTTCCACGGAATCGATTTTATCGCCCGTCAAAACTTCCGCTTCGGCTACGTTTGGCGTGACGAGTGTGGCGAGGGGAAAGAGTTCTCGTTGCAAGGTGAGAACGGCGGAACGTTTCAGCAGACTGGCTCCGCTCGTGGCAACCATCACGGGATCGACAACCAAAGGCAGCTTTCGGTTTTGGAAAAACTTTGCCACCACGCGGATAATTTCAGTCGAAAATAACATTCCGGTTTTCGCCGCTTTAACATCGAACGCATCGCAAACCGCATTCATTTGCTTTGCAACGAGCTGCGGGCGCGCGGCCTGAACACCGAGAATGCCTTTCGGATTTTGCGCGGTGATGCAGGTAATCGCGCTGGCGCCGTGAACACCGAGTGACGCAAACGTTTTCAAATCGGCCTGGATGCCCGCGCCGCCGCCGCTGTCTGAGCCGGCAATGGTCAATGCGACTGGAATGTTTCTAAGCTTCATCTCAAAAATATTCTTAGCAGGGAAGCGTCGGATGAACAGGTTCAATCCAATTCCAGCTTTCCTGAGGGCGAAAATAAATTACCTTGTCGCGCATGAACAAAGATCAAGTCGCGCAAATTCTCGTCGAGATTGGGACGTTGCTGGAATTGAAGGGGGAAAATCCATTCAAGACGAGGGCTTACTTGAACGTTGCGCGCACGTTGGAATCTTTGAGCGAGCCGATTGAAAAGATGGTGGGCGAAAACCGTCTTGGCGAAATCAAAGGGATTGGTGATGCGCTCCAGAAAAAAATCACTGAACTCGTCAGCACAGGACGACTCGAATATTACGAAGAACTCAAGGCATCGTTGCCCGCTGGCCTGCTGGTGATGCTGACCGTTCCAGGACTCGGCCCGAAAAAAGTGAAGGCACTTTATGAAAAGCTGGGGATAACGAACCTTGATGAATTGGAGACCGCGTGCAAAGAGGGAAAAATTGCCGCGCTCGATGGCTTTGGCGAAAAGACGCAGCAGAAAATTATCGAAGGAATTCAATTTCGCCGCACCTACGCCTCGCGCCATCTGCTGAGTGACGCCCTTGAATTGGCCGAACCCATTTTGGATGATTTGCGTCAGCATCCCGATGTCATCCGCTGCAGCACGGCCGGAAGTTTGCGGCGTTTCAAGGAAATCGTCGGCGACGTTGATTTTTTGGTCTCGTCAAAAAATCCGGCGGGCGTCATTGAATATTTTACAACGTTGCCCGGCATTTTAAGCATCAGTGCCAAAGGCGACACCAAAGCCAGTGTTGTTTTGGAAGGGGGCATTCAAGCGGATCTACGAGTGGTGACCGATGCGGAATTTCCCTTTGCGCTCGCCTACTTCACCGGCAGCAAAGAACACAATATCGTCATGCGGCAGCGGGCGATTCAGCGCGGCTTGCGTCTGAACGAATATGGTCTGTTCAAGTCCGATGTGGAAACCCGCGACCCTGTTTTGCTCCAGGCATGCCAGACGGAAGATGAGATTTTTTCGCGCTTGGATCTCGCCTACGTGCCGCCGGAACTTCGCGAAGATCAGGGTGAGTTTTTAGCCGCGGAAACCAACGATTTACCGCGCCTGCTCGAATGGACTGATTTGAAAGGTTCATTGCACAATCACTCCAACTGGAGCGATGGACGAAACTCGCTTGAGGAAATCGCGACGCAAATGCGGGAACTCGGCTGCGCTTATTGGGCGATTACGGATCATTCAAAATCATCGGTGCAGGCCAACGGACTCCAACCGGAACGACTACTCAAACAGCTTCAGGAAATTGCCTTGCTCAACCAGCGTCTCGCCGACGAAGGCATCGAATTCCGTCTCCTGACCGGCAGTGAAGTGGATATTTTGAACGAAGGTAAACTGGACTTTGAAAATGATTTGCTCCAGCAATTGGATGTGGTGGTCGCGAGTATTCACCAGGGTTTTACACAGAGCGAAGCGGAAACCACCAAGCGCCTGATTCGTGCGGCTGAAAATCCGCATGTTCACATGCTCGGCCACTTGACGGGGCGACTTCTACTCGAGCGCGAACCTTACAAAGTGAATCAACATGCGGTCATCGACGCCTGCGCGGAAACGGGAACCTGGATCGAACTCAATGCCAGCCCGATGCGTCTTGATCTGGATTGGCGCCTCTGGCATTACGCCAAAAACAAGGGGGTGAAGTGCGTGGTGAATTGCGACGCGCATCGCTTGGAGCACGCGGGTTATCTCCGGCTCGGCGCTGGGCTGGCGCGAAAAGGTTGGCTCACGAAAGGCGACGTGGTGAACGCGCAATCTTTGGATTTGCTCAAACGCGCCCTCCAAAAAAAGCGCGGTTAGACAGAGTTTTTAAATTTGCAATTTCAGAGGTCGGGCGAAACATTTGCCGCAGGATGGAGACCAAAAATATTGTTGTCCTCGGAGCGGGATTCGGTGGAATTACTTTTTGCCAGCATTTCGAACATCCTTCCGCGTTCATCACGCTGATTGACCGACAGAACCATCACCTTTTTCAACCGTTGCTTTACCAAGTCGCTTCCGCTGGCTTGTCCGCGCCAGACATCGCGCAGCCGATTCGCTCCATTCTGACCGACAAGGCAAATCTCACGGTGCTGATGGAAAACGTCATCGACATCAACCTCGACGCAAAACTGGTAACGCTCGAAAACCGGCAACTCGCTTACGATTATCTCATCTTGGCGCTCGGCGGCATGACGAGTTATTTCGGCCATCCCGAATGGGAGCCATTTGCGCCCGGGTTGAAAACGCTCGACGACGCGCTCCGTATCCGCCGCGAAATTTTATTTGCGTTTGAAAAGGCGGAAACAGAAACCGATCCCACGAAACGCGAACAACTTTTGACCATCGTCGTGGTTGGCGGCGGGCCGACCGGTGTGGAATTAGCCGGAGCGTTTGCCGAATTGCGCTCGCACGTTTTGGCGCGCGACTTCGACCACATTGATCCCACAAAAGCGCGAATCATATTAATCGAGGCCAGCCCGCGAGTTTTGTCCCACTTATCGGAACACCTTTCCGAAAGCACCATGGAGCAGCTTGAGAAATTGGGTGTGGAAGTTCGCCTCAACACGCGCGTTCAAAATATCACCAGCAAATGTGTCGAGCTGACCACGGGCGAAATGATCCACGCAGAAAACATCATCTGGGCTGCGGGCGTGGCAGCCTCTCCCTTGACCAAAAAATTGGGCGTGGAGTTGGATCGAGCGGGTCGCGTCAAAGTGAATCCCGATTTGAGTTTGCCGGAACATCCCGAAGTTTTCGCCACGGGTGATATGGCTCTCGTATTGAACGAGGATGGCACGCCAGTTCCCGGCGTTTCTCCAGCCGCGATGCAAATGGCGCGTCACGTTTCCGGAATCATTCAGGACGAAATAAACTCGCCCGGTTCCGCCGATCGTCCGCGTTTTAAATATTGGGACAAAGGAACGATGGCTACGATTGGCCGTTCCGCTGCCGTGGCGAAAGTTAAGAATTTCGAGTTCACCGGTTTCTTTGCGTGGCTCGCCTGGCTTTTCATTCACCTGATTTTTCTGGTCGGCTTTCGCAACAAGATTTCCGTGCTGCTGTCGTGGGCTTATTCATATTTCACCTACAAACGCGGCTCGCGAATCATCACCGGTTTGCAAGGTGAAGATGCGGTGAAGAAATTGGGGGATGCGATTTGAAAAGGTGGAACATGCCTCCGGCCTGTTGAATTTGGCGTCCCGCTAAATTCCGTCCGACGGCGTGATTGTTCAATGGCTTGCACAAATCGCTGGCTCAATTATTTAAATTTCTTTTGTTCGATTGCTTCAGGATTGTAGTTGGGCTTTCGCAGGATTTCGGCGAGGACGCCGAAATCAACAGGCGAGACGCCTGTTCCACCCCAGAAAAACCCACTTTCATCTCTCGCAATCCGTGCTACTTTCTAGCTGACCAAAATTATTAAGAATTGAAAGCGCTCATCTCGAACCACAAACGCACCGAACGGGTTTTCCTCATCGGCCTCGAACTCAAATCGCGTTCCAGTTTTGAACTGCGCGATTCCATGGACGAACTGAACGAACTCGCCACCAGTGCTGGCGCGAATGTCGTCGGCGATGGCACGCAAAAATTGGAGACGCCTGTCGCGGCGACTTTCATCGGCAGTGGCAAGGCGAAGGAGTTCGCCGACGATTGCCGCGAACAGGATGTCGATACAGTCATTTTCGACGACGAACTTTCCCCCGCGCAAAGCCGCAATCTCGAAGAGGTTTTCGGTTGCAAAATTTTGGATCGCACTTCGCTCATCCTCGATATTTTCGCGCAGCGCGCCCGCAGCAAAGAAGGCAAATTGCAAATCGAACTCGCGCAACTCCAACATTTGCTCCCGCGTCTGACTCGTTTTTGGGGCCACTTGTCGCGGCAAAAAGGCGGCATCGGTATGCGTGGTGACGGTGAAACCCAGTTGGAAACGGATCGACGCCGTGTGCAGGAACGCATCTCAAAAATTCTTGGTGAACTTGACATCGTGCGCCGCCAACGTTCGACGCAGCGCAACGGACGCCAGCGAAAACTTTGGCCGCTCGCCTCGATTGTCGGTTACACAAACGCGGGCAAATCAACTTTGCTCAACGCGCTCACTGGTTCAGCGGTTTTCGCCGAAGAAAAAATGTTCGCGACGCTCGATCCAACAACGCGACGGCTTCGCTTACCGACGAACCAAAATGTTTTGCTGACGGACACGGTGGGCTTCATCCGTAAACTGCCGCACGGTTTGGTTGAAGCGTTCAAGGCGACATTAGAAGAAGTGGTCGAAGCGGACTTGCTTTTGCACGTCGTTGATATGAGCCACCCGCAGGCGGAGGAACAAATACTCGCCGTTAATTCGGTGCTGGAAGAAATCGGCGCGGCAGGCAAACCGACGATTATGGTTTTCAACAAAATCGATCGGTTCGAGAAGGACGATTTGCTGAGCAAGTTTTACGAACGCTTTCCGCAAGCGGTTGGGATTTCGGCAAAAACGGGCGCGGGAATTCCATCGCTGCTCGCGGAACTCAGCACGCAACTTCGGCCCATCCGCGAGTTTGTGGAATTGGATGTGCCGCATCACAACACGGCGCTCATCGCCCGTTTGCATGAAGTGGCGCAAGTGATCGAGAGAAATTACGAAGGCGTCAGCGCGAAATTCAAAGCGCGCATTCCGCCGCATTTCCATTCTGAATTTGCGCCATTCATTGTGGAGGAATTGCAGAGGGTTTAACCCGAACTCCGAAATAACGTGCGCGTCAAGTTGTGTCGGAGCGCGGCGTTGACGCCGCTTCAAGTTGGAATGTTTTTGTGCGCTCGCAACCCCGCTTGA
>JAYVSV010000198.1:0-3051 GCA_043775015.1 Verrucomicrobiota bacterium
CCGCCTTAGGCGGTTGGCGTGCCACGGAACCGCCTGAAGGCGGAACTCCAAACCAATCGCGCGTCAGAAAAATTATCGTCGCAGGCGAACCCGGCGGAAGCATTCCTGCCACGCGCGAACGTTTGAAAAAACTTTGGCCCGGCGCACAGGTTTTCGATCACCACGGCATGACCGAAACTGGCCCCGTCACCTACGAATGCCCGGCACAACCCGGCGTTTTGCACGTTCTTGAATCTGCTTACTACGCCGAAATCGTCGATCCGAAAACAGGCTTTGCGATTCCTCCCGGCGAAAAGGGTGAGCTGATTTTGACGACGCTGGGCCGGACCGGTTCACCGGTTTTGCGGTATCGCACCGGTGACTTGGTTCAATGCGTTGAAAATGCTCCCTGCATCTGTGGCAGTTGCGAGTTGGCGTTACGCGGCGGAATTTTGGGTCGAACCGACGATATGTTTGTCGTGCGTGGCGTAAATATTCACCCCTCGGCCATCGAAGATGTCCTCCGCCGTTTCGAGGACATTGCTGAATTTCAAGCGAGCGTCACGACGCAAAATTCCATGACGGAATTGTCCCTTCGCATCGAAACAACATCCAACTGCAAAAATCCAGAAAACCTGGCAACTCGCATCGGCAAAGAGTTGCAAATGATTTTCAGTTTGCGTGTGCCGGTGCTGCTAGTTGCACAAGGAACACTGCCCTGTTTTGAGATGAAAGCGAAACGCTGGATTCGAGAATAAGAAGGCCGCTCGGCAACGCCGCCCTATCCTGGTTGGGTAGGGCGAAGCTGCCGCTTCGCTCAAAGTTCAAAATATGAAAGCCATTCACGTCCATCAGTTCGGCGGGCCGGAAGTTTTGCGGCTTGAAGAAATTCCTGTTCCGCAACCCGGCCCGAAACAAATTCTTGTGCGCGTTCATGCTGCCGGAGTGAATCCGGTCGAAACTTACATTCGCGCCGGGACGTATCCGAGTCTCCCATCGTTGCCCTACACGCCAGGAAAAGATGCGGCGGGTGTGATTGAATCCGTCGGCTCGGAAGTAAAATCCGCTTGTGTCGGAGATCGTGTTTACACTTCCGGGACTTCGACTGGCGCTTATGCAGAATTCGCGTTGTGCGAAGCGAATGATGTTCATCCGTTGCCGGAAAAAATTTCTTTCGCTCAAGGTGCGGCGATCAACACGCCTTACGCCACTGCTTATCGTGCTTTGTTTCAACGCGCCAAAGCGGTCGCAGGCGAAACTGTTTTGGTTCATGGCGCGAGCGGCGGAGTCGGAACGGCGGCAGTTCAATTGGCGCGAGCGGCTGGACTCACGGTTTTTGCGACGGGCGGAACCGAGCGCGGACGCGAACTCGTTTTGCAAAATGGCGCGCATCACGTCTTCGATCATCGCGCGCCGGGTTATTTGGAAAAAGCAGTTGCGCAAACGAAAGGCGGCTTCGATGTCATTCTCGAAATGTTGGCCAATCTGAATCTTGGAAAAGATTTGCCCGCGCTCGCCAAAAGCGGTCGCGTCGTCGTGATCGGAAGTCGCGGCAAGGTTGAAATCAATCCCCGCGACGTGATGTCGCGTGATGCGGCGATTTTAGGGATGGTCTTTGCCAATGCCAGCCCCAATGAAACCGCCGCGATTTATGCCGGCATTGGCCACGGTCTGGAAAGCGGAACTTTGCGCCCAGTTGTCGGAAAAGAATTTCCGCTGGCCCAAGCTGCGCAGGCGGACGAAGCGGTGATGCAACCGGGCGCTTACGAGAAAATCGTCCTCGTCCCTTAAACCAAACCCAATGGTAGGGCGCGTCACTCCGTGCGCGCCGCATTCGTTGGATTAAGAAAGACGGCGCGCACGGAGTGACGCGCCCTACCACGAAACATTGGCCATCAACATTCTCCTTTTCTATTGGGCCGCTTTGCCGATTATTCACCCCATAAATTTATGAAAATCGTTTTAGCATACTCTGGCGGACTCGACACCTCGGTCCTTATGTCTTGGATCAAGGAAAAATACAACGCCGAAATGATCGGCTTCTGCGCCGACATCGGGCAGGAAGAAGAACTCGACGGCCTCGAAGCCAAAGCCATCAAGACCGGCGCTTCTAAAATCTACATTGATAACTTGCAGGAAGAATTCGCCCGCGACTTCATCTACCCGATGCTCCGCGCCGGGGCGATTTACGAGGGCCAATACTTCCTCGGCACCAGCATCGCGCGCCCGCTCATCGCCAAGCGCATGGTTGAGATCGCGAAGAAGGAAAAAGCCGACGCCATCGCGCACGGTGCGACCGGCAAGGGCAACGACCAGGTCCGTTTCGAACTCACCGCCGCTGCGCTCGCGCCGGACTTGCAAGTCATCGCCCCGTGGCGCGACGAACGCTATCGCGCGGAATTTCCCGGTCGTCAGGAGATGATTGATTACTGCGCCAAGCACAAGATTCTCCCGCAGAGCGGGACCAGCACGAAAAAACCATTCTCGATGGATCGCAATCTCCTGCACATCTCCTACGAAGCCGGCATTCTCGAAGACCCGTGGTTTGATTCCTACGACCTGAAGAACCGGGGTTATTTCTGCACACTCTCCTGCTTGCCCGAAGACGCGCCGGACAAACCCGAGTTCGTCGAACTCGATTTCGTCAAAGGCGATTGCGTCGCGGTCAACGGCAAGAAGTCGAACCCGCTCGGCGTGATGAAGACCTTGAACAAGATCGGCGGCAAACACGGCGTCGGCCGCGTGGACATGGTCGAGAACCGTTTCGTCGGCATGAAATCGCGTGGCGTGTATGAGACACCCGGCGGCGCGATCCTGCTCTTCGCGCATCGCCAGATGGAATCGCTCACGATGGATCGCGAAGTCATGCACCAACGCGACGCGCTGATCCCCAAGTATGCCGAGCTGGTCTATAACGGCTTCTGGTATGCGCCCGAACGCTACGCGTTGCAGGCCTATGTCGAGGAATCGCAGAAGAACGTCACCGGCACGGTGCGCGTGAAACTCTACAAGGGCAACATCATGGTCAGCGGCCGCAAATCCAAGGTCAGCCTCTACAACCCGCACATCGCC
>JAYVSV010000199.1:0-12854 GCA_043775015.1 Verrucomicrobiota bacterium
AAATTATTCCAATACACCAGCAGGTGCGGTTTCTCATGTGCAAGAACCGGGCCTTTCAAATATCAGTAACAGTGAAGTTTACTTTGGGCTTTGGGCTGGAGGAAGGAACTTCGCGGTTTGTGCCTGGCAATCACGGGGAACACCAGCTTTCCAAGCGGTGGGCGATCCTTTGATCATAAAATAAAATTCAGAAATATGAAAACAAGACTAAATAAACAGATAATTTTAATGGCTCTTTTGATGGCGACGTGCGGAATAGGTCGTTCCCAAGGTTTTTCAAATCTCAGGTTTGAATCACCTGTCTTGCCCTTGGTTCCAGATGGGTTCTCCCAAGTTCCTATTGCTAACGCCTTGCCCGGTTGGGCCGGCTACATAAATGGCGGCCAAATAGCCAATATTGTTTATGACGGTTTTGCCCTCGATTCAGCGCAGATTTCGCTAATCACTTCGACATCGCCATTTCTTCAACCAATTCAAGGTGGTTATTCTGTCTTTCTACAAGGTGGTCGTATTTTGGGCAGCAGTGCCGCAATCGGGCAAACTGCTCAAATTAATCCGTCTGCAAATTCTTTATTTTTTTTAGCTCAGTTTGATAATGTTTTCTCTGGCCCTCAAATCACATTCTCCGGCCAATCGATTTCGTATTTTGAAGTATCCAGAACCGCAAGTTATGCGACTTATGCTGCGGACATCTCAACAATCGCAGGACAGTCTGGAGATCTGCGTTTCACAGTTACTGCTGCGAACGCAAGCACTTTATTGGATGGAATATTCTTCTCTTCGACGATCGTCCCTGAGCCAAGCACCTATTCATTACTCGGCTGCGGAGTTCTTTTATTTGGCGCGGCAAGGGCAACGCTGAAAAGGAAGCCGTGAAACTTTGTCGGGTACGTGGATTATTCAATCATTGCCTCAAGAACATTATTTAGGCGTTCATCATTTTCACGTTTGATTTCAAAAATTTCATGTCCTTTCTTCGCGTCTGATACAAAATCCATTCGATGAAAAAACCTGAAGCTGTCGTATTTGATCTGGGCAAAGTCCTGCTCAATTTTGATTACAATGTCGCGGCGAAAAAAATCGCGAGCCGGGGCCGCATGACCGCAGAAGAAATTCAGAAATCGATTGATCATTCTCCATTGCTGTTTCGATTCGAAACCGGTTTGATGAGCAAAGAGGATTTTTTTTCCGAGGTTTGCACAGCCACCGGTTTCAGCGGCGATTTCGAGGAATTTGCCGGCCATTTCAGCGATATATTTTCTCCAATTGCGCCGATGATCGAATGGCATCGCAGCCTTCGCGAAAAAGGAATTCCGACTTATATTTTTTCCAACACGAATGAATTGGCCGTTCGTCACATCCGCCAGCGGTTTCCGTTTTTTGCAAATTTCACCGGCTATGTTTTTTCCTACGAACACCGCTCCATGAAACCGGAGGCGAAGCTGTATGAAGTCGTGGAACGCATTACGGGCAAGCGTGGCGATTCGATTTTGTATCTTGATGATCGCGTCGAGAACGTCGCAGCCGGCGCGGCGCGTCATTGGCAAACGATTTTACAAAAGTCTCCGGAAAAAACCTTGAGGCTCGTCCCTCAATTCGGATTCTGAAGGCAGACAAGAATTTCACGAATTAACACTAATTGGGAAGCTGCGTTTAGAATTTACGTTAATTCGTGAAATTCGTGTCTTAATTTTTTAATTCGCCCTGTCGCAAGAGCGCGTTTACAAAACGGTCGTTGTCGCCCAGCGAAAAAATGCGTTCGGATAAATCGTTCAAAGCCCGGCGCGCCGGTTCAAAATTTTCGGCCAGCGTATGAAAAATTGGCGCCAACTCATATTTTTGGGCGAGCCGATGATCGCTGGCGACGCGATAATTTGTTCGCCCAACTTCCTGGTAATATTTCAAATCGGGAAAGCCTTTCGATTCAGCGCGAAAACGAATTCGTTCCGGGAACACGCCCGAAAGGAATAGCGAATGATTTCCGATGTGCGCGCGCAGCACAAACGTCGTTCGTTCGTCCGCCGTTCTCAAAGCGGCCAGCATTTCAAAAAAATAATCGAGCGGAGCAGTTTGACCCGGCAGAACGCAACGGCTTTGTTCGGCGTGCGAATATTCGGCCAACATCTCAGCGACATAATCCGCCACCGTGCGATCGTCGATTCCGGCCCGACGCAAAACCTGTCGAACCAACACATAAAAATAAAAATGGTTTGAGACGCTCAAGCAACCGGTTTGTTCCAACAGCGCGTGGAACAACGCTTCATCGTCCAGAATCAGGTCACGTGTGTCGGGTTCAGTCAGCAACATGACCAGGCAGTCAGCGCTTTCCATTTTCGCCCCGAGGATGCGCGTGATGAAGTCGATGTCCTCCGCAGTGAATTGAATTCGGCAATTGGGCTGAATTATTTTCATAGTTGTTTTGGACTCGAAAAAAAAGCTGCATATCGTGTGCCAGTCTTTGAAAATCGTGGTTTAGATAGCGCTGGAAGAAAACCGTTTGCCTCATTCTTCATCCTGAGCCGCTGCCATTTCCAACTTGCAGCGGAGGTAATGACATTTCGGCGCAGGTCAAAATAGATCGGTCGTTCATGGCTCCTCGGCAAGAGGACGTCAATCCACCTTCCGGGCGACCAAGCGAACTTCGGATGCGGGTTTGATCAGGTGCAGGGCAGAACGCAAAAAGCGAAATCCTTTTTCACCCAAACAAAGTCGGGTTGCCCATTTTGCGGCGAAGCGATCATACCCAAATTGCGCGACGCGCGCTTCTGCGATCTGAAAACCCTTGTCGGCGACAAGATTTCCCAACGTTTGCACATTCCAGGAATAAAGATGGTGGTTTGGTTCGGCGGGATTGTAATGGCGATATCGGCGCTCTTTTTCAAATGGAACAAACAGAAGCAGCGTTCCGTTTTTTTGCAAAACACGTTTGATTTCCTGCAACACCTCCGCAGGGTTTGGAACGTGTTCAAGGGTGTGATGGCAAATGACTACGTCGATGGAATTCGCGAGAATGCTTTGAGTGCTGGCGACAAAATCGATTCCAAGCTTGTGAACTTCGGGTTCCAGAAATTTTGAAACGTCGAAACCCATTCGCTTGGCGCAAACGAGATGGGCGAGGTTCCATCCCGCACCGACGCCGTACTCCAAAACCGTGTCGGTCGCCTTGACGCAATGCGCCAATTTTTCCGCCCGGAGCGCGGCGACCCACGGAATTGCCGTGGTTGGAATGCCCCGTTTTCCTTCGTGATAATTTCGCCCGGCTTCACCGACATAATTGGTTGTGGCGTTTTCTTCGGACATTCCCAGAGCATAACGAGAGCGAGACGCGGTTCAATCTCGTTCAGCGAAACAAGATTTTGTTGAAAAGTATTTCGATGAGCTAGCCATTGCGGTGTCTGCCATGACTTACTACATTTTTGATATGCCCGAATTGGCCGAAGTTGAATTTTATCGCAAGCAGTGGGATGCCGGACTCCGCCTCAAAATTGTTACCGTCCAACTGCATTCTTCCAAAAGGATATTTCGAGGCACCGACGCAAAATTGATCGAGAAAACTTTAACCGGCGCAACGTTTGTCGAATCCTTCGCGCACGGAAAGCAGATGCTTTTTCGGTTTGGCGAAAATGGCTGGCTTGGCCTGCACCTTGGAATGACGGGCAAATTGCGCACCGAAAGCGCTTCCTTCGCCCCGCTGAAACACGATCACCTAGTTCTTAGACAAAAAGCTCTCTCGCTGATTTTCAGTGACCCGCGCCTGTTCGGTCGTGTCCTTTTCCATCACGGGTCGGAAAAGCCCGGCTGGTGGAACAAACTTCCCGCCGCGTTGAATTCTCCCGATTTTACTTTCGAGAGGTTTAAGACATTTCTGCAAAGACACGGCAAGGCCCCCATCAAAGCGGTGTTGTTATTGCAGAATGGTTTTCCCGGAATCGGCAACTGGATGGCTGACGAAATTTTGTGGCAGGCCAAGATTCATCCGCGCACTGCCGTCGGGAAATTAGATTCGGCAAAGCTTAAATCTGCATTTCAAAAAACCCGTTCTGTGGCGCATCGTGCGCTTGAAATCATCAGCCATGATTTCTCCGACCCGCCCAAATCGTGGCTGTTCCGATTCCGCTGGAAAAAGCGCGGCCACTGTCCGCGTTGCGACGCCACGCTTGATCACGCCACGATTGGCGGACGCACGACTTGTTGGTGTCCGGCGTGCCAAATCTGATTCACTTTTTTAAGAAACCACCATGCGCAGATCTCAATACAGTCGCCGTGAAATGTTGAGCCTGACGGGAAAAGCCGTCGCGGCTGGCACTCTCGGAGCGGAGTTCTGCTTTGCGGCGAAGGAAAATTTCGCGAACAATTTTGGCGCAGTGGTGGGCGAACCTGCTGCCGCGAAAATAGGTGAAGCCATTTTAGCTGAGGGCGGAAACGCGATTGATGCCGCGATCGCCACGGCGTTTGCGGCTGGAATCACTTCGCCGAGTAAATGCGGCATTGGCGGATATGGCGGGCACGCGGTTATCGCGCTCGCGAACGGAAAGGTGACTGCGATTGACTTCAATTCGACCGCTCCGGCAAAGGCGCGCGAAGACATGTTCCCGCTCGACGCGAAAGGTCGCGTGAAAGGCAACTTGAATTATCACGGATGGCTTGCTGCCGCCGTTGCGGGAACTCCGGCGGGATTGCAACTCGCTCTGGAGCGGTACGGGACGCGTTCGCTGCGCGAGATTCTTGCTCCTACCATTCGTCTCAGTGAAGAGGGAGTCGTCCTGCCGCCCGAAACCCAGACGCAAGCCGCTTTGGACGCGTCGCGTAATAATCCCAGTCCAGATTCGTCCCACCCACCCGGCAACGGCCAGAAATCAAAAAATCTTCAACTCACGCAGTTGTTCAAAACGTTGGCCGAGCGGAATTCTGCTGATTCATTTTATCGCGGCGACATTGCTCAGAAGATTGCCAACGCATTTCAAAAAAACGGCGGATTGGTGACGGTCGATGACCTGGCCGACTATCGCGCGCGCGAGGTGGCTCCGTTGAAGTTCGATTGGAATGGAAAAACAATTCACACCGCGCCGCTGACTTCGCCCGGCCTGATGTTGTTGGAGGCGATGTCGATTTTGAAATCGTTGGATTGGGCAAAATTTTCTGCACGCGCCCGCCTCCACGCAAAACTCGAAGCGCTGCGCATCGCTTGGGCGGATCGCGCGCAATTCTTCGGCGATCCTGAAAAAATCACAGTACCGATCAAGAAACTTCTTTCATCGCCTTATGTCGATGAGATGAAAACGAAAGTTAGGCGCGCGTTGCAAGCAGGTAAACCGGTCCCGCTGAAAATTGATTCACTTGATGATGAAGGGACGGTCAACATCAGCGCAGTGGATCGGCACGGGAACATGATTGCGATAACGCTGACGCATGGCAGCGGATTTGGCGCGCGCGTGTCGGTCGAGGAACTTGGAATGGTTCTCGGTCATGGCATGTGGCGATTCGATCCGCGCCCAGGTCATCCGAATTCTCCCGGACCCGGCAAACGCGCCGTGAACAACATGTGCCCCGCCGTCGTGTCGCGTGGCGGAAAACCGGTCATGGCCGTCGGTGGAGCAGGGGGAACACGCATTCCCAACAGCGTTTTTGAAGTGCTATTGAATTATGTTGGCCTCGGTGCTTCGCTCGATGACGCCATGAAATCTCCGCGATTGCAAACCACCGGCACGCTCAAACTTGGATTGGAGAAAAATCATCCAGACGGCGACGCGAATTTTTTGAAAAACATCGGCTACAACATTTCCACAAGTCCGGGCGCATACGTCAGCGCCGTTTCGTTCGATGTGAAAACCGGGATCGCTCGCGGTATTTCCAGTGGTGGAATCTGATTCATGAACAGGCAAAGATTTCTCCCAACTCTATGCAGTTTGGCTCTTCTAATTTTCGCAGGCTGTCAGCATCGGTCTGACGAAACTGCGACTGCCGATGTGGTCATTCGCAATGCGCATGTCATCACCGTCAACCCCAACCAGCCCACTGCCGAAGCGATCGCGCTTCGTGGTGACAAAATTATTTTCGTCGGGGAAAATCGCGCCGTAAAAAAATTTGTCGGACCGAATACGCGTTTTATCGAGGCCCACGGCAAAACTATTTTGCCGGGAATGTACGATAGTCATGTGCATTCCTATCGAGCGTCGGTCAGCGAAATGAACGGTGGCGCTCCCTTCATCCGCTCGATTGCCGATGCGCAACAATGGATTCGCAAACAAGTTCGCGCCAAACCGCCGGGAAGCTGGATTATCCTTGAACGCGTTTACGCGACCCGTTTGCTGGAAGGTCGTTTGCCGACAAAATCGGAACTGGATCAGGCGGCTCCGCATAATCCGGTGCATTGGAATTCGGGGCCGGTTTCCGTTGCCAATTCCAAAGCGTTGGAAATTTCCGGCATCACCCGCGCCACGCCGAATCCGACTCCGGGCGAAATTGTGAAAGATGAGAACGGCGAACCCACTGGCTTGCTGCGAAATGCCGCACAATTACTCAAGGGCGCATCATCCGCCTTCAAGCCAACGGACGCTGAACAACGTGCTGCCGTAAAAAAATTACACGCACTTTACAACCAGCAAGGCATTACCAGCATCGGCGAGCGACGCACCGAAACGGAGGCGATTGATTTGTTTCGTGACCTCGCAAAATCGGGCGAACTGACGGTGCGAATGAATTGCACGCGGATGATGGAGCCGGTCCCAAAGACGATTGATGAGGCGCTGAAGAAATTGGATGAGCTGACATTTGGAGTCGGCGAAACAAAACTTTCAACCGCGAACACCGAACATCGAACATCCAAATATGGCCCGACGGGTTTGGGCGATGATTGGGTGCGAATCGGGCCGCTGAAAATTTTGCTCGATGGCGGGATGTTGATTGGCACTGCTTACATGCGCGAGCCGTGGGGCGTGAGCGATATTTATCAAATCACCGATCCGAATTATAGCGGGCTGTTGAATGTGAAGCCCGAAATTCTCAACCCACTTTACCTCGAAGCGGCGGGGCGCGGGTGGCAATTGGCCGCGCATTGCACCGGCGAAGCATCGCCCGACGTGTTGCTCGATTGTTACGAAAATATTCACGGGCAAATGGATATTCGCGCCCGGCGATTTCTCGTGACGCACGCGAACTTTCAATTTGCGGACAGCCTGAAAAGATTTCAGCGCATGGGCATCGTTGCGGACGTGCAACCGGCGTGGCTTTACAAAGATGGCGCCAGTCTTCTCCAAATTTTGGGTGAACGGCGGATGAGATTTTTTCAACCCTTGAAAACATGTTTCGATCAAGGCATCTGCATCGGCGGCGGCAGCGATCACATGGTTCAACTCGATTCATTCGACAGCACCAATCCTTGGAATCCCTGGCTTGGAATGTGGATCGCCATCACGCGCCAAACGGAACGCGGCGGCGTGGATAAACCTGAACAATGCCTGAGCCGCGAACAGGCTCTTCGGCTTTACACAATCAACAACGCGTATCTCAATTTCGAAGAACGGAAAAAAGGTTCGCTGGAGCCGGGCAAGCTGGCGGACTTGATTATGATTGATCGCGACGTTTTGACCTGTCCAGTGGATGAAATCAAACGGACGAAAGTTTTGCTGACGATGGTCGGAGGAAAAATCGTTTGGCAGCGGGATCAGAAGTAAATCTCCGAGAGCCGGTTTGAAAACGGTCGCGTCAGGCGTCTCGCCTGACGCCACAGGGACGTTCATTGGCAGACTTTTCAAACGGGGCTGAGGGTCTGGTTGAAGGAGTTTTTAAATTTTTGCCGTTCACAACTTTAAAATTGCTTGGACGGCTATTGTCTGACCGGACCTGCCAATTTGCGCGTATGAAAATTACAAAAAAATCATGGACGGTGGTAACGACGTTTGGTTCCGCAGAGCTTTTGACCAATCAAAATGGACAAGTGGAACTACGTGGCGGGACGAAGGTGGATCAGATTTCTGCGAAGGAATGGATTTCGTTGTTCATGCACGAAGCGGTGCTTCGCGTCCGGTGCGGCAAATAATTTTTTGACTTCCACTACACGGAGTCGGCACTCAATGTTACAGTCAGTCCTGACCAATTGAGGGTCGCGGATATTTTAAAATGGATTTTAAGCCGATCAAGGTTCTGTTAGTGGAGGATAATCCCGAAGACGTTTTATTTCTTGAGAGAACGTTGCTCAAAGCGTCTGGTGCGCGCTTCGAATTGGAATCGGTAAATAGCCTGAAACGAGCGTTGGAGCGCATCAAGCACCGCAACATCGACGTCATCCTGCTGGATCTTTCTCTCTCCGACAGTGGTGGCCTTGATACTTTTTGCGCGCTACAGGCGGAGGCTCCTGAAATTCCCATCATCGTTTTGAGCGGATTAGATGACGAGACGGTGGCGTTGAAGGCGGTTCACGCTGGTGCACAGGATTACCTGGTTAAGGGACGTGTCGATAGCCAGCTCATCACGCGCGCAATGACTTACGCCATCGAGCGGTCGCAGGCAAAAGCGGCGTTGCTCAAAGCCGAGGAAAAATACCGGAGTATTTTCGAAAACGCGGTGGATGGAATATTTCAAACCACGCCCGATGGACATTACCTGAGCGCTAATCCAGCCTTGACCCGGATTTATGGTTACGCCTCGCCCGAGGAATTGATGGCGTCGCTCCAGGACATCGGCCAATCGCTTTACGTTGTCCCAAACCGGCGCGCAGATTTCGTGCGGCTCATGCAAGAGCAGGGAGTCGTTGATCATTTTGAATCGCAGATTTACCGGAAGGATCTGAGCATTATTTGGATTTCTGAAAACGCACGGGCCGTCCGTGATCGGCAGGGGAACCTGCTCTATTACGAGGGATTGGTTGAAGATATTACCAAACGAAAACTCACGGAAGAAACGTTGCGCTTTTCGGAAATGCGTTTCCGCTCCGTTTGGGAAAACGCCTCCGACGGCATGCGGTTGACCGATTCCAACGGCATTATTCTCGCCGTCAATTCTTCCTTTGGTCAAATCGTGGGAATGGATTCCGCCGAGTTGGAAGGCAAGCCATTTACGGCGACCTATTCGGATGCCGAAGATCTCGCTGAGATGATGCAAAAATACAGAGAACGTTTTGCCTCGCGGAAAATCGAGACGCAATTGGAGCGACGCGTGACCTTTCGCTCCGGCAAATCCGTTGACTTGGAATTGTCGAATTCCTTTGTCGATATGGAACACAAAGATTCGTTGCTGCTCAGCGTGTTTCACGACATCACCGTTCGCAAGCAAGCCGAAGCGCGTGAACATCATGCGAATTTGGAACTGGCGCGCAGCCAGGCGGAATTACGCAAGCGCAATGAGATCATGGAAGACGATTTGCGCATGGCTCACGAAATTCAACAGGCTATTTTGCCACAGCAATATCCCTCTTTTCCAGCGGGTGTGGCGCAGGACAAAAGCTTGATTCGCTTCTGCCATCGCTACCATCCCACCGGGCAGGTCGGTGGAGACTTTTTTAATATTCTTCCTCTTTCGGATACGAAGGTTGGGTTGTTTATTTGCGATGTGATGGGACACGGCGTTCGCGCGGCCCTGGTCACCGCGATGGTCCGGGCGATGGTTGAAGAACTCAAATCGGTGGCGGGCGATCCCGGCCAATTTTTGACGCGGATTAATCGCGATTTGCGCGCCATTCTCCAGCAAACCGGCACTCCTTTGTTTACGACAGCGTTTTACCTCGTGGCGGATTTGGAACGGCGACAGTTTTTTTATGCGAATGCCGGTCATCCAAAACCGTTCCTCATTCATCGAGGAACCGGCTCGGTTGAATTGTTGAAAAACAGCGACGGCAAACCGCGTCCTGCTCTAGGCTTGTTTCAGGAATCGATTTATCCCACGTCCCAAGTGGCTTTGTCCGCAGGCGATCTCGTGATGCTTTACACGGACGGTTTATATGAAATCGAAGGTAAAAATGCCGGGCAATACAGCCCCGAGCTGTTACTCAAAGCCGTGGAAAAAAATCTAAAGCGCCCTTGTTCGGAACTCTTTGATTCGCTTTTGACTGAGGTCAAAGAATTCTCTTCCAGCAGCAATTTTGCGGATGATGTTTGCCTCGTAGCTGCTGAGATTTCGGACGATCTGCCAAAGTCGGCCTAAATCCCAGCGCGGAACTTCTCCTTTCAATTGGTGTTAAGTCTTTATGGCCATTTGAAAATGAAAGGTCTGTGACCAAGTTTTTTACGGAGAAACTTTATGAAACTTAGATTTTTTTCAGTGATGTCGATTCCGGCGTTGGCTGGGTCGCTGCTTTTCGGGCAAACGACAACCAATCCAAACCAGGCTGTGCCCGCGCGGTCCGAGACTGGATTTTCGCAGAATGCAGCTACCGGGTTCTTTCAGAATCCGATTGGGTCGCTGAACCAGCGATTTCCAGCGGCTCCGGCAAATGTTCCGCCTTTGACCCCGGCGATTGCGGGAACGAATGGAACAGTCGTGGCAACTTCTGTTCTAATCATCACCACGCCACTTTTTCGATCCACAGTTACAAACCGCGTTCCGTTTACTCCATTGTTCTGAGACTTGCGCCGGAAACTAATCCGAATTTCCGCAGTGGTGATTCTCGGCAAAAACGTATTCGCGGACAATTTGCCCGTTGATTAAATGCTCTTGAATAATCCGCTCAAGGACTGCTGGAGAACAGGAGTGATACCAAGTGCCTTCAGGATAAACGACGGCGACGGGTCCGCGGATGCAGACGCGGAGACAATTGGCTTTGCTCCGGTAAACCAGCGATTGGGCACCAACCAAATTCAGTTCCTTCAACCTCTTTTTCAAGAATTCCCACGCAACAAGTCCGTTTTCTTTCGAGCAACATTTGGCGTCGGACTGATCGGCGCAAAGAAAAATGTGCCGTCGATACTGTTCCAAACCGAGGGTGCGAACCGCGTCCGCCAATTCTTCTGTCATACTTGAATGTGAGGTGAAAGGATCACATGTTCAATGCGCGACGTCTTAAAGTTCTCGGTTCGGTGGCAACCAGATCAACGCAGGTAAAATTCGGAATCGTTTCCGCCATTTTTGCGCGCGCGGTCAGCGAGAACAATTTCGTCCTCCGCTCCGTGGATTACCGTTTCCGGAACCGTGGTTATTCTGTTTGAAGCCCGAGCCACAGGAAAAGGAACATTTCAAAAGCAATAACTCTGACCTACTGCGTCCAATCTTTTGCACCGACAAGCCGTAATTCCATCGCTCTCGAAATCGGAAGCGCGCGCGCGAGGACATTGTTCTCCGTCTGACCTGGAAACGGTTTGAGAATTACACGTAGCGCCGCCACCGTGTCCCCGTTGCGATCCCGAATCGGCATGATCACCGAGGCGGTTTCTTTCGTCTTGGCGTAATGTGGATTGCCGCTGGAGATAACTTTTTGCTCGGTGACTTCCGCCAATTCGCCGAGCGATTTCGCATCGCTGGTGGCGATGGCGCGCAGTTCTTTCATGCTGTTCGTGGTGAAAAGTTTAAGACCGATCAGCCGCGGATTCTCTTTCATCAAATCGCCGATGGTCAGTTGCGCCAGACTGATCCGCGGTTTGTAAATGATGTGCGTGTCTGCGAAATGGCTGACCGAATCGGACTTCGTCCAGAAGGCAATTTTGCCGGCCCCAAAAGAATTGTCGCTCAGCGCGGGAATGACTTCCTTTCCATTGAGCAAACAGCGGATTTGATTTCCTTTGCATTCAACGGTCATCTCCAGCCAGACGCCCAGCGGAATGGGAACCGCGGGACCAATCGGCTGACTGCGTTGGCCGTTCACAAATTTGTAAAAGCGAAATGAATTCCCCATCGCACTTGCGCGGACGACGTAATAATTTTTTTCGTCCTGAATACGAAAAGCAATTCCCGCCATTTGCTCAACTTTGCCGCTGACACATTTGAAACGCGTGGTGAGTTTGAAATCATCAAATGTTTCCCGTTGATAAATCAGCAGCGGAAAATGTTCGTCGTCCGCATTCTGGCTGAGTTGCGCGAGCACCTGGCGCTTCTGCATTTTCGGCGCCTTCGTTGAGATGGGTTCGAGCGCGAACGGAATTTCGTCCTCGATAATTTTCCAATCACCCGGTTGGCCGGTACCGCTGACCGCGCTGACAAATCCGGTGGGAGACGAGTTCAACGCTGAACTGAAATCAAATGCAAGTTCGGCAGATGCCCCGGAATAAACCAACGTTACGACGGTGACAGCCGTGAAAGTGAAAATTTTCAACCTGTTCATAAATTAAATCGGCAACCATTCCGCCCGATGGCCCACGCTCATGGCCGGGCTAACAGATCCGTCCCCGCTCCAGCCTCGAAATCAGTTGCAACTTCCCGATTTTGCGTCCAATAAAGAAAATCTCAAGAAGGATTGCTGTCTCCTTGGGGAGACGTGGAAAAAGCTGAAGATAGCCCGGCGGCTGCGGCGGGAAACGACGATGACTTTGAAGCGGATTGCCACGCGACTACAAATTGGTCGGAATTGATCCCGCCGGTTGGAGTCAGCGGAGGAAGTGCGAACCTTGCTCGCGAACGGATCGGCCCCTTCGCTGTCACTGGCGGGAACAGAGTAGTGTCAGCCAAGCCGGACTCTCACCGCTTTCGGTCGAGAACGGGGGACGAGGACGAACCCGCCCCGGCCTCTTCGCAACAAGTCGATATGTTGCAGTTCGAAAAGTTCGTCGTCTCCACGCCTTCAACCATTCCATGGCGCCAATGATAATTAAACCCGAACTCCGCAGTTGGGTAGCGCACGCGGCCCGCCAGTAGTGTTCGGCCAATGGTGTGCTGCGTGGCTATTGGAGGAGGCATTGGAAATTTCAGCGGAGTGTTTTGCTCGCCACGAA
>JAYVSV010000200.1:0-5763 GCA_043775015.1 Verrucomicrobiota bacterium
TCCGCCGGGGCTTGGCTAAAATATCAAGCGCTCTGGGCGGAAGGACGCGCGGGCGGACAGGAATGTCCGCGCTCCGTCACCCACTTTTAATCACACCCATTTGATTTGGAACTCAAGAACTCATGAAAAACTTTCGACCTGTTTCTGAGTTTCTCAGTTCCAAATTTAAATTTGAACTGCGATAACTCTGCTGCTTTGAAAATTACCCGCATCGAAACCATCCCGATCAAAGTTCCGATCAAACCGGAGCTGGCGATTCGCAGCGGGCGCGGCGGTTCGCACACGGTTTCGCCATTTCTGTTGGTCAAAGTTCATACGGACGAAGGAATTGTTGGCTTGGGCGAAGCGTCCTGCACGCCGCGTTGGAGTGGCGAAGATCAAGTTACCGCCGCGCATTTCATCAATCATTATCTCGCACCAATTCTCGTGGACGAAGATCCGCT
The DNA here is from genome assembly GCA_043775015.1 of Verrucomicrobiota bacterium. GTDB lineage: Bacteria > Verrucomicrobiota > Verrucomicrobiia > Limisphaerales > CANJXF01 > CANJXF01. Next base: position 444 of record JAYVSV010000200.1, read on the forward strand.
TCAAATCGAAACGCTCACCGCGAAATTCCGCACGGCGTTTGCGGGAAACTTTTTCACGAAATCAGCGGTCGAAATGGCGCTGTGGGATATTGCGGGAAAAGCGGCAGGCAAACCCGTTTATGAATTGTTGGGTGGAAAAGTGCGCGACTTTGTTCCGACGAAATGGTCGGTCTCTGGAGTTGAGCCGGCAAAAGCTGCGGAGATTGCGAAGTGGGCGGTGGCGCAAGGTTTTCGCGCCATGAAAGTCAAAGTGGGGATTGATCCTGATGGAGATGTTGCGCGAGTCAAAGCGGTTCGCAAAGCCATCGGGCCGGAAATAAAACTTGGTGTGGATGCGAATGGTGGTTGGTCGCCGGAAGTTGCGGTGAAAACAATTCAGCGGCTTTGCGAGTTCGGAATTTATTTTGCGGAACAACCGGTTTCGCCCGAGGACGTTTCTGAAATGGCAAAGGTGCGAAAACAAATCAAAATTCCCGTCATTGCCGACGAAAGCATTTACACGTTGCAGGACGCCAAAACTTTGGCGCAACTCGGCGTGGCGGATGTTTTTTCCATTTACGTCGGCAAAGCGGGCGGAATCGCGCCCGCCAAGAAAATCGCGAAATTCGCGGATTCGGAAGGTTTGAAATGCACCGTTGGAAGTAATTTAGAATCAGGCGTCGGCAGCGCGGCGATGATTCATCTAGCGATGGCTGCGCGCGGTATCGATGCCGAAACTTTTCCGTGTGATATCATCGGCCCGTTTTTTTACGAACACGATTTGCTGGCGGAACGGTTGCCCATTTCAGGCGGAAAAGCTTTGGCTAATTCAAAACCCGGTTTGGGCGTCGAATTAGATCCGGATCAGGTGGACCGTTATCGTGTGCATTAGCCAATCAAAATTTTAATTCTCCACCTTGACACTAAACCGACCGAACCCGTAGATTCCCGCTTCCTAAACCGCGATTGAGTCGGTGCGGGCGAGGCCATTGAGTTTCAGAATTTCGTTTGGCCACCAATTTATTACATGAATAAAGGCAAAATCGTTCAAATTATCGGACCCGTTGTTGACGTCGAATTCGGCGAAAATCTTCCCGGAATTTATAATGCCTTGACGGTGAATTTCACCGTGCAAGGCACTGAAACCAAACTCACTCTCGAAGTGCAACAACATCTCGGCGACGGTTGGGTGCGCGCCATCGCGATGTCGTCCACCGAAGGTTTGAAGCGCGGCTTGGAAGTGACCGACACGGGCTCGGCGATTTCCATGCCCGTCGGTGAAGCCGTCATGGGTCGCGTGTTCAACGTGACCGGGGATCCGGTCGATGAACAAGGGCCGGTCAAGGCGGACAAATTTTATCCAATTCATCGCGCTGCTCCGGCGCTTACGGATCAATCCACTTCTCCACAGGTTTTGACCACCGGAATCAAAGTCATCGATTTGATCTGCCCGTTTTTGAAGGGTGGAAAAGTCGGCGCATTCGGCGGCGCAGGTGTCGGCAAGACCGTCGTCATCATGGAGCTGATCAATAACATTGCGAAGCTACACGGAGGTATTTCGATGTTCGCAGGTGTCGGTGAACGCACGCGCGAAGGAAACGATCTTTATTACGAAATGGCCGAAGCCGACGTCATCAAATGCGAAAAAGATGAGAAGGGTCATCTGAAACGCAACGCTGAAGGTCTTCCAATTTTGAAACCCGGTTCGCGTATCGGACTGGTTTACGGCCAAATGAATGAGCCGCCAGGAGCGCGACTGCGCGTCGCTTTGTCTGCGCTCGCCGTGACGGAATATTTCCGCGACGAAAAAAATCAGGACGTGTTGCTCTTCATCGACAACATTTTCCGTTTCTCGCAAGCCGGTTCGGAAGTGTCCGCGCTTCTCGGTCGTACCCCGAGCGCCGTCGGTTATCAACCAACGCTCGCCGCTGAAATGGGTGACTTGCAGGAACGTATTACCTCGACGAAGAAAGGTTCGATCACCTCATTCCAAGCCGTTTACGTGCCTGCCGACGACTTGACCGACCCCGCGCCTGCGACAACGTTCGCGCATTTGGACGCCACCATCGTTTTGGAACGTTCGATTGCTGAGTTGGGAATTTTCCCGGCGGTCGATCCACTGGCTTCCAACTCTCGCGCGCTCACTCCGGAAATTGTCGGCCAGGAACATTACGATGTCGCGCGCGGCGTCCAAAAAATTCTGCAACGCTACAAAGATTTGCAGGACATCATCGCAATTCTCGGGATGGATGAACTTTCGCCCGAAGACAAAACCACTGTGTTGCGCGCGCGCAAAATTCAACGATTCTTGAGCCAGCCTTTCACCGTCGCGCAAGTTTTCACTGGACGCGAAGGCAAACAGGTTCCGGTTGCGGAAACCGTTCGCGCTTTCAAAGAAATCCTCGAAGGCAAACACGATGAAGTCGGCGAAGGAAATTTCTACATGAAGGGCGGCATTGACGAAATCTACGAAGCTTGATTGAACTCTTAATCGTATTCCTGCTCATAATCTGAATCCTTCGGGAGCGAGGAAGAGTAAGATGAAGATTAAGAATTAAAACAGATGGCCACACTTAAACTCGAAATCGTCACGCCGGAAACCACGACCTATTCCGAAGATGTGGATATGGTCACGTTGCCGGGCGTCGAGGGTGAAATGGGGATTTATCCCAATCACGTTCCCTTGATGACACAAATTGTCTCCGGCGAAATCACAGCACGCAAGGGCGGCCAGGATTATCATCTCGCCGTAGGTGAAGGTTTTGCTGAAATCACCGGAAATCGCGTCGCCATTTTGACCGACATGGCGATTTGTGCAGAAAACATTGATGAAGCGAAAGCTGAGGAAGGCCGGAAACGTGCCGAAGCCCGCCTATCTGAAAAGCTCAATGATGAGGAATCGGCCTTAGTGAGCGCATCTCTGGCGCATTCACTCACTCAATTGAAAGTCAAACGGCGCCAGCGATAGTCCAATTTTGAATTCATTTTTCCAACACGCCGCCTTCGCGGCGTTTTTTTGTTTTATGAACCGTTGAAACAAAGAAGGGTTGTTCTATATTGCGCCATGCCTTCCATAAAACTTTCTTTCCCACACAAACTCGGCGCGGACGAAGCCAAAAAGCGCATCACAAAACTTATCGCGGAAACCAAGGAACAATTTGGGAATAACGTTTCGGATGTAAAAGAATCCTGGGCCGATAACCGTGGCACGTTCAGTTTTCGAGCGATGGGGTTCTCAGTCGGCGGAAATCTGCAAGTGGAACCCACCACTGTTGATATGGAAATTAATCTTCCTTTTGCCGCTTTGCTTTTCAAAAGCCGCGTGGAAAATGATATTTCCGCCCGGGCTAAAGAACTGCTCGCGTAGTTTTTTTTCCGTTTTGTTAAACGATTTTACGAAAGCTTGTTGACATTGAGATTCAATCTCATTAAAAAACTCCCGCAATTTAAAACTGAACTATGAAAAATAAAATCTGTCTTGGAATTCTCGCAGTCGCCTTGTGTTTAAACGCGCAGGCCAACGAACGTTTGTTCACTTACTCTTACGAACCCGAAACGATGCCTGCGGGCGCAATGGAATTTGAACAATGGATCACGCTACGCGCCGGTCGCAACAGCGCCGTCGGTCAGGAAAATTACAATCGCTGGGACTTGCGCGAAGAGCTGGAATACGGCGTCACAGACAATTACACCGTCTCGCTTTATCTGAACACAAAGTCCGAAAGTTTCCGCGACCCCGCCACGAATGACAATGAATCGGAGTTTAAGTTTGAGGGGATTTCCATCGAAAACCGTTACATGGTTTTGAATCCTGCCGATCACGCCGTTGGTTTGAGCCTTTATCTGGAACCGCGTTACTCGGGAGAAGAAGCTGAGTTGGAACAAAAGATTATTCTCGGCCAGCGTCATGGAAACTGGAAATGGGCGGTGAACTTTACGCACGCGACCGAGTGGGCGGATAATTTTCACGAAACCGAAGGCGAATTGGAAGCGAGCCTCGGCATCGCTTACAACGTGACCAAGCGTTTCGCCATCGGACTCGAAGCGCGCGATCACAACGAACTGCCCGAATACGAACGTTGGGAAAACACCGCGCTTTATGTCGGCCCTGTGGTAAGTTACAAAACTGAAAACTGGTGGGCTGCGTTGACGGTCATGCCGCAAGTGTGGGGCGCAAATTGGGGTGGCGATCCCGATAGAAATAGCCACTTGGAACTTGAAGGCCATGAACGCGTCAACGTCCGTCTCATTCTAGGTTTCGGTTTTTGATGCGACTTTTTTTATTCAGTCTGGCCGCTGCTTTCGTTTGGACATCGTGCCAAACGGAAGCAGCGGATGTTTCCTCAATACGATCTCAGGAGAATGTTCAAAAGCTTTACGTGCTGAAATGCGCGAAGTGTCACCAGCTTTACGATCCGAAAAAATACAGCGACGCGGATTGGGAGCTTTGGATGAACAAGATGAAAAAGAAATCAAAGCTCAAACCTGAACAGTTTGAATTGATTCATAACTACACTGAGAAACTGCGCGTGCCGGAAACGGGGCCAATCGGGACTCTGCCCGAAAAATAAATTTCAGCAACTTTTCTTCTTACACGCGCCGAGCTTTTTCAATTCGTCGCAGCTCCCGGTGATTTGCAATCGCTGGGTCTTGATTGAGAACCCAAGCCGATGGCTGATTTCATCTTCGAGCTTCTCGATTTTTTCACTGTCGAATTCCACAATTTTTTCGCAGTCCTGGCAAATGATATGGTTATGGTTGGGATGATCCGCGTAGTTCGGATCATAAAATTTGTGATTCTTGCCGAAATCCATTTCGTGAACCAAACCGCTTTCTGTGAGGAGCGGAAGCGTGCGGTAAACGGTGGCGCGTGAAACCGATTTGTCCCGTTTGCGCGACCATTCCAGCAATTGTTCGGCGGTGAAATGTTCCTCCGTGCTAAAAACCGTCTCGATGATCGCCTGTCGTTGCGACGTGATGCGCAGATTTTTTCCGCCCAGAAATTCCATGAATCTCTTTTTCGCTTCCAGTTTCTGCGGTGCTGCCATTTCTTCAAAATTATATTCGAGCGAATCCTCAAGTCAACGCGGCTGGCGAGCGTAACTCGAAACCGAGTTGACTCAAATTAAATGTTACCGGGAGGGGAAAGTGGGGGTGTGATTAAAAGTGGGTGAAGGAACGGAGCGCGGACATTCCTGTCCGCCGGGGCTTGGCTAAAATATCAAGCGCTCTGGGCGAAAGGACTCGAGTCTTGAGGTACGTTATGTCTGCCGCAGACAAAAACAAATTGGATCCGGAAAAGGACCAGGACGAACCGAAGGTGCGGGGTTTCGAAACGATG
>JAYVSV010000201.1:0-17873 GCA_043775015.1 Verrucomicrobiota bacterium
ACCGGGAACGCTTCAAGACCGACATCTTCTTCCATCTCGGCGGCCTCAACCTCTACCCTCTACCTCAATGAATTTCCCAACGCTAAAGTTGGAAGAACCAGAAAAAGAGGGTCGAGAAGAAGAAGGCGTGAGTAGCGCACTCGTCTTCTCCTCCTCGTTCTCACGAAACACATCTTTGCGCGCGTAGCCTTCATCGGTTTTTTTTAGAGGTGACCTCAGAGCCTGTCTGAAAAGTAGCGGCAGTCCTCTGGTCCCGCATGAGCGGGATAGAGGGCGGTCCCGCACCTGCGGGACCGCCCGGATTGGGGCAGGATTGCGAGAAGAGATTCAGGTAATCCGCAGCTCTCCAACACGGTTCGCATCTTTTCCGCCGGGCGAGACGCCACGGTCCCGCATGTGCGGGATCGGCCAAGATGGCCGACGCTACATTTTTAGACAGTCTCTCAGGGCTGTTAATGCGCCAGCGGCAACCATCGCCGATGTCCTCGCATTCAAAGCCAGCCAGCTCGTGGCGACGGCGCGGCACTTGAACATGTTGCTCGGCGCCGATGGCTCGGTTGCCGCGCTCAAAGGTAAAGGTGGCCATTGGCGAGGAGGTGCGAGCGTTTTACCGTGTGGTCGAACACGGGCGATCCACGTTTCCGCACAGCGGCAGTCGGAAATTTTAGGAGTGGTTGCGAATTGAATAACTCAAGGCGGAGTTTTGACGCGATAGAAACGAAGCGACTGGCCTATCGCGTTGGAGTCCGTGATTTTCAAGACGCTGCCGTCGCCGGGAACATTGTTGGTCAAAGTATTCCATACGCCGGAATTCAGATTACTCGTCCATTGCACAAGATAAGAGGCGAGGGGAAGGCTGCTGAATCCGAGCGCGATGTTTTGATTGCTTTGCACAACGCTTGTGATGCGCGGCGTGGCGAGAGAGGTTTTGATCGCTTGCAACAATGGATCTTTTTTCCCGACCGGTTCGCTGGAACGATAGCCTTCGCCAAGTTCCCAAATCATCAGCCCGCCGAGCCCGCGATTTCGCGCATAGCTCACCTTCGTCTGGCAAGTGCGTTCATCATCGTAAGAAATAAATTTGTCATTGGTCGAACCGGTGTTGTCGATGCTGAGATAAGCGGATTGCGCGTTGGTGTCCCAGTGATAAAGATTCGATTGATAATAGGTGGACATGATGGTGTTGAACGCAACCTCACCCGTCACGGGATCGTTGGTGTAAGATTGCGCCGGAGCAGTCGCGCCGCCCGTGGGCGTGCCTGCGCCGCCGCTCCACATGCAACCGTAAAACGCGATGCCAATTCCAATTTTACCCGGCGGCACTCCGGCATTGGTGAAGGTATTGACTGTGGCTTCCGTGCAAGGAACGTATCCGCCCGTACTCGGAAATTTAACACCACCATTGTAGAGTGGCGCATTGTGCCACGTGATCCATCCCGGATACGCGCCCGACATGCTGTAAGTCATGATGTTGTTCTGGTCGAATTTGCCTTGCAGCGTCCCGATCAACGAAGGTTGTGTGTAAACGGCAATCGTCAGCAACGGCCTTGGCGTGATGGTGTCCAACGAAGCGCGCAGAGCGTTGATGAACGCAGTGAATCGCGCCGAGTCCGACGAACTAATCGGTTCCCAATCAATGTCGATGCCATCGTATCCGCGCACAATCATGAAGTTCGTGAGATTGCTGACAAAGGTTGGAAGGTTCGCCACGCTTGCCGCGTTGGTGAAGATGCTGCCGCCCGTTGGGCCGACCGAAAAAAGCACTTTTCTTTTTGCTGCGTGAGCCACCGCGATAAGATTAGTCGAGCGCGTAAAGGTCATGGAGTTGGGCGCGTCGTCCAGAGTTCCACTCGTCGTGGGCATCGCGGAAAAATGAATAATGTGCGTCAGCGCCGTGTAATCAATAACGGATGGAGGCATCGCGCTTTGTCGATAGCCGGGATAATAGCCAGTATTCCAAAGATCGGCGCGCGCGGCGAACGAGAGCAGGGCAAAGCTAATCACCAGAAAGAATAGGTGCGCCGGTCGATTGAAAATTGTCCATCTAAAGTCCATCTGAATTCAAATAATATAGGCAAAGAACGCCCTGAAAGTCCATTCGCTTCGCGCAGATCCACTCCTTTGGTATGATTTGTAAGTCTCATTTTCTGAGATTCCTTGCCGAGAATTCAAAATTTGGAGAAAAATGCTTGAGTTGGAATTCGCCGCCGAGCAAAGTCGAACCGAGTTCCAGAAATATTAAAGCACAAATAAAAGTTCACTTATGCAAAAGCAAAATTCCTTTCTCAACGCCAACTCAAAATCAATCACTCGACGCCGGTTTATTTATCGTAGTGCCCTGGCTGCGGGAGCGGTTCCGTTCGCGTTTCCGTACATCGGGCGCGTCCTCGGGGCCAATGATCGCATCAACGTGGCCTGCATCGGCGTCGGCGGAAAAGGGGATAGCGACAGTAGCGCGGCTGCGAGTTGCGGAGGGAACATTATCGCCATTTGTGACGTGGACCAAAATACGCTCGACAAAAAGACAAAACAATTCGGCGAACAGTTCAAGGATCTCAAGCAGTTCCAGGATTATCGGGTGATGCTGGACAAGATGGGCAAGGACATCGACGCAGTGACGGTTTCCACGCCGGATCATAACCACGGCGTGGCTGCCATCCGCTCGATGAAAATGGGCAAACACTGTTTCTGCCAGAAGCCGCTGGTGCAAACCGTCAGCGAGGCGCGGATAGTCCGCCAACTAGCGAAAGAAAAGAAGCTGGCTACACAAATGGGCAATCAGGGAAGCGCTGAACCCGGTTTGCGTCGCGCGGTGGAAGTCATTCAAGCTGGCATCATCGGTAAACCGTTGGAATTACACGTCTGGTCGAATCGTCCCGTCTGGCCGCAGGGTTTGGATCGGCCCGAGGGTGAGGATCCGGTTCCCGCCAACGTAAACTGGGATGCCTGGCTCGGGCCTGCCCAGCAACGGCCCTTCAAGGCGGGCGTTTATCACACTTTCAAATGGCGGGGTTGGTATGAATTCGGCACTGGCGCGCTCGGTGACATGGCTTGCCACACGGTTAACATGCCGTTTCGCGCTCTCAAAATGGGCTATCCGAGCGTGGTCGAGTGCGAGATGGCCTCGCGGATTTATTCCGAGACCTTTCCCAAGACGTCGCGCATTCGTTTCGAATTTCCCGAGCGCGAAGGACTTCCTCCGCTCAAATTCTGGTGGTACGACGGCAACCCCAACGACGCTCTCAAGCCGATCCGTCCACCGGCTGAAATCAGCCGCGAGATCATCACCATGAACGGAAAATTTCCTGGAAGCGGAGCACTTATTATTGGCGAAAAAGGCAAGCTGTTTTCACCCGACGACTACGGCGCAAAGTTTTTCCTGGCGATGAACGGCCAGAATGAATACACCCCGGGCGAGAATCACGAAGCTTGCAAAAATGTTCCGCAAGTCATTCCGCGTTCTCCCGGGCACATGGAGGAATGGTTCCGCATGATGAAGGAAGGCGTGCCGGCTTACTCGAACTTTGACATCGCGGCTTACCTGGCTGAAGTCATCCTCCTGGGTTGCGTGGCTTTGCGTGTCGGCGAAGGCAAGCGTATGGATTGGGACGGCCCGAACATGCTTTCGCCCAATCTGCCGGAAGCCGCTCAATTCGTGAAACGCCAGAATCGTCCCGGCTGGGAAGCGTGATCTAATTTTGTCACCCAAAATATGAAATTGTCTGCGCTGATCGCGTCTGCTGCTCTGCTTGTCGCTGCTGGAACCGCCCTCGCGGATCCGTATGAAGCCCTTGATCCTGTTACGGGCATTTATGAAGGTTCATGGAAAACCAAATCTGGCAAAGGCGATTTAGTTTCGCAAATCCGCCCGCTTGGAGATGGTGTATATGACGGATTTGTCCTCCTCAAACAGGGCGGCAAAACCGTTGCCGTCTGCAAGGTCGCATCCACGAAACCAGCCACGCAAGGCTCGTTGGTTTTGAACGGCATGAGTAGTGGAAGCAAGGCCAACTCGCTCATGGGTGGACAGATTAACGCGAGTCTCAGCGGCAAACGGTTTACGGGAGGTCTTGCCGGTGAAATTGGAGAAGGAACCTTCAAGGCAAAAAAGGTGGATAAGAAATCCAAAACATTGGGCGCCAAGCCGCCCAAGGGTGCGATCGTGATGGACCAAAGCAAGTGGCGCAACTTCCACTGGCAGGTGAATCCCGATGGTTCATGGCAGGTGCAAAAGGATAACTTGAATACCACGGAAAAACTTGTCGATTTCCAGTTGCACGTGGAGTTCCGGACGCCATTGATGGCCAAATCCAAAGAACAGGGGCGAGGCAATAGCGGCGTTTATCTGCAATCGGTTTACGAAGTGCAGGTGCTGGATTCTTTTGGGCTTTATCCGCTGCAAATCAATGATTGCGGGAGCATTTACGGCGTGAAAACGGCACCCGGCAATGCTTGTTTGCCTCCAACGCAATGGCAGACTTATGACATCACCTATGAGCACGGCGACGGTACGGCGGCAAATCCACCGATCATCACCGTGAAACACAACGGCCAAGTCACGATCGACCACGCCAAGGTTCCGGCAGACAAAATCGGGCAGGGCGGTGGTGGCGGTAATCCCAACGGCGGTTTCCTTATGTTGCAGAACCACGGGAATCCCGTTCAGTACCGAAACATCTGGGCAGTGTCTTTGCAAAAATAGAGAAGAACTATTAAACCGAAGTCTCTTTCTGCTTACTCGACAAAATTTGATTTTTACTTCAATTTGGCTCATCGAATGAAACCGATTAACCTTGAAGATGCTTTGCATAAACGGCCTTTCAAACCGTTTCAAATTCACATGAACAGCGGCGATAGAATTGCCGTGAAGCATCCTGAACTGGTTTCATTCAGCCCGGGCAAAAATACTGCGGTGGTTTGGGAGGGGGAACATTTTCATATCGTTGATATTGCCCACATCGGCTCTTTGAGTTTTTCAAAAGTGACTTTCAAAAACGGTTCGACTTCTTAGCCCATTCATAATTCCTCGTTGTTTTTCTTTCCAAAAATTGTTTAATTCCGCGCGATGAAAAATAGGTCGCGCAAATCAAGCGGGGCGCCAAGCATCTCAGATTTCCCTCAAACTGAATATTGATGGGCCTGGGAAGTCGTCAATCAACAGGAATACTGCTTTTGGTTCGTCGGAGATCTCATATTCCTCCTCATTTGAATACGGATTGTTTCTAAAGACTCCGACGGCTTATCGCAGCGGCTTTTTCCAAATTGGAACAAAGCGTTTCATTTCGTCGATCAACCACTGGCACGCGGCGAAAGCTTCGGCGCGATGCGGCGCGATGATTTCCACCCACAAAGATGCTTCGCCCACTCGGACTGTTCCCAACCGATGAATGAGATGCACTGACTCGACGGGCCAGCGCTTTTCCATTTCGTCGAAGAGTAAATGAAACTGGTGTGTGGCCATTTTCTGAAATGATTCGTAATCGATGGCGGAGATTTTGTCCGCGCCCTCCGACTCGCGAACGACTCCAAGAAAGTAAATGACCGCGCCCATGCCGGATGACATTTCTCGTTGGGCAAGCAACGCGCTTTCGTCAATCGGCTCATTTGTGATTGTGAGTTGGCGTTTCATTTTTGTAGCGACGCGTCTGCGACCGGCGCAGTTTTTTATGTCAGCGGCAGTCACAGACGCGCCGCTACAATTTCATCCACCCTGCACCGGCGGAAATAGCGAAACTTCGTCGCCTTCTTTCAAAACGTAATCTTTCGTTTGGTATTCAACTCCAACCGCAATCAAAGTTGATTTCTCCATTGCTCCAAGTTTTGGAAATTTTTCTGAAAGTTGGCGAAACAAATCGCCAAGGGTTGATTCGTTGTAAATCTCTTCACGCGTTTTCGCGCAACCCGTTAGCTCCTTGAAATAGGAGTAAAAATGAATCGTGATTTGCACTCAGTGCGCCGCTCCCGCTTGATACATCTCCGGTTTCAACACGCCGACGAAGGGCAGGTTGCGATAGCGTTCCGCATAATCCAGTCCGTAGCCGACGACGAATTGATTTGGAATTTTGAAGCCGACGTAATCTGCCTCGACTGCTTCGACACGTCGTTCAGGTTTGTCGAGGAGCACGCAGGTTTTGATTTCGCGCGGTTTTAATTTTCGTAATTTTCCCAGAACACGATGAAGCGTGCGGCCGGTGTCGAGAATGTCGTCCACTAGCAGCACATCGCGTCCGTGAACGTCGAGGCGCAATTCTTTCGTGAAAACCAATTCACCAGATTCCGTGCCCGCGCCATAACTCGACACGCCGATGAAATCCAATCGCAGTGGCAAAGAAATATTGCGAATCAAATCGCCGAGAAACATCACGGTGCCGTTGAGCAGGGAGACGATGACCATTTCCTTTCCCACGTAATCTTTCTCAATCTGTTGCGCCAGAGTTTTGATCCGTTTCGCCAAATCGGCTTCGGTGATCAAAATCGTTTCAACCTCCTTGCTCCAACTGGCGGGAACGCGATTGAAAGTTCGAGTGGCGAGAGCGGATGTAGTTTTCTTCATTGTTGAATTCGTAACGACAGGCAAATTTTGCAGCACGGCTCATCGCTGTCGAGAGACAAAACCTACTTGCAAATAGCAGCTTGAGAACAGTCGTGGGAAAAGTTAAGGTCAATCACATGAGAACTTTGAACGCGCATTTCGATGGGAAGTTCATCGTGCTCGATGAACCTGCCGAACTGAAGCCAAACGCAAAGGTCAAAGTCATTGCGCCCGATGCCGAGGACAATGTAGTCCGCGATTTTGCGCGTTTGTCCGAACCCGCCTTTCAGAAAATATGGGATAACCCGCTCGATGCCGATTACGACAAACTTTAATCGCGGCGCGGTCGTTTTGATTCCTTTTCCGTTTTCGGATCAAACGTCTTCAAAAATCCGTCCGGCAGTTGTCGTCAGCCCACGCTATCCTTCCGATGATTTGCTTGTCGTGGCAATCACTTCTGTTGGCGAGACGTTGCGTCCCGGTGAATTTCCCCTTCAATTCTGGCGCGAGGCCGGTTTGATCCACCCTTCATTTGCAAAACGTGCGGTTGCTTCGGTAGCAAGTAATCTCGTGCGGAAACAATTGGGATTATTACGCGAAACCGATCTGATAAAGTTGGACGCTGCGATTCGGCTTTGGTTTGGAGTTGACCGCTGAACGGCGTCTGATTGGTGATTTGGTTTTGGTTTCTTAGTCCTGTGTAACCCAACTTTCCGTATCTCTGTGAATTGTTAAGCCAACAGCATCGAACTCGTCACCAGAAATGTCTGCCGCAGTCACATTCAAAAGTTTAAGAACTTGATTAATGGCCGATTCAGATTGAGTGGGGCCAAAGATTCGATTACCGAATGACCAAGCCACCGCACTTTGCTCACCAGTGCCGCCAAAATACTCTGCCTCAATGTAAGCAACAGGGGAATGTTGTGACATTCGCTTTGCCCAATTTTCAAGCTGAGGTGAGAATTTATAGAAAGGCGCTGCATCTAGGTCTCCACCAATCTCTTTAAAAAGTTTATCGGTAAGTGGAATCATGGCGATGCCTTGCGCCATTGTAACTATATGCGCGTATTTATACGCGGAGACGTTCAATTGGAGCGCGTCACGTTTTCCAATTAATGCCTCTACAGAATAGCCCATTTAAATATGCTTTGAATCGTCGTGATCTTTCTTCACGTAACCGGATTCCTGCCGCTGGAAATTCACTTCGTTCTTTTTAATATAGGCATTGAAAACGTCGTCGGCGCTCATGCCGAGAACTTGCGCCATGCTGATGAGGAAATGAAATAAATCCACGACTTCAACGCGCGCATTTTGTTCGTCGAACTTCTGATATTTGGCCCACCATTTCCATGGAACGCTGTCGGTCAGCTCCGCCATTTCCTGCGACATCGCACGGCAATAATTCAAAATCCATTTGGTTTTTTCCTCTTCGCTCATGGCGTCGGTGTTTACGCCGATGCGTTGGTTGAGAGATTGCTGCATTCGAAAAAGTTCGCGGAGTTGATCAGGTTTTTCCATGGGCGTGAAAGTAAGGTTCAAAGTTTAATGTTTAAAGTTCAAAATTAAGAAATGCCGACTCAAAACAGAAACTGGCACGAGCCAAGAATTCCGATTTCAAAATTCCTGTTAATTCGTGAAATTCGTGTCTGAGGATTTCACATCCGCGCGACGCAGTTGCCATCCCGATCAACTTTGAACTTTGAAGTTTAAACATTGAACCCTATAAAGATTCCATGTTGCCGCGTTTTCTTGCTGATGGTGGGCCGATGATTTGGGTGATCCTGGCCGCCAGTGCCGTCGCCGTTGCCGTATTTGTCGAACGAATGCTGCACTATCATCGTGCCCAGATTAATTCCACCGAGTTCCTGAACGGCGTGCGCAATGTGTTGAAGCGCGACAATGTGGTTGAAGCGCTGGCGATTTGCGATGCCACGCCAGGCCCGGTGCCGAGGCTCGTGAAGGTCGCGATCCTGCATCGCGATCTAGGGCGCGAGGGCGTTCGCGAAGCGCTGGAGGACGCCGGTTTTTTGGAAGTGCCCAGGCTCGAGGAAAAATTGAATCTGCTGGCGACCATCGCCCAAATCGCACCGCTGATCGGTTTGCTCGGAACGGCGATGGGATTCATCGATATTTTCAAGGTGATCGAAGACGCCGGTTTGTCGGCGCATGTGGGACAACTTTCCCTGGGTGTTTGGCACGCGCTGATTTGCACGGCGGCGGGTTTGGCGGTCGCGATTCCGAGTTACGCTGGATATAATTATTTAGTAAGTCGCGTGAATTCCATCGTGCTCGATATGGAATATATTTCCACGGAAATCCTGAACATCGTCTCTGAATCAACTCCCGCCCGAACACCATGAGGTTTCCGCGCAACGCCAAACCTTTTCGCGGGCAAATCGACCTGGCACCGCTGGCCGGAGTTTTGTTTCTGCTGGTGATTTTCGTTTTGCTCGCCGCTTTGGTTTACACGCCGGGAGTTCCGATTCAACTTTCTTCGGCCAATCCGAATGCGGGCGTCACGAGAAAAAATCTGCTGATCAAAGCGCAGGGCGAAATTATTTTTGAAAAGCAAATTTACAAAACGAACTCGATGGAACAATTGCGCACGGAGTTGAAAGCCCTTGCGCCCCCGGCAACGATCGTGGTTGCAGAAGACAAGGGCGCGCCCCGGAACGTGCTGATCGAAGTGCGCGAGATGGCGCGGGGATTACGTCTTGGATTTGAAGTGTCAGGCGCGGCGATTGAATTGCCTCCCGCGCAAAATTTCGTCGGGGCAGCGGGCGCAACGGCGGTGGTCAATGTTAATATTGCCGGGCAATTCTTTTTTGAGAATCAATTGATTGGTGAACAGCGACTCAAGATGCGTCTCGCTGAATTAGCTCGGCAATCTCGTTTGCCCTTAACCTTGATCGTCCTTGCGGACAAAGAGGTGGAATATAAGTTCATCATGGGTCTATGGGAAATTGCGCAGGATGCCGGCATTCAAAATGCAATGCTTCAGGTTAAACCAGTTTCCGCAAAATCGCTCCGATGAATACCGCGTCTTCTCAACCGCTGACTTGGAGTCGCTCGCGTTGGTGTTCCTTTTTCTTTCTAGTGTTCGCGACACAGATCCTGTTGATCTTCCTTCTCTCATCGCGAAAGAGCCATTCCTCACCAGCCCCAGTTAAAGCCCGAACGGCGTTTCAACTGGTCTCATGGCATCCGGGTGAGACCAGGCTCATTGAAAGCGTGTTGGGCAGTGATCCGTCGTTATTTGCGATGGCAACTGCTCAAGGTTTTTCCGGAGCGGCGTGGTTGAACCGGACGCGAAGGAATTACGGCATGTCGGAACAACAAGAAAAACCTTTCTGGCTCGCGTTGAACCCAAGCCAACTCGGAAATTCCCTCGGCCAATTCGTTCGCACTTCATTCGATGCCCCGGCTTCTTTCGAGCAGGATTCACCCCTGGCGGTTCAGATTTCCACCATTCCAGATCCGACCGTAACCACGCGAACCAATTCACAATTTTGGATCGAAGGAAATCTGGCGGCACGGCTATTGGAAGTTCCTCAGCTCAAATCGTGGGCCACGAATGAAATTATTAATCAAACGGAAGTTCAAATTGGCGTCGATCAGGATGGCTTGGTCATTTCAGCGCGTTTGTTGGCCAAGTCTGGATCGCCCGAGGCGAACCGTTCCGCGTTGGAGATCGCGCGGCGACTCTCGTTTTCGCGAGTCCAGCCCAGCGGGGTCGCTTGGGGTAAAACAATTTTCCACTGGCACACCGTTCCGATGACCGGAACAAACGCCATGCCGAAAGCAACCCAGCCCTGACTGTTATGCCGGCTGATTTGCTTTTATTTGTTTACGTCGTTTCTTTACTTGCGGCTCTTTGTTTTGCAGCCATATATTCCGAACTACGAAGCCGCCGTTTTCGTCCGTCAGCGAGTGAGGATCACGTATTCCGTTGCGAAAAATGCTCCTTTGTTTACACGGACGACGCGGATGTGACCCGTTCCCGCTGTTCGCAATGCGGGACGTTAAACGAGGCGATTGAATTTTGATGGAGCGCTCAGCGCTTCATCGGCACCAAAAACAATACAAACATTTAGAAACTTATTTTTATGGGAATGTGGATTGGCCGAAATAGAAAAGCGCGTGTCACCTATGGTTTTGATGAGATTGCACTTGTCCCAGGCGAAGTGACGATCAACCCGAACGAGGTGGATACCAGCTTCAAAATTCCGCGCAAAAATGGCAGCGCCATTGAACTTAAGATCCCGATCATCGCCAGCGCCATGGACGGCGTCACGGACGTGCGGTTTTGCATCGAGATGGGCAAGCTCGGTGGTCTGGGCGTCATCAATCTTGAAGGAGTCCAGACCCGTTACGAAAACCCCCGCGAAGTCCTCGAGAAAGTCGTCAACGCCAACAAAGACGAAGTCACGACGCTCATCCAAAAACTTTATCTTGAGCCGATCAAAGAGGAACTCATCGCCAAGCGCGTGCTGGAGTTAAAGGCAGCCGGGGTGCTTGCCGCCGTCAGTTCCATTCCGCAAAAGGCCGAACGCTTTGCTTGCATCGCGCAAGAAGCTGGCGCGGATATTTTCATTGTGCAGTCAACCGTCTCGACCGTTCGACACGTTTCTACTCAATACAAAATGTTTGATCTCGGGGCGTTCACAAAAATGTTGAACATCCCAGTCATCATCGGCAACGCCGTGACTTACAACGTGACTTTGGAACTGATGCAAAACGGTGTCGCAGGCGTGTTGATTGGCGTCGGGCCGGGAGCGGCTTGCACCAGTCGTGGCGTGCTCGGATTGGGCGTACCGCAAGTTACTGCGACCGTCGATTGTGCTGCTGCGCGCGATGCCTATTTCAAAAAGTCTGGAAGATACATTCCAATCATCACCGATGGTGGCATGAGCAAAGGCGGCGATGTCTGCAAAGCGCTCGCGTGCGGTTCGGATGCCGTCATGGTGGGCAGCGCGTTCGCTCGTGCCGAAGAAGCGCCGGGCAAAGGAAATCATTGGGGCATGGCCACACCGCACGCCAATCTTCCGCGAGGCACTCGCATCAAAGTTGGCGTGACCGGTTCGCTCAAACAAATTCTCTTCGGACCGGCGACCGTTGACGACGGCTCGCAAAATCTGGTGGGCGCGATTACCACCTGCATGGGCAACGTCGGTGCGGCCAGCATCCGCGAATTTCAAGAAACGGAAATCATCATCGCACCCAGCATCAAGACCGAGGGGAAATTATTTCAAACAGTCCAAAGTGTGGGGATGGGAACGAGGTGATAATTCGCGAATGAAAACCGGGCGCCAGCGGCGTGTGGGGCCACACTTTTTCTCGTGTCGCTCCGTATTTCCATGAATAAGTCAACGTCCCACGAGAGAATGAAAAGATGGTTGGATATTCCTCTATCAGCGGTTGCGGCAACTCATGAGGTATTGATCATCGAATTTCCGTTTTTCTGGAAATCAGTTCCTGCAAACGGAGATCAGCAATTTTAAAAATTTCCAGAAGCGCGGTTTTGGTTTCTGCCTCTATTGAATTTTCCAAACGGGATTGAAACCCGGTAATGATCGCTTCTTTTTTGTTTAATCGGGCGCAAATCACGAATGGAAATCCGAACTTCTTTCGATAGGCAGCGTTTAAATTTTGGAAGAGAGTAATCTCTTCGATGGTGAGTTTTTCCAAACCGGCACTGGCTTGTTCTCGAGCCGATTCAGCGGTCAAGTTGTTTTGTCGTGCGGCACGGCCAACGAGATCAGGATGAGCGCGAATCAAATCAAGTTGCTTGTCTTCGCCGCCAAGTAAAACGGCGTCGCACAAAGCCCTGTGCAAATCGGTCATGGTGGCAAATGGTCGAAGCGCCAGAACATTTTCAGAAACCCAAGGTGAATGTTCAAACACCGGGCCGATCAGTCGAACGAATTCTTCCGGCGACAATAAATTGACTTCATCCATCGCGTAGAGCCTTTTGTCCATGCCGGTTAGTCCAAAGTTTTCAACCCGTTGACCACACTCATGCGTGACACGGCAATGGACGGAGCGATGCTCGCCACAATTCCCAAAATGGCCGCGATCAAAGAAGCTTGGCCGATAATTTTAGGAGTGACTTCGAAGGTGATGAAAATGCCATTGGTGAGCCTAGCGATGCTGATGTGAGAGTAAGCCCACCATGCCCCGCCAATGCCGAGGAGCGCTCCGGCCATGGCCAAACCAAAACTTTCAGCGAGAATGAATCCGCACAATTCGTGGCGACGAAAACCAATTGCCTTCAGCACCGCGAGTTCGCGGAAGCGTTCGCGAATGGCCATGCTCATCGTGCTCGCTGAAACCAGCAGCAAGGTGAAAACAACGACCGAACAAATCGAGCGCACGAGAATTTTTATGTTGCCCCACATCGACACCATGCTCATTTGAAACGCGCGCTCCGTTTCGGCGCGCACTTCAGCGGAGGTGTTGGCGAATGCTTTATCAATGTTTGCCAAAATTTCCGTCATGTTGTCGATGGATTTCGCCTTCACCCACCAGGTGCCAACCAAGCCCTGATTTCCGCTGGCTTCATCCAAATATTTATGATGAAAAAAAACATTTCGATCGTCGATCGTTCCCCAATAAATCCCGGCGACGGTCAGTTCTAAGTCGCACGGCCAAATCGTTCCGGTGAACGGGAGTTTGTCGCCGACTTTGATTTTATATTTTTGCGCGGTGAGTTTTCCGACAATGCACGTGGTTTGTTGTTTGAGAAAATTTTCCAGTTCACCCGGGCCGAGTTTCGCTTCGCCGAGTAAATATTTGTAGCTCGCCGGGTCGAAGGCAAATTGCGCAAACAACGTGGCATCTTCGTTGCGAAACTTTCCTCCGTACCAAGTGAAAGGGGTGACCGATTCAACCCCGGAAACTCGTTCGATGATTCCGCGTTGTCGAGCGGGCAACAGGTTGGCTATGGAGATTTTATTGCGAACGACGATTCGAGATGCTGCACCGATGTCTTCCGGTGGGACGGTAATTTCCCGCATCGCGACCAGCAGCGTGACGAAGAGAAACAAACTGACCGCGACGCTCAGAATGGAAAGCGCCGCGCGGCGCTTGTTACGCAAAGCATTTTTCCAGATGAACGATACGGACGTCATCTCAGTTTGTGAGTTCGCCTTTTTCCAAATGGATGGCGCGCGAACCGAACGCGGCGGCTTTGGGATCGTGCGTCACCATGATGACGGTTTTCCCAGCGGTCTTGCTGAGGGATTGCAGAATGCTGAGAACTTCCTGTGCCGAAGTGGAATCGAGATTTCCCGTCGGCTCATCTGCGACGACCAAACTGGGATCGGTGACGAGCGCACGAGCAATGGCCACGCGCTGTTCCTGTCCGCCGGAAAGTTGCCGGGGCAAATGATGGGAGCGATCCGAAAGGCCAACGAGTTCCAGCGCGAGGTTCACTTGCTTTCGCCGCTCGCTGCGATTCAGCCGCGTCAACAAGAGGGGCAGTTCGACGTTTTCAAACGCGGTGAGCACCGGAATCAAATTGAACGTCTGAAAAACAAAACCGACATTTCGATTCCGCCAGTCGGCCAGTGCGGATTCATCCAATTTGGCGAGATCAATTTCCTGCACGCGACATTCGCCGCTGGTGGGTCGATCAATTCCCGCAATGATATGCAGCAAGGTCGATTTGCCGGAACCGGACGGCCCCATCAACGTCAGAAATTCGCCCGCCTCAATGTCGAGTGAAACGTTATGCAGCGCAGTGACGTTGATCTCGCCCTGCTGATAGAGTTTGGAAAGCTGGCGGATCGTGACAACAGCGTTCTTCATGACAAAACGATTTTCCTGTTCTCTCACACGAAGGTTATTTCGCGAAGTTATGCTGCTTCAACCAGAACGCGCAATCTTTGGTCCACGGATGAAGTTTCTCTGGATCGTAGGGCGAATAAACTTTGAAGCCCAAACCCATTCCGTGCGGACCTTTTTCGTAAACGTGCAGGTCGAACGGCACTCCTGCCTTCCGCAGGGCGCTCGCGAACGCCAGACTGTTTTCAACCAGCACACCTTTGTCCTCGACGGTATGAAAAATAAAACAGGGAGGCGTATCCTTTGTGACTTGGAGTTCGTTGGAAAGTTCTTTGATTAATTCGGGCGACGGATTTTCGCCGAGCAGATTCTTCCTTGAACCCGCGTGGCCAATTTCTCCCATGCTGATGACTGGATAACAAAGCACGCCCAAATCAGGCCGGCTGCTTTCACGCTCAATCGGATCTTCGGAGCTGGGCTTTCCAGAATCGTAGTGTGTCAAAAGAGTGGAAGCGAGGTGGCCGCCTGCTGAGGAACCCATTACACCGATGCGTTTGGGATCGAGTTTCCATTCAGCGACTTTAGAGCGGACCAGACGCAACGCGCGCGAAACATCCTGCAACATTATGGGGTGACGATAACCGCCGGAGCCGAGGCGCGATTTCAAAACGAAACCCGCGATCCCGATGTCGCGCAGGAACAGAGCGTACGCTTCTCCTTCATGTGGCGCTAAACCACCGTAACCGCCGCCCGGACAAATGACCATCGCTGCGCCCGTGGCCAACTCCGGTTTGGGCAAAAATGCCGTGAGCGTTGGAATGTCTTTGTCGGCTGTGCCGAGTGCGCCGGGAGCGCCGGAAGGCCAGAGCGGAATTGGATTGGTCGGCTGTGCCTGGGCAAAAGCCAGCGCGCAAAAATGTGCAAGAACACAATAAAGTTTTTTCATAGATGGGAGGGACTATAGCCAGCCGTCTAAATGTTTCACGAATAATTCACAGATGTTTTGCACGAACTGTTTGAGTGGCGAGCGATCGGAACTGCTTCAGCAATTTTGATTTTGCCCATAAGAACAGAATAACATCCGTGAGAAGCGCAATGAGCAACCAGACAGGTGAACGCAACGAGTGCAACAAGCACCGCCCAAAATCGAGTGTGGTAAGTCGCTTTTTTTCGGGCGGCGACCCGCAACTCACGCTCGGCAATGGGGAGACATGGGCATTTGGTAAAAATGATTTCAAAGCCGAACCGTCCGCCCGATTTCTAAATCAGCTTTTTGTATTCCTTGCTCTCGGACAATTTTTTCACCAGATCCTTGATTTTTTGCGACTGACTTTTATGCGCGAGCAAAACGGCGTCGTCAGTTTGGACGAGAATGGAATCCCGCAAACCGACCACGGCAATTGGCGTGCGATTTTTTGTGCGCGCATCAAAAATGATATTCCGAGCGGCATCGACGTGGATGAAATCGCCCACCGCGCAATTACCTTCTGCATCGGGTTTCAAATGACGAGCAAGCGCGTTCCACGAACCGAGGTCATCCCACTCAAATGAACCATCCGCGACCACAACATTCTGCGCATGTTCCATGAGCGCAAAGTCGATAGAGATTTTTTTTATTTCCGGATATTCCTTCGCCAAAACTTTTTCGAGTTTTGGAGTTCCCGCTGCTTTGAACCAGCGTTGACAGGCATCAGCCATTTCCGGCTGATGTTTTTCCAAACCTTGCGTAATGGTGACGAATGACCAGACAAACATTCCCGCATTCCAGCGATATTCTCCGCTGTTCACATATTCGACAGCACGGTCGAAATATGGTTTTTCAACGAACTGCTCTGCTTTGAAAAAAGTAGTTTTGTAAGGTTTGACTCCGGCGGGCGGCGGCAAGGCATTGCCGGTTCGAATGTAGCCGTAGCCCGTCGCAGGCTCTGTTGGCTTGATTCCAATCGTAACAATCACTTGTCCGCGACCCGCGAGATCAAATGCATCATTGAGCACCTGCTGAAATTTCTTTTCTTCAGGGATGACGTGATCCGCTGGCATCACTGCCATGACTGCATTCGTTGAGCGCTGTCCAACCATTGCCGCGCCAAGCGTGACCGCCGCGCACGTGTCGCGCCCCACTGGTTCACCAATCACGTTTCCTTTCGGCAACTTGGGAAGCTGTTTGCGCACCGCATCCGCCTGCACCGCGTTGGTAATGATAAAAATATTTTTTAACGGCACGAGCGGCAGCACGCGATCCACCGCCTGTTGCAAAAACGATTTGCCGCCGAGAAGCGTGATGAGTTGCTTGGGCGTTTTCTCGCGACTGACCGGCCAGAAACGTTCGCCTTTTCCGCCCGCCATGATGATGACGAAACGGTCATTGATGTTTGGTTTGGTTTTCATGATTGATCTTTAGTTGAGGAAACCAGTGACTTTACAAAATCAGCGGTGCGCGAAACCAAATCAGGACTTTTTCCGTGCTCGGCAATTTGGTTTACAATCGCGCTGCCGATGACGATGGCCTCGGCGTAGCTCGCGACGGTTTTCGCCTGTTCAGGATTTGAAATTCCAAAGCCAACTGCAATAGGCAGATCGGTATGCGCGCGGATTTTTGCGGTCATTTCGGAAATGGTGTCGGAAATTTTCGCCTGCATTCCAGTCACGCCGATGCGCGAAACGTAATAAATAAATCCCGTGCCACGCTTGACGATGAGTTCGATGCGTTCGTCGGGCGTGGTCGGCGCAATGAGGTAAATATTGCAGAGTCCAGCCTCGGCCATCATTACTTCGTAATTTTCAGATTCTTCCGGCGGCAAATCGAGAACGAGTAGTCCATCCACGCCAGCTTTCGCGCAGTCCTGAATAAATTTCTTCACGCCGTAGCGATGGAGCAGATTGAAGTAGATGTAAAAGACGATGGGAATTTGCGATTGCTGGCGAATGGCTGCGACCGTTTCCAAAACTTTGGTGGGCGTTGTGCCGGAAGCGAGTCCGCGTTGCGCTGCGAGTTGATTCACCAATCCATCGGCGAGCGGATCGCTGAATGGAACGCCGAGTTCCAGAATGTCCACGCCCACTTTATCAAACGCCAGGGCGAGATCGTGAGTCGCTTGCAAATTCGGATCGCCGGCGCCGATGTAAACGACGAAACCTTTTTTGGAATTTTTCTTAAGTTGGGCAAAGCGTTCCGTGATGCGATTCATTTTCGCAGCGAGAATGCCAATAAGCCATGCGGGTGTCGAGTGACGAACGCGCCGACGACTCTGGCTAATTCTCGGTCAACTGTGCGCGATCAGTCACCTGCGCATCATGCGAGATTTGATTTGGTGAAAACAAATCGTATGGACTTAAAGCCTGTTTGAAAACTCGCCCGGTGAGGGCACCGGGCCTACAAGGGGTCGTGTTTTCCGCCAAAACTTGTAGGCCACGTGCCCTCACGCGGCGGTTCGAGAGAGTTTTCAAACAAGCTCTAAGCCGAATCCATGCAGTTGGGATTTCTTTTAACCACGGATGGACACGGATAAACACGGATCAGCAGGCCGTAACGGTTTCAAGATGTCTCGCACCAAAC
>JAYVSV010000202.1:0-7555 GCA_043775015.1 Verrucomicrobiota bacterium
TTGGTTCCGCCCGAAGACCGGCTGGCCATCGGAGGCATCATGATCTGAAATTCCGGGCCGCGATCCCCCTCCAATCATCGCTCCACTTCGGAATTCGGGCTTAAAGAGCGCCAGATCGCACTCACCAAACCGTGAGCGCTAAAACTCTCGGAGAATCATTTCAGCCCCTTGCGCCTTCGCTTCCTCGCGCCTTTGCGTCATAAATTTTTACCTTGCCCGGCTTAACTGAAAAGTTTGCGCAACCCCACCGCACCGTAGCTGCGCGTGTTACCATCCGGCGCTTTTACTTCGAGCGTTTGATCGACAACGGACACCACGACTCCCGCGTAGCCGCGAATATCCACATACTCGCCCAGGGCACATTCTGGAAAATCGCGGCGTCCGGCAAAAACCCGTATCGCCTTGATGGGCTGATCAAAATTCGGTTCAGTAATGACCTCCGGCGGCGAGGCCCACGGCGAAGCGGTTTGCGTCGATGCCGTGACGGTCGGGGTTGTTTCACTTTGCGGCAGCGGTTCTGGTGCGGGAGCGGAACGTCCGTAAATTTTTTTCAAACCATGCATGTTGTAGCTCATGGTGATTCCCTCGGAAGATTTGACTTTGAGCGACTGCTTGACGATTTCGACGACAACTCCTGCGTAACCGCCGATATCCACATGCTCGCCCAGAGCGCATTGCGGAAACTCCGGCAGATTCACAAACTCAGCGATGTCTTTGGCCGGGCGATCAAAGTCGGGAGTGAGCGTAGTTTCCACCAAAGCGGCGGGCTGCTCGGGTGCTGGTTGGGCTGCAATAGAATTTTGCATAGCCAAACAGGTTGGCTTGGATTTTTGAAAAGGCGAATGGTTTGTGGAAATACTTCTTCGCACGGGTACGATTTGGAAGTGGCGTTCCCATTCCCGCGATCGCATTTCGGAGATCGGTCTTAATCGAACATTTTTCCCGGATTCAAAACACCCTTCGGATCCAGCACTTTTCGTAGTTCGCGATGAACCCGCATTTGAGCGTCGCCAAGAAATTTTGGCAGGAAAGATTTTTTCGCGAGACCGACACCATGCTCGCCGGTGATCGTTCCGCCGAGGCGAATGGCTTCGCCGAAAATCTCTTTGAACGCTTCCTCAATGCGATGCATCTCCTCGTGATTCCGTTCATCAGTCAGAAAGGTGGGATGCAAATTCCCGTCGCCCATGTGACCAAACGTGCCGATTTTCAACTTGTATTTTTTTGCGATCGCTTCGACGAACCGGATCATTTTTCCAAGTTCACTGCGAGGAACCGTGGCGTCCTCGAGAATCGTCGTTGGCGCAACCCGGGCGAGCGCGGAAAAAGCAGACCGCCGCGCGCTGGCGAGTTTCGTTGCTTCAACATCGTCCTTGGCCACGCGCACTTCCATGCAACCGCGTTCGCGACAAATTTTTTCCATCTGCGCTGCTTCATCAGCGACCGCCGCCGGATGACCATCGCTTTCGATCAGCAACAATGCCTCGCAATCAAGCGGCAAACCGATCTTCGCGTAATCTTCGACGCAATGAATCGTCATCCGATCGAGAAATTCCAAAGTGCAGGGAATGATTTGCGCCGCAATGATCGCAGAAACCGCTTCCGCCGCGTGATCCATTTGCGAGAAGGTGGCGACCATCGTCTTCTTCGCCGCGGGTTTGGGAATCAAGCGCAGCAAAACTTTGGTGATGACTCCAAGCGTTCCTTCCGAGCCGATGAAAATATCTTTGAGCGAATAACCGGCGACATCTTTGACGCATTTATTTCCCATCGTCATGAGTTCGCCGTTGGGCAAAACGACTTCGAGTCCCATCACGTAATTGCGGGTGATGCCGTATTTCAACCCGCGCAACCCGCCGGAATTCTCCGCGACATTTCCACCGATGGTGGAAATTTTCATCGATCCGGGATCAGGCGGATAAAATAATCCAACCGCATTGGCCGCATCGGCAATCGTCAGAGTCGTCACACCCGGCTCGACCAGCATCGTCAGGTTGGCGCGATCCACTTCTAGGATTTTGTCCATCTTTACCGTGCAAAGAACGACGCAATCTTTGCTCGGCATGCTTCCGCCGCTCAGGCCGGTGCCCGAACCGCGCGTCACGACGGCAAAATGTTTTTCGTTGGCGAGTTTAAGAATCGTGGAAATTTCTGCGGGCGTTTTGGTAAAAAGAACGCACCCCGGCATTTGCTGCAATGCCGCCGTGCCGTCAAACGAATAAGCAATTAAATCTTCCTTCGCGGTAAGAACGTTTTCGGTTCCAACGATGCGGCGCAGTTCGGAAATAATATTTTCAGGCAATGCCATAAAATCGAGAGGCGAGGATGGTCAACGAGTGAACTTCGGTCAAGAAATCTGAAAGGGGGTGGCACGACATCCGAAGCCATGAACTCCGTTCAAATGGAGATCAACGACCCGGAAAAACGCGTGGCCGGATTGAAGTTTGTCGATGCACCCCAACCGCCGGACACGCAATGCATTATCCAACCCACCACGCCTGAACCGGCGAAATCGTAACCGTTCAAGGTGGAAAACATTCCTTTGCCATCGTTGAAAATATTAACACGATGAAATACCCCAATCTCATTGCGCCCTATTTTTCAGCTCTGCAAATGAATGACGACGCACACAAAACCAGAAAAAAGGCCGGGGTTAAGACCCGGCCTTTATGAATCAAACTGGCTTGGTGAGACAGCGGGCTATTCGCTCTGGATACGATAGAATAGTTGTGACGACGAACCCACCACCGGAATCGTGAACGTCCCGGGAGTGACAGAGTTGGTCTGCACCCTTGTCCAACTACCCATCGGAACGTCCAAGATACCAGACGACAGAAGGACAAACTGTAAACCGGAGCCACCGCTATAAGTGACGGAAGTGTTGGCGATGCTGATGATGGTCACGGGCTGTAGGCTCACAATCACGAAGTTGCCAGCCGACTGCGCCGTGAGCGTGTTGTAGTTGGCCGTGTCGGTCGGCACGAAGTCCGCCGTCACGCCGTAGGTGCCCGCCGCCGTCTGGTCGGCCGCACCACCCGTGAGGATATTTGCCACACTGCCCGGCACGGAGCTGGATGAGATCGTCGCCGTCGCCGCGTGCGAGTTGCCGTCATACGCCACCGGCGAGTTGTTCACCGCGAACACCGCCGTCGGCGCTGCCTTGTTGATGACAAAGTTGCCTGCCGATTGGGCCGTCAGCGTGTTGTAGTTGGCCGTGTCGGTCGGCACGAAGTCCGCCGTCACACCATAGGTGCCCGCCGCTGTCTGGTCGGCTGCGCCACCCGTCAGGATGTTCGCCACGCTGCCCGGCACCGAGCTGGATGAAATCGTCACCGTCGCCGCGTGCGGATTGGCGTCATACGTCACCGGTGAGTTGTTCACTGCCAGCGTCGCCGTCGGCGTCGCCTTGTTGATCACCAGTGTGTCGTTCGTTCCACCCTGATAATTGGCATCACTGATCACGGCATACACGGTGTAGGTGGCAGCGTTCGTCGGAGCATCCGAACTCGCGCTATAAGTTGCGTTGCTGTAAGTGAGCAGGACATTCAACCCCGCAGGCGTGGTGTTCGTCGTCACTGGCTTTGCGCTGCCGTCATAAGTCTGGCTCAGATTCCCAAGGGCAACCAGCGCCGTCGCCTTATCGATGACAAAGTTCCCCGCCGACTGTGCCGTCAGTGTATTGTAATTGGCCGTGTCGTTCGGCACGAAGTTAGCCGTCACCGGGTATGAACCCGCCAACGTCTGGGCGGCTGCGCCACCCGTCAGGATGTTCGCCACACTGCCCGGCACCGAGCTGGATGAGATCGTCACCGTCGCCGCGTGCGGATTGGCGTCATACGTCACCGGTGAGTTGTTCACTGCCAGCGTCGCCGTCGGCGTTGCCTTATCGATGACAAAGTTGCCCGCCGGCTGCGCCGTGAGCGTGTTGTAGTTGGCTGTGTCGGTCGGCACAAAGTCCGCCGTCACAGCGTAGGTGCCCGCCGCTGTCTGGTCGGCCGCGCCGCCCGTGAGGATGTTCGCCACACCGCCCGGTACCGAGCTGGAGGAGACCGTCACCGTCGCCGCGTGCGGGTTGGCGTCATACGTCACCGGCGAGTTGTTCACTGCCAGCGTCGCCGTTGGCGTTGCCTTGTCCACCGTCAGGCTCAAGTTGGTGCTGGCCGAGCAACCGGCCGCATTAGTCGCCGTTACCGCCACAAGGAACGGGCCGCTGGCCGTCGGCAAGCCGGAGATTAATCCGCTGTTGTCGATGCTCAAGCCCCCGGGCAAGCCCGTTGCGGTCACACCCGTTGCTCCAGTAATGACCACGGTCTGGCTGTAGGCCGAGTTGTAGGTACCGTTCGGCAGCGAGGTCGTCGTGATAACCGGCAACGGGTTCACGGTCAGCACTACCGGCACCGAGGAAGTGACCGAGCCGCAGGCATTGGTTACCACACAGTTGTAACTGGCAGCGTCCGCGAGCGTCACCAAAAGGTTGGTATAGCTGGAGTTGGTCGCATTGAGAATATCCACACTATTGGTCTGCCACTGATAGAACAGTGCCGCCGTGCCAGTGACGTTCGTCAGGGTCAGGATGACCGGATTGCCCACACACACGTTCGTGGAAGACGCGTCAATGCCGCCGACAATCGCTGGCGCGGTGCAGCATACCACCGTGGGCACGCTCGCTGAGGAACTACTCCCGCATAGCGTCGTCGTATTTGTCACAGCGCAATCCAAGCCCATCGAGCCCGAACCGCCGGCGGTGTAGGTGATCGAGTCCGTCCCTGCACCGGCAGTAATGCTCCCGTTGCTGATCGTCCAGAGATAACTCACGCCGGGTTGCGTGGGCACCGAGGCGGTATTGTTTGTCGAGTTAGCGCAAGCATCTGGGGCGGCGGTGATCGTTGAGGTGGGTATGGAATTCACTGTCACCGTGACGTCCACGGTGGCGGTGCAACCGACGGTGTCGGCCACCGTCAGGTGATAGGTCGTGGTGACCGTCGGACTGACGGTCGGATTGGCAGAGCCGGCGGTAAATCCTGCGGGCGTTGAAGTCCAGGCATAGGAAGAAACCGCTCCGCTGCCGCCGGTCCCGGAACCGTTTAGCGCATAGTTGCCGCCAAGACAGATTGCCGTGTTGGCGGCCGCACCCGCTGCCAGCGTTCCGTTGCAAACAACTCTGATGGTGCCATCCACGGTGAGCTGGGTTGTGTCCCAAGCCAGACCCGTCGGCAGGCTTGGCAGGGTGATCGGACTGAAAGAGCCAGCGAAGGCTGAAGCATCGAAGAGATCGAAGGTATCATTGAGTTGTAGAGCAGCACCAATGTTGACCACCGTGAGTGCGCCGCCATAGGTCAACGTGCCGCTCGAGAGCACCAACTTGTCGGCATTGGGCGATGCACCGCGATTAATTTCCATCGAAGTCGTGCCTGCCAATACAGGAGCAGCTCCCAGTGTCAGCCTGCCGATGGACGCACCCGGGGCGAGTGTGGCGCCCAAATTCACGGTCAGCAAGCCGCTGATGGTTCCGGTACCGCCGAGGGTCGCTCCAGACAAAACTGTGACTGCCCCGCTGCCCGTGCCACTGCCAGCCGTATTATTTACCAGGACGGTGCCGCTGCCGACAGTGGTGCCGCCATTGTAGGTGCTGTTACCTGACAAGGAGAGTCTGCCGGTGCCCTGGAAAGTCAGTCCAAAACCCGCGCCGCTGATCGGGCCGGAGAGAATGGTTGCGCCGGTGTTGTTGTTCGTGATGGCGGGAGAGAAGCCACTCAAAGTGATCGAACCGGAAAGCTCCAGGTCGGTAGAACCGCCGATAGTCCAGTTGGTGCCGCTACCTGGAATCGCAATGGTGATCGCGTTGGTCACGGCGTTGGCCCCGGTCAACGCGCTGTTGGTGGCATACAGGGTAACAGCCTGGGCTGCCGCACTAGATGTGGGTGTCACGATGAGCGTGCCTGTGCCCAACGCATTCTTATGGCCCAATGCAGTGAGGCCACGTCGTTGAGTAAGGCCGCCGCTCCAGGCGCTGTTGTCACCTGACAGGACGACGGTTCCCCCCGAATTTACACCATGTATTACCGCACCGACACCGCTGAATTTTCCGCTCATGACGAACGTATTTGCTGCATCACTGTCCAGTGAGATTAACAGGCCGTTATTGGCATTGAACTCGACGTTGTTGGTCAGGGTGCTGGTTGCAACACCCGTGTTGCGCAGGGTTGTGCTTGCGCTTCCGCCAACTGGCATGGACACCCTGACGGTGCCCGCCCCGGCGGCTGTACTGCTGTTGAAACGAACGCCACCTCCAGTGATCGTGAAATCGCCTGCAAAGTCATTGACCCCGGACAATGTAACATTAACGGTGGTGGCATTCGTGGTATAGACCTTGGTCAAGGCGCCCGGGCCGGTGATGTTGCCAGGAATGGTCAGAGTTCTAGTACTGCTGGTAAAAAGTTTGCCGCCGTTGGCAGTGAGAGTAATGCCTCGATTCGTATTTAAAGTGAAATCGATATCAGCCCCATAAGTGCCGCCGTCCAGTGTTATCGCATTCGTCGCGACAGGTCCACTGGCGAAGTCTCCCGCCAGCGAATTAGTGCCACCCGTCGTAATGGTTATTTTGCCGGAGTTGCCAGTGATGTTGATAACTGGAGCGATAGATCCAGTTTGTCTAAACCAGCCGCCGCTTTGGATGAGTTGCCCGCCGATATTCACCGTCGGCGCGCCAGTGCTTGACGCAAGATTGAGGATACCCCCTGAAATATTGAGGTTGCCAAGAATTATGAGTGTGTAGCTTGCGCTTGTGCTTAGACGGAACTCTCTGATGGTTCCCCCGCTCCAGGTGTTTTGAACTGTAAAATTGCCAATAATGGTCGTGAGGGTGCCTACCATGTTCATGGAACCGCCACAGGCATTCGTCATGTTGAGAGTCAAATTTCCGTACGGCCCGGTTGGAATCACGACCGGGGAACTGCCGCCACTGGTTCCCCACTTTCGATATTCCACAGTGCTGCTTGGGGCAAAATATCTGGTTGTTGTTCCGGGGACATCGGTTGTTAAACCATTAGAGCCAGAGGTGTTGTTGTGAATATATGTTCCGCCGTCATCGACCAGAAAGGTGGTCGTGGTGACGAGGAATGCGGCCATTAATGTTCCCCCGTTCTCGATCTGAATCGTGTTTCCGGTGCCGGAGACGGTCCACGCGACCGTCGTGGTCATGGTGTTGTTGGTCTGGACGACAAAGACATCGCCCGCAGTGAAGTTGGCGGGAGTTGAGCCAGAGATGCCGTCCCGGTTGCTGTTCCAACTGGTCGTGAGTGCGGGATCAAGATTTCCTTTTGAATAGTTAGTGGTTGTGGCCCACGCTGGCGTGGCTATAACCGTGAGCAAGGCCAGCGAAATACCTACGGCGACGAGGGCGCACCGCATCCGGCTGGCCGCGTTGCCAAGGGTTTTGAGACTGGCTTCAGGAATGAAGGGCACCTCCGGAAACTAAAACATGAAAAATCTGAAAGGAAATTGTAGCTGGGAAAACGGCGGTGGATTATTCTCAGCCATGCCTACCAGCCAAGCC
>JAYVSV010000203.1:0-33224 GCA_043775015.1 Verrucomicrobiota bacterium
CACGGTGTAAACGGTCGTGTTGGTCGGGCTGACTGTTCGTGTCGCCGGACTGCTCACCACGTTACTCTGCGTCACTCCATCCGACCACGTCACCGTCCACGAACCCACTCCAGTGAGCGCCGCTTGAATATTAAAACTACCTCCCAGACAGTTTGTCGAGTTCCCGCTCACCGTCGCCGTGGGAGAGGGACTTACCGTGACAATTGCGGAGCCAGTGCCGGGACTCGAACAATTGCCAACGCTCACGGTCGTCAATGTGTAGGTTGTGGTTGTGGCAGGTGCAACGACTCGATTCACCGTATTGGATGTCACATTGGTCTGGTTTACGCCATCCGACCAATTCAAAGTGAATGGCCCATTTCCAGTAATTGTTGCAGTGATAATTGCACTGCCTCCAGGACAAACACTTCCACCCCCGCTAACCACCGCAGTGGGATCATTTGTGTTCACCGTCAAGGTTGCATTTGTTGACGTAACGGCAGCGCCCCCACAAGTATTTGTGAGCGTCACCGAATACAATGCGGCATCGTTTGCCGTCACTGAAGAAAAAGTTAAGGTCGCCAATGTTTCACCCGCGATGTTAGTTCCGTTCTTTTGCCATTGGTAAAGGACTGTTCCCCCTTGGGAAGTAACCGACACTGAAAACGCTGCAGACGATCCGAGGCAGACGTTGGTTGAGGTTGGTCCGCCGGTGATGCTCACGGAGCAAGCCGCAAACAGTGAACTTGAATCGGTCAGCCATATTCCAGTAAGGAGTGTGACTGCTAAATATCCTCTCAAGATCCTATTTTTCATAAAGATTTTAACGGCCTGTTGTTCCCAAGAGGCGAAGGTTTTTCATCCTTAATTATGTTCGGAATAGTCGTGTTCAGATCTTTAAAGGCAGAAAGCCTGACAGAAATAAACAAGCATTTAAGGATAGTGCTTCGCATCAATCACCGTTTTTAGCACCTATCGTGCCGTAGCAGCAATTAAAAACATGGAAAATTATGAAGGTAGAATTCAGGATTATTCTTATGTTTTAAGCTCAATAATCTGTTTTTTGGTTAAATTCACCTGTAACGTTGCCGATTTGCGACAAAAACGAGGATTCAATAAGCAGAAAATGGGACAATGGTAGTCAGTCAAAACACACGCATTTCGATAAAACCCGAGTTGAGCCAGTGTAAGGCTTCGATTTGGACGAGCGTCGCGATGTAAGCCAATTTAAGCGAGCCTTTATTGATCTCTCACGGTTCTGAAGAATCTGTAGTTAAAGTTAGACATGAGGGGTCGGAATAGATGAGGGAGGGTTCGCCGTTGAGGGTGAACTGGAAGCCGTTATTGCCGAGGTTTTGGACATCGGTGATGGAGGGAGGCGTGGCTGGGGCATATTCGAACTGGAGACTCCAGCCGTTGGCGATACTGCCCCCGGCGTCGAGCTGGTCGTCGGAGATGAAAAGGGACCAGGTGCCATTGGGGCTGATGCCGTTATAGATGAGCAGGTTGGCGGCATAATTGTTGGTCGGCGCCGGTGCCAGAAAAGTATCGTTTTCCTCATAGTCAGCCGGGATGTAAGAGCCGGAAAAGTACCTTCGCAGCAATAAACAAATCCGTATTTCGGATTGTTCCGCCTCAGGACAGATGCTTTGGGGCTTGGTGCTTTATCGAGACAGATTAGCGTTTTAACGAGCGCAGCAGTTTGATTGCTTCGGGCATTTTGTAATGTCGCTTCAAGCCGAGTTCACTCAGCATTCCTCTCGGGACGCGCGCGATGAATTCCGGGAAGTTTTTTTCAACACGATCGCGAATCATCTTTTGACCGGTCTTGGACGCCCAGAAATCTTCTTCGACTTTCGCCAGCGCGATGCCCGCTTCTTCAGGGGTCATGTTTTCGCGTTTGGCGAGCAGCCAGACCAATTCCTTGTCGCCGGGCAGGCAAACCGGGAATGGGATAAATTTGAAAACGATCTCTTGTTCGTCACTCGTTTCGACGGATGCGTTAGCATTCACCTTGATTTCGCTGCTGAATTGCGAGCCATCCGTCAAAGCCACTTCCACCGTGAGCGTTTGTTCTTTTTTGTTCGGCTTGATCGTGATGTCCCCCGCGCCAAACGAGGCAGACAATTGTCGTTTCAATTCCACGATGCTTTTGGGTTCCAGATCAGGAACTTCGACTTTGCTGCAAAATTTTTCGAAGGCCATCACGCGCGCCTTGGACTTCAATTCGTTCTCAACCGCTTCATAAATTTTTCCGGCCAATTGCGCATCGTGTGTTGCCTTGGGCAAAACACGTTTCAACAAATCGAGCAACTGCGCTTCCGCGCCTTTTTTAGCATCTTTTTTCATAGTTTTTAAAGTTTCCAAAAATTGGAGGCGTTCTTGTGCAGCATTTTTCAGCGCGACGCAATCCTTCTGCGCAACAAAGTTGTTTTGGTTTCAATTGAAGCGAAGAAATAAGCAAACTCACTCCGTGGTCATTTCCAAGGAAGAATTTATTTAAACGGTTGACCTGCTCTTTCGATGCGATTCACCCTTCAACACCCTTCAAATATCCAAGACTGATTTTTATCGCACAACAAAGCCGCGATGTTAGGATTGGGAATATGAATCCGCGTAGTAGAACCCTTTTGATTGCCGCAATCAGCTTTTTGGCGGTCTGGCTGATCGCTTGGGGCGGCTACATCATCGCTCGCAATTCCAAAATGACGGCGGACAAAGTTCGCGCTTACCTCGAAGAAACCGATTTGCGGAAATTATCTGGCGAGAAACGAGCCAGGGCGTTGCGCGATCTGGCTGCCAAAATCAACGGGTTATCGGCGGAAGAGCGGCGGAAATTTCGCGGCGGACGCACGATGAACAGTTGGTTCGAGTCGATGACTGACGCGGAAAAAGGCGATTTGATTGAAGCCACCCTGCCCAGCGGTTTCAAGCAGATGATCAACGCGTTCGAACAATTGCCGGAAGATAAACGCAAGAAAACGGTGGATGACGCAATGAAGCGAATGCGGGAAGCGCGAGAAATGGATCAGCCACGCACAGCCTCGACGAGCACGAACCAGCCTGAGCCATTGAGTGAAGAGTTGCAGAAGAAAGTAGCGACGATCGGCTTGAAAAGTTTTTACTCTCAAAGCTCGGCGAAATCGAAAGCGGAATTGGCTCCGCTCATGGAAGAAATGCAAAAGAGTATGGAATCAGGGCGGATGTTCCGCTGATGCGATGAAAGGCCTGCGAGCGTTTACTTTGATCGAATTGCTGGTGGTGATAGCAATCATTGGAATTCTCGCGGGCTTGTTACTTCCGGTGTTGAGCAAAGCAAAAGAGGCAAGCCGAGGCACCGCCTGTTTGAGCAACCTGCACCAAATCGGTTTGGCTTTGCAGATCTACGTTTCCGAAAACAACAATCATTTGCCGGTCATGTACGACAAAGCGGGCGGGACTAATTCGCCCGCCACCAATCCGCCGCCGGCCAGTGTTGAAACGGTAATGGGCAATCACCTGGCGAACACCAATGTGCTGCGGTGTCCTGCGGATCAGAAATTAATCTTCCAGGAAACCGGATCGAGTTACGCCTGGAACAGTTTGCTCAACGGCCAGGAAGCGGAACATCTGCATATTTTTGGCATCAACTTTAATCCGCATC
Source organism: Verrucomicrobiota bacterium (assembly GCA_043775015.1). Classification (GTDB taxonomy): domain Bacteria; phylum Verrucomicrobiota; class Verrucomicrobiia; order Limisphaerales; family CANJXF01; genus CANJXF01. The sequence continues at coordinate 3,623 of JAYVSV010000203.1, forward strand.
AGATTCCAGTTTTCTACGACAAGGAAGGGTTTCATGCCGGACGCGGCGCCGGGAAAGAAGTGAATTATCTTTACGCCGACGGCCACATCAAGAAGCTGCTGGAAATTCAGGGGACGAAATAAATTTGCATGATTCAACTCCACCAGGTTCAAAAGATTTTTGCCAAACGAATGGCCGTCGAAGATTTGGATTTAGAAGTTTCGCGCGGTGATATCTTTGGATTGCTCGGGCACAACGGCGCGGGAAAAAGCACGGCGATTGGCATGATGCTGGGTCAGGTTTGGCCGACGCGCGGCGAAATAAAAATCTGCGGTCACGACGTCACCCGAGTTCGGCAAAAAGCGTTGCAGAAGGTAGGAGCTATTTTCGAGTCGCCGGTTTTTTACGATTTTCTCAGTGGCTGGAGAAACTTGGAAATTTTAACCCATTACTCCGGCAGGACGACGAAAAGCAGAATTAGCGAGGTGGTCGAGTGGGTTGGTTTGACTGGGCGCGAACATTCCAAGGTGAAAACGTATTCGCACGGAATGCGGGCGCGGTTGGCTCTGGCTCAAGCGCTCTTGCCGAAGCCAGAACTTTTGATACTCGACGAACCGAGTGATGGACTCGATCCCGAGGGCATTCACGAGATGCGACAAACCATTCTGCGGCTCCACCGTGAGTTGGGGCTGACGATTTTGCTCTCGTCCCATTTGCTCAACGAAGTTGAACAGCTTTGCACGCGCATCGCCGTGATGAACCAGGGCAGGAAAGTTTTCGAAGGCAAAATTGCTGAAGCCAAACAGCCGAAGAAATGGGTTCGTTTGCACGTCGGAAATTTTATTGAGGCGGTCAATCTGTTGCGTGGTGCCAAGATGATTGATGAGGATCGTGACGGGAAATTTATCACACTTGCCGAAAGAATTACGACCGATCAGATCGTAAAATGCCTAGTCGGGCAGGGGATGCCACTTTTTGAAATCGCACACGTGGAACAAACTTTGGAAGATTTTTATTTATCTTTGATGAAAGGCGGGCGCTGATGTTTTACCTCCAACTTCGCAGTGAACTCTGGAAACTATTTGGCAAGAAACGCACTTACATGGGGTTTGCGATGTTCCTTATTGCGCAAAACATAATCACGCTGGTGTTTCGATTTTCCAATGCGTCGCGAGGGATGATTCGCCAGCTTGAAAACAACGGGTATGCAGCGGACCAATTTATTTCCGGTCTCACGATTGCGACGATCATGCTTTTTCCGATCGCCTACGTTTTGTTGCCACTTTACGTTTCGCTCGTTGGTGGCGATCTCGTGGCTAAAGAGGCGGAGGACGGGACGTTGCGAATGATTCTGGCGAGACCGATTTCACGATTCCGCCTGCTCGTAATTAAATGGCTCGCCGGGAGTATTTTTTCAGTTCTGCTGGTTTTTGCGCTTGGAGTATTCGGTTTGCTCTCTGCTTCGCTTCTTTTCAAATGGGGAGGATTATTCGTCATGATCCCCGGCGAGATGTTCAGCATTTTCGATGGGAAGGCGGGGTTGAATCATTACCTCCTAGCACACATCGCGATGGTCACAAAGGCCATCACGATCATGGGCCTCGCGTTTATGTTTTCCTGTTTCAATGTCAAACCTGCGGCAGCCACGATTCTCTCACTCTCTTTCATTTTCGTGAATTTTATTTTGATGCAGATTCCGTTTTTTAAAGAAATTCAGCATTGGTTTCTCACCTATCATTTGAACCTCTGGCAAAACATGTTTGCGCAACCGATCCCGTGGTGGCGCGTCGGCCAGTCGATGAGCATATTGGTCGGGTTCAATCTGACTTTTTTGATCATCGGTTGCACGGTTTTCCAGGTACGCGACATCAAATCGTAAAGCGAAATTTTGCTGGTGGTTGGTTTTACTTCCCAGAACGCAATTAGGCTGGTTGCCCTTGGATTCGCGCCACAACTAATAGTGTTTTTGACCTAAAATAAACATTGTGTCTGAGCGTGAAATTTCCTAATATTTTTTTGTTCAATTTGAGCGGGAAAACGGAACTCCTGCAGTGCTTTTTATGCCCAACGAAAACGAAACTTTAGATCGAGAAATTATGTCCACCGCGCCCGAAGCCGGGCAGGCTTACGGCTCGGCCCAACTTGGAAAGCTCGAGGGTTTGGAGGCGGTTCGAAAGAAGCCGGGAATGTATATCGGCGGCACGGACGAACGCGCGCTCCATCACTGCGTTTCCGAAGTGATGGATAATTCCGTCGATGAATTTCTCGCGGGCCACTGCACAAAAATCGGAGTGACAATTCATGTCGATGGTTCGATTTCCATCCGCGATAATGGTCGTGGAATTCCTGTGGATATTCATCCGCAATATAAAATTCCCGGTGTCGAAATGGTCCTGACCACCTTGCATTCTGGTGGAAAATACGGACAAGGGGGTTACAAGTTTTCTGGAGGAACTCACGGTGTTGGTGCGAAATGCGTGAACGCCGTTTCCGAGTGGTTTGAAGTGGAAGTGATCCGCGATGGACAGGTGCATCACATGCAGTTTGAACGCGGCAAAACGACTAAAAAACTCGAGGTTATCGGCACCGCCAAGGGCAGCGGAACGCTGATTACTTTTAAACCTGACCCGGAGATTTTCCACGACACGATTGAATTCAAGAACGATCGCATCACACAACGTTTGCGTGAACTGGCTTTTTTGAATTCGGGCCTAGAAATCACTTTCCTCGACGAGCGCCAGCCGGAAACCAATCCGGAAGTTTATTTTTACAAAGATGGTGTCGAGGAATTCGTCAAGCAGTTGAACAAAGGGAAAACGCTCATTCATCCGAAGCCGATCGCATTCTACAAACAAGGGAAAGTAGAGACGTCGGATAAGGAAGTTGAAGTGCATGTCGAAGTCGTGCTGCAATACAACGACTCCTATAATGAACAGGTTCTTTGCTACACGAACACGATTCACAACCCCGATGGCGGTGCGCATTTGTCCGGTTTTCGCAGCGCGCTCACTCGCGCCATCAACCAATACTCAAAACAAAACGAACTGTTGGAAGCTAAAGATCCTCAAATCACGGGCGACGACGTGCGCGAAGGTTTGACGGCTGTAGTTTCAATCAAACACAGCGATCCGAAATTTGAATCCCAAACGAAGGTGAAACTGATTTCGCCGGAAGTGGAGAGCATTGTCGGTTCAATTTGCTACGAAGGGTTGATGCACTATTTCGACCAGAACCCGCCCATTGCGAAGAAGGTGGTGGAAAAAGGTTTGAACGCGGCCCGCGCGCGTGAGGCGGCTCGCAAAGCGCGCGACACAGTTCGCAAAAGCGCACTCACCGGCGGTGGGCTTCCGGGAAAATTGGCGGATTGCTCGGATCGTGATCCGGCGAATACGGAACTGTATATTGTCGAGGGTGATTCCGCCGGTGGCTCAGCCAAGCAGGGGCGTGATCGAAAATTTCAGGCGATTCTTCCGATTCGCGGAAAACTGATCAACGTCGAGAAAGCGCGTTTGGATAAAGTTTTGCAGAACACGGAAATTCGCACGATGATCACGGCGATTGGAACGGGCATTGGCACCGGCGAAGGCGAAGGCACCTTCAATATTGAAAAACTTCGCTACCACAAAATTATCATCATGACCGACGCCGATGTGGACGGGTCGCATATTCGCACGCTGTTGCTCACGTTTTTCTATCGGCAGATGACGCAGCTCGTGAAGCAAGGTTTTGTTTATATTGCCCAACCGCCTCTCTACCAACTCACGCGCAAAAAACGTGTCGAATACGTCGATGACGATGCGCAGATGAATAAAATTTTGCTGCAACTCGGCAGTGAAGATGTGCGCTTGCGTGACCTCGCGACGGATAAAGAGCTTTCCGAAAAACAGCTCGCTGAAATTTTGGAACTGCTTGAATCCTTGGACAAATATGTTCAGTCGATTCGCAGACACGGCGGCGAATTCGGAGATTACGTTGAGCATCGCGACAAGGGGACGCACGAATTGCCCCGTCATTTAGTCAAAGTGCGTGACGGCAATGATGAATCGGTTCACTATTTTCATACGGAAGAAGACCTCGCAAAATTCGGTGTCGCCAACCCTGACTTGAAATTATTCGGAACGGAAGCGGGCGATACCACGACCATCGAAAAGAGAAACGGCAACACGCGTCGCGCACGGCATGTGGAATTGCACGAGAGCAAAGCCATTAAGGAATTGCTGTTGCAGCTCGACAAGAAGGGGCTGAACGTTGAGCACTATTCTGCGCAGGACAAACCGCTATTTGAGTTGATCGAAGGCGAAGGTGAGCGCGCGACGGCCAAGCCGCTTTTTTCCATCGCCGAGATTTTGTCTGGAGTGAAAGAGGCTGGCAAAAAAGGAATTCAGATCAAGCGCTTCAAAGGCTTGGGCGAAATGAACGCCAAGGAATTGTTCGAGACCACAATGAATCCCGAGAAACGAAAGCTGCTCCGCATTGACATGACTGACCTAGTTGAAGCTGAAGAAATGTTTACGAAACTGATGGGCGATGAAGTTGAACCACGGCGACAGTTTATCGAGGATAACGCGCTGAACGTGCGCAATTTGGATGTGTGAACTTGACAATGTAGTCATGCGTGACTACATTAAACGTGTGAAAACGAAAACGACAATGAAATACCCTTCTTCCAAGCCTCAATCGCTTGTGCTCAAAGAAGCCGTGACGATGCCAGAAATCGGTTTGGCGATTCCAGTGCGCGCCGCAAAAGCCAAGCTTTCGGCGTTGTTGGAGTTGGTTGCGGGAGGGCAGGAAGTTACCATTACCAGTGATGGTTTGCCGAAAGCGGTTTTATCGCCGGTCAAGCCGAGGCATGGCCGGAAATTATTCGCCGGCATGGGAGATTTTCTCATGAAACAACGGGTGCATGGTGGACCGTCAGCCGAAGAATTGATTCGCGAGGATCGTGACTCGCGGCCGTAGCAACATGTATTTAGACTCGGCGATAATTGTGAAACTGCTTGTGCGCGAAACTGACAGCGCTTGGTTTAACCAGCATTTGGCGGGACATCCGTTTGAAACTTCGGAACTGGCATTGGCGGAAGTTCGTTCAGCCCTGCTCGCCAAAGAGCGGGCAGGGCATATCTCTTCGAGGGAACGAGTTTCCGCCGGAGAAAAATTTTTAGCGATGATCGAAGATGATCTCATTCAGTTAAGGCCCATGAATCGCCGAGTTTTAGATAGAGCGAGCGCCATGCAATTTGCGTGTCATCCCAAAATTCCGTTGCGAACTTTGGACGCCTTGCACGTTGCCACGGCGGACTTGCACAAATGCGATTCCCTTTCAACCACGGACAATCGGATGCGCGCGGCGTGCGAACAATTTGCCATCGCGCTGATGCCATCGCGTATCGAAGATATTTTAGTTTAAACCTGACATTCCATGCCTGACACAAACGAACCTCAAGACCCGCAAAAGACTAAAAACGATTTACCCATTTCCAACACGCCCCTTTTTGCGGCGAATGAGAAAGTGGAAAAAATCAATGTCGCCGACGAAATTAAGAACTCGTTTCTCGATTACTCGATGTCGGTGATTATTTCCCGCGCACTGCCGGATGCGCGCGATGGATTGAAACCGTCGCAACGCCGGATCCTCTTCGCGATGCACGACTTATCGCTGTTTCCAAACCGCCAGCATCGTAAGTGCGCCAAGATTTGTGGTGATACGAGCGGCAATTATCATCCGCACGGCGAAGCGGTGATTTATCCGACGCTTGTTCACATGGCGCAACCGTGGGCGATGCGCGAACGCCTCATCGATGGCCAGGGAAATTTCGGTTCCGTCGAAGGCGATCCGCCAGCCGCGATGCGTTACACCGAAGCAAAGATGACGCATCTGGGTGCCGCGCTCATGTTCGACATGGAAAAGGACACCGTTGATTTCGTTCCGAATTACGACGAGACGCGCACGGAGCCACGAGTTTTTCCAGCGGCGTTTCCTAATCTTCTCGTCAATGGCGGAACTGGCATCGCCGTCGGCATGGCGACGAACATGGCTCCACACAATCTTGGAGAAGTCATAGACGGTATTTGCGCGCAAATCGACAATTCCGCGATCACGATTCCGGAATTGATGAAGTTTGTGAAAGGGCCGGATTTTCCAACGGGCTGCATGGTTTGTGGCGTTGAACCGATCAAACAGTATTTCTCCACCGGCCGCGGCAGTTTGAAAGTGCGCGGCAAAGTTGGTGTGGAACAACTCAAAGGCGGACGCGAACAACTCGTCATCACGGAAATTCCTTATAACGTGAATCGTGCGACGCTCGTCGAGCGCATCGCCGAATTGGTGAACGAAAAAGTCATTGGCGACATCACCGCGATTCGCGATGAGTCTGATGAAAATACTCGTGTGGTGATTGAACTCAAGCGCGACGGCATTCCCAAAGTCGTTATCAACAATCTTTATCAGTTCACGCAACTCGAAAGCAGTTTCAGCGTGAACTCCCTAGCGATTGATCACGGTCGGCCGAAAATTCTCAATCTCAAGGAGATGATCGGTTGTTACATCGAGCATCGCCGTGAAGTGGTGATTCGCCGGACGCGTTTTGAATTGCGCAAAGCCGAAGAACGCGCGGAAATCCTCGACGGTTATTTGATCGCGCTGTCGAACATGGATGAGTTTATCCGCATTATTCGTAGTTCTTCCAATCGCGAAGAGGCTAAGATCAAATTACTCGCCTTTGATTTCACCCGCGCCCAGGTAGAAAAATTTGGAATCCTGATTCGTAGTGAAGCACGTTTGACCAGTGGTCGTTATTCATTTAGTGAAACGCAAACGAATTCAATTCTTGAACTGCGTCTCTATCAATTGACCGGTTTGGAAATCGACAAGGTCAAAGCGGAATACAAAGACTTGCTCGAACGCATCAAAGATCTGATGGACATTTTGGCCAAAGAATCCCGCGTGATGGAAATTATCAAAGCGGAGTTGCGTGAAATTCAGCAGAAATACGCGACTCCGCGAATGACCGATCTCGTGCCGGACGAAGGCGAAATCGCCATTGAAGATTTGATTGCGAATGAAGGGGTCATCATCACTTTGACGCACAGTGGGTTGATCAAACGGACTAATGTCAGTTCGTATCGTGCCCAACGGCGCGGCGGCAAAGGGGTGATCGGAATGACCACGCGCGAAGGCTCGACCGAAGAGGAGAACGATTTTATCGAGCACCTTTTCACGGCGAGCACGCACGATTACCTGATGTTCTTTACGAATAGCGGTCGTGTTTATGTGGAGCGCGTGCATGAAATACCCGACATGGGCCGAGCCTCAAAAGGCCGCAGCATTGCGAATCTGCTCGAGTTGAAAGCCGGGGAAAAAATTGCTGCGCTCATTCGTGTTATCTCAAAGACGGGGCCGAACAAGGAAGATCAAACTTGGACGCAATCCTCTGAACTCTTTTTTGTCACGCAGCAAGGCACCGTTAAAAAAACTGCGCTCTCCGATTTCAGTAATATGCGAAAAGGCGGGATCATCGCCATCGGCATTGATGAAGGCGACGCGCTCATTGATGTCAAATTGACTCGTGGAACTGAACACGACGAAGGCGGTAATGTTGTTATCGCAGGCGATGACGTCGTGCTTATCACACGTGAAGGGATGAGTATCCGTTTTTCGGAATCAGAGATTCGCTCGATGGGACGTTCCGCTGCAGGTGTTCGAGGAATTCGATTGGAACCGACTGATGCCGTCGTTGCGGCGGCCGTGGTTGTGCCGGACGCAACGCTGCTGGTTGCAGGAGAAAACGGCATTGGCAAACGCACCGACTTTGGCGAATACCGCATTCAATCTCGCGGTGGCAAAGGCATCATCACGATGAAGACCAACGATAAAACGGGCGTTCTGGTCGGCGCACTCACGGTTCATGACAATGAGGAAATCATGCTCATTACTGTCGCTGGTCAGATGGTGCGGACTCCAGTGGCGGCGATCCGTGAGGCGGGCCGCAACACGCAAGGGGTCAAGCTCATTAATCTCGATGATAAAGATAAATTGCAGGCGATTGCTCCGGTGATCAGCGAGGAAAAAGAAGAAGCTGAGACCACACCGGAGATTGAACCTCAAACCTGATTCGTTCTTTTACTTCCTCGCAAGACGCCGATTAACCTCGGCGTCTTTTTTTTGCAAAATTCATGCGAACCGATTTACGAAAATACTGCGTGACAGATGACGCATCGGAGAAAATATTTTCGCCATGAGAACTCAAACCATGCACGTCGGGATGAAGGTCAAACATGCGGAGTACGGATTCGGCACCGTCAAAAGTATTTCCGAACACATGTCCGATATTCGATTCGACTCCGGCCTGCGCACGATTTCTCCCGAGCAGTGCGATATGCAGGCCGCCGAGGCGCAAGCGGAAATCAGCAGATTGAACATCCCTTTGACCACGCTGATTGCGGAAACCGTCGGCGCACTGGTGGACAAGCTCGACTTGAAACAAGACGATGCGCATGTCGAACAGCTTGCGCATCGCTGGCAGAAAGGAACGATGCTGTTGCGTCCGTCCGATCCGTCCTTGCAAGCCAAGGAGGTTCCGCTCGAAACGTTCTTTCACAAGATCGTGATGATGCGGAATAATTTTCGTGTGCTGGAACAGAAGATCAACAGCCACGCGCAACTCAGCGACGCGGAGAAGGTTGAGATGCAGCAATACATTTCCAAGTGCTACGGCTCGATGACGACCTTTAATATTCTTTTCAAGAACGAGGGGGATCAATTCCGGTCAAAAGGGTGATTTATTTCTGACCGATGATTTGCAGCATAGCCCCGTTAGGGGCGGAATATTTATAGAAACACGTTTCCAAAAGAGAAAAGCTCCGTAGGAGCGGCATAACCTTGATGTCGCGCCTACGGAGCTTGTTTGGTTTTGGAATTACGTTTCTATAAATATTCCGCTCCGTACGGAGCTAAAAAAAGTTTCAAGCGCCAGTCAGTTCCATTTCCTGACGCACGACGGAAGGTTTTTCCTTTTTGCGCGCCTCGTCGCGATGATATTCGAGGACGAGTGGCAACGCGTCGTGCAGATTTGCCTTGGCGGATTCGATGGTTCACCTTCGGAAAACACGTCTGGAAATTCCTCAAAATAGCATGTGTAACCGCCTTCGGGAGCCGCTTCAAAAACAGCCGTCAATTTGAGGCGAAGGCTTGTTTTCGTGGCATTAGAGTGCTTGCGTTCTGAATGTTTTTCAAGCTTGCGGACGTATATTTTTTCGAAATGCGAACTGGATTGATTTAAGGGATGTGATTGCCGCTGGCGCAACGGCTTCATTCAACGAAACACCCGAACCGAATCAACGGTTCTACCGAATCTTCGTTTATTTTTGTTGTTGCTTCTGAAGCTGGAGATATTCGTGAAGAATTCTTAACCCCGCGCCATGAAATTCCGATAGGAAATGACCTTGTTGGGCAAAGTCACTCTCGTTTGCGGAAGTGGTATAGATGCCTCCATCGGTGCGAACATAAAAAATAACATGCCCACTCTCTGGTGAAGGATAGTTTGTGGTCAATGTCATCTTTGGTTGAACCAGTTGCGCCTGTTTTAAGAAAGCTTTGGCTGCACTTTGCACATTCTCATTGCCACCACCAAAAAATCCCCCGCCCGAGCTTCGAAGTACGCTGGCCGTGCCATCGGCAAATGCGACGGTAGTAACTGTCGCTTGAGGATAACCAATTTCCATGATGACGCCCCAAGGTTCGGTTGGATTTGTCGGAGCGGGCATAGAAACATTTGTTCGCTTTAGGACGAAATATTTGTCGCGGAGATCCGCAAGGACGTTTGTTGTAGGAATGCTTTGTATATTGGCCTTTGGCCTCTGTGCTTGTTTACGTAGCATTATCCAGAGAAAAACGCCAGCAGCAACGACGGCAACGAAGATGAATGCTGTCTTCATGCAAACGATTATTCTTTTGCCGCCTTCCGCGTGAACACATGCGTCGCGTGGCCGTAAAAGGCTTCCGCGGCTTCCATCATTGTTTCGGAAAGGGTCGGATGCGGATGCACGCACGCCGCCAGATCTTTCGCGTTCGCGCCCATTGTTCCAACAGGATCATTTGCCTCCAGATTGTTTCCCATATTGAGGCGGGATTTCGCGCAATGCTAAATCACCAGGAACACTTCCCAAAGTTTCAAACAGCAGACGTCGTAGATCGGCCTTCGCTGCGCGCTTGGAAAGGTGCAGCATTTCCACGCCTACGACATTGTCTTGCGCATCGTAATCAAGGACCACGCCGGAACTGACTTGTTCTGAATCGACAATCTCAGCATCGTTCAGACGCAAATAGAGCGCATCGGCTTCGGGATCGACAGTCAGTTTCATAATTTTCCTTTCATGCTGCGGTCAAAATGCACCGTGACGATTTTTAACGGATTTTCTCGTGGATCGCAAACGACCCGGAGGACACGATAGCTGCGCTCCGCAATTTTTGCCAACCTATGTTCCATGCCCGGATCAACTTCGTCCGGCTCCGTTCGTTCCGGTTTGGTGATCGCTTGTTCCAGCCATGCCGTTTCGATTTTTCGTTCCTGCAATCGAATCAAGGCGTGTTGGCTCAATTGATATTTCACTGGAATTTATTTTTCGGAAACCGCCTTCCGCGTGAACACATGCGTCGCATGGCCGTAAAAGGCTTCCGCGGCCTCCATCATCGTTTCCGAAAGCGTCGGATGCGGATGAACGCACGCCGCCAAATCTTTTGCGTTCGCGCCCATTTCGACGGCGATCACGCCTTCGGCAATCAATTCGCCAGCGCCGTGCCCGACAATTCCTACGCCGAGAATGCGGTCGGTGTCCGGTTCCAAAATTAATTTCGTGAGTCCATCGGTGCGGTCATAAGTCAACGCGCGACCGGAAGCGGCCCACGGGAATTTCGCTACGTTCACGGCGATGCCTTTGGCTCTGGCTTCGGTTTCCGTCAAACCGCACCAGGCCACTTCGGGTTCGGTGAAAACCACGGCGGGAATTACGATGTTCTGATTCACGGCGCCTTCGCCCGCAATATTTTCGACAGCAATTTTTCCTTCGCGCGTCGCTTTGTGCGCGAGCATCACGCCGCCGGCAATGTCACCGATCGCGTAAATGTTCGGGTCCGACGTTTGCTGAGTATCGTTGACTTTGATGAAACCTTTTTCATCTTTCTCCACCTTCGTGTTTTCCAAACCAATGTCTTCCGCATTCGGCACGCGACCGACTGAGACTAAAACACGGTCAAAAAGTTCTTCGACAGCTTGGCCGTCTTTTTCGCTGATGACCTGAATTTTTTTTCCCTTCGTCGCCAATTTCGTCACTTTGGTTTTGTAACGAATTTCTTTAAAATTCTTTTCGGCATATTTCACGACGGGCCGAATCAGGTCAGGATCAGCGCCGGCCAGGATCGTTTCCAGTGCCTCGATCACGACCACTTTGCTGCCGAGATTTGCGTAAACCGTTCCCAATTCCATGCCGATGTAGCCGCCGCCGATGATCAATAAATCCTCCGGAATATCTTCCACCTGGAGCGCTTCCGTCGAAGTCATGATACGCGGATTGCCGAGGTCGAAAACCTTTGGCATCGCCGGCTTTGACCCCACGGCGATGATTGCTTTGTCGTATTCGACGAACTGCTGACCTTGATCGGTTTCGATGCGCAATTTCTGCGAGCCTTCAAAATAGGCGCGGCCGGTGACGACTTGAACTCCACGCGATTTCGCCAACTGGCTGATGCCGCCGGAAAGTTTTTGAATAATGGAATCTTTCCAGGTGCGCAGTTTCTCCAATTCGATCTTGGCGGGTTCGAACGAAATGCCGCGGTGCGCCGATTCTCTGGCTTCGCCGATCATTTTGGTGGCGTTGAGCAAAGCCTTCGAAGGAATGCAGCCGCGATTCAGGCAGACGCCGCCGAGACGTTTTTCCTGTTCAACGAGGAGCACTTTTTTGCCGAGGTCAGCCGCGTAAAACGCCGCCGCATATCCGCCCGGTCCACCACCAACAACAACGATTTCTGGTTTAGTTTCGTCCATAGTAAATTCTTCCCGACAAAGGTCGGCGGAGAATAGGGAAGTTGGCAACACACGTCCATGATTTTGTCGTCAGGTATGTGTGCAATTTTTTACAACGGGATTGCGCTTGGCCCGCATTCCATCCGTTTAGAGATCATGCACGAGGTCGCGCAGTTTAACTTTCAATGCTTTGGTGATTTTCATTAAAGCATCGATGGAAATTCCCTGTTCGCCACGTTCTACGATACTGACATAAACGGGAGAAATATCGGCTTTTTCTGCAAGCTTTTCTTGGCTAAATCCAGCTTGTTTGCGGCGAACACGAATTGCTTCACCCAAAACTCGACGATATTGCGGAACTGCTGGCACAGTCGGCAAAGAAACAGGAAGCGTCTGTGGCAACCATATACGATAATTTAAATTATCTCCCTTCGTGCTTGCGTTGTCTGACACGAAGTTTAAAATTCAAAACATGAACTTCCCAACCCCTGTCCCATTTTTCAGAAAATTGCTAGCGGTATTAAGTTGTGTGTTTTATCTCGTTGCTAGCGCATCTGCACAAGAGGCACCACTACTCAAAAACGTAAAAACGATATGGGACGGTGCGATTCAATTGTATTGGCAAAGCGAATCGAACGCCGTTTATAGAATTGAATACGCCACCGAATTACTCGACAGCAGCACTTCTTGGAATGTCCTTTACGATGATTATCCGTCGCACGGTACAAACACATTTTGGATGGATAATGGCGATTACACTCAAACTCCCGCCATTCCCCCTCCACGATATAAGCCAATGCGATTTTACCGAATCGCGAATAAAGGAACTAATTCGGGGTTGATTCCTTTTGTTTCGATTACGTCACCGACAAACGGTTCTGTTTTGTCCGGCCAAATCACGGTTTCCGTGATCGCAACGAGCAGCTATCCAAATGTTACCATGTCGTTATTTGTTGATGGTGAGGAAATGGATAGTAGCGACGATGGAACGAATTACGTCATCAATACTTGTGAATGGGAAAATGGTGACCATGTGCTTTTTGCCACAGCCAGAGCACAATCAACGCTCTCGGGACCAAGCGGCTCTTTTTCCACTGATATTGGTCGGGCGGTCACGGCGTATCGTTCTGTTACATTTGATAATTTGATTCACCAGATTGCGTTTAGTGAGCCATTCTTTGAGCCATCGTTGGGACAAACGCAAAAAGTAACAGCCGCTTTCGCTGCCAATGTAGATTGGACTCTTCAAATTCTTGATGAATCCAGCAATGCGGTTCGAACCGTAACTGGAAGCGGTTCAAAATTGGCGTTCAATTGGAATGGCACGGGTGATGGCGGGACGAACATCCCGGATGGAGTTTACATGTATTTGATTACTGCTGAAACCAACGGCCTTCCCGCAGAGTCTGGGGAGGAGTTTGGCGGTGGCGGTGGAGATCCTCCATCTCCCGGCTCTAATTCTTCTATCAATTCGGAATTCAATTCAGATTTTTTAGAAATTCTACTCCCGCCTTTGCCGGAAGGGTTGTCCTATGGTTTGGATGAAAAAGGGAATGAAATTACCAGCATGATGGTTGAGCGTTCGAGTCGCAATTTAACCACTCAGTCCTCTACATTTTTGGAGAGCCTTGAGAGCGGAAATGCTTTTACTTCCTCGTTTTCTTCCCGTTCTCAAAGCGCGCTTGCTCCGACCAGACCGCCGACAAAACCGATTAAGAATGCTATTGGGACGGTTGGCATTGCGTATTACGAATGGGTTGGTGGTGCAAATAAAAATGTTCCAGCCAATGGATTAGGGCTTCTTGGAAACAGCGGAAAAGTGCAAATACAAGGTTCCTACAACGCTGTGCATTTCGATGCGCTTCCAGAATCACGTGCTCTCGCCACGAAATTTGCCAATAAAATGGCGAAGGGTGGTTACAAGTTAAGTTTTAATAAATCGGGAACAAACCTGCTTGCCCGCGAACTTAAAAAGTCCTCGCTTGGTGGAAGCAATCTTTTTGCAGGAGTCAACATCGGTTATTTTTCCGATCATGGCAGTTTCGGAACATCACTTGATTGGCATAATTATGCCAGCCAATCTCAGCAAACCTATTTTCCGAGCGACAATCCGGCTGATTCATCGAATCCATGGATTGCTTTATCGGAATTTGGTTTTGGTGGAACTAACTTGCTCTGGATGGCAATTGACGCCTGTAACAGTCTTCACGACGATCAATATCAAAGCATGAAGAACAAAGGGGTTCTGCCTCTTGGAAGTTCAAACCATCTTCTTTGCGGCTCAACCACCGAAACATATTCTTCTGAGAAATTAGGGGAACTCTGGGCAAAAAAGATGATTGGCACGTTTCTCACGGCACCGAATACGGTTAAAGAGTCTTGGTTTATTGCTGGTCATGATGCGTATAAATGGTACACGGGCATAACCAACAACATCTATTTTCGCGTGGCAGGTTGGGATAATTGCTTCACAGATAAGTTGAAAAATTATGAAGCAAGTCCGAGTCAAGACCTCACTTCCGAGGATCGGAAAGTTTACGCTCCCTGATCTGACTGCTATGAAACCCGTTCTAATTCTTTTTTCAATTCTATTAAGTTGTTTTTTTTGTTTCGCTGATAATCCGAAGCCGAAAGAAGCACCGGCGGCCACAAACGGGATTGAACTGATCTGGAAAGTTTCCTCGAATAACTGGCCTTCGACAATATGGGTTTACAAAATCGTCCCACAAAACTTTTCGCCGATGGTGATTTCTAATCTGATGGCTTTAGGCCCGTTCACGATGGCGAACCAGACAAATGTGGAAGGACAGCGTCCCTTTAAAGACAAACGATTGAGGTATTTCACCGACACATCTCGAAAGAAAGAACTGGGAATTTTCCCGCCATTTGGATGGATTTACTATCATCATTATGATGCCGAACCAAAGAAGGGCGAAAAATCTATGGTTCCAAATGACGAGGAAGCTTATCAATTGGCGATCAATTATCTTCGCCGATTTGGGATTGACTGCTCACAACTTGCCACCAAAGAAGATGGCTTGAAACTGAGAACGATGGGTGAGGTGGGGCATCGGGGCTATTTCGACAAAGAAAAAGGCGAGGATGTCAAAATCGTTATTAATCGCGGTGTGTTTTTCATACGTCGAGTCGATGGCATCGACTTCGATGGAATTGGCAGTCAAGGCGGCATTTATTTCAGTTTTGGCAACGAAGGTAAGCTGGCTCGACTGGAAATTAATTGGAAGGGACTTGAAGCCTTCCAACTTCACAAAACCTTTACTCCTGACCAGATAATCGAAGCACTGCGAAACAGAAAGGCGAAGTGGGGAACGCGGGTGCCTGCTTGGAGTGAAATAAAAAAAATCACGATCACCGAAGCGATGCCACGCTATCGCGGCGTTTCTGGGGACGATCAGGAACAGAAATTTGTGGAACCGTACGTTGAACTTACCGCATCCGTGGACAATGGCATCACTAACATTACTGCTAAACTTGAATGCCCAATTCTCGGTGAGCTTGCGAAATGAGAGAAAAAGTCTCTGATGATTTCCATTGCACAATTTCTTACGTAAATAGCTGATATTCAGCCTCTAATCGGCGAGCAAAGAATACTAGAATTAGCGAAATGGCGTCTCGGTATCGAGAACTGACCACTCAAGATCACGAAGACGATGCTCAGAGTCGAAAAATGGAGTCTCGGCTTCGTGCGGACTATGCTCAGGGTCGCGAACTCCCGTCTCAGCATCGCGAGAACGACGCTCAGGGTGTCGCGGATGATGCTCGGCGTCGGGAACTGGATGTTCGACTTGGCGAAACCCTTTCTCGGCGTTGCGAAATGAAGCGTTGACAGTTCGCGAACCAATTGCGACAAATCTGCGTCACCAATTCAACCAACGGGATTCATTCTGAATAGAGATCAATTCAATCGCACCGAAATGTTCAACACCGTGTCTGCTTACATGGACACCAACAATTCCATCTGGACGGCAAACGTCGCGATGGGAGTTACCCTGACCGACTTCAAAACGGGCAATACCGCCATCGCCGCGAAGTCGGGCAAACAACAAACGCCCATCAGCGGCGCGGCGGATGAAAAGGAATCGGTGCGTCTGGATTTTGAAGAAAAGATTCTGGAAATTGCGGATCAACTTTCCGCGTTGGCTGAGAAAAATAATAATCCGAATCTTGCGGCGCAAGTGGACTTGACGCTTTCCGGCCTCGATAAATTGGCGGATGACGAATTGGAAGAGACGGGCGTGCGGCGATTGCCGGTCGTGCTGGCGAAACGGCGACGCTGCCACAGATGATCACGGACAACACGAGTCTCTTGCGCAACCGTCTCGACAAGCAGATGACGAAATATAAAAAGTTGAAGCCAGAATTTTACGCAGGTTATCGCAGCCCACGCGTGATTGTGGATCGCGGCGGCGCACAAAGACCGACGCCACCGCCGCCAGCGCCAACTCCGTAAAACAAATTTGAAACAATAACCCCGCCGCTTGAAGGAGCGACGGGGTTTTCTTTGAAACGGAGGTGTTGGATTTTTGCGCAGACAATTTTTCAGGAAAACCTTTTCAATCCAAAATCTCTGGTGCTACGCTACGCACGAAATCTAATCCCTTTAAATCTATGGCGAACCCATCTGTATCTTCGCAATCAGGCATCAACGCAAAATCCGTCACCGCAAGTCCAAAGTATCCCGGCGTGCGCGTGACGTGCAATGGCAACCAGCTCGTCGCGCAATACGTGGAAACGCGCATCACCGAAGGCGGAATTTTTTATCCCATCACGCCATCGACGGAAGGCGGCGAAATTTACCAGCAAAGCTTTGTGCAGGGTGAGTTGAACGTGTTTGGTGTCCAAAAAATTGCGGTCGAGTGCGAAGGCGAACACGCGGCGCAGGGTGGTGCCACGGCCTTTTCAGTTTCTGGAAGACGGGCGGTCAATTTTACGTCAGGGCAGGGGATCGTTTATGCGATGGAGCAGTATTATCATGCGCCAGGAAAACTTTCGACGATGGTGGTCGAAGTCGGCGCGCGCGCGCTGACCAAACACGCGCTCAATGTTCATTGCGGTCACGACGATTTTTACGCGGCTCTCGACACGGGTTGGACCATGTTGATGGCGAAGGACGCACAACAAGCCGCCGATCAAGCGATCATTTTACGCAAGGTCAATGAATTGTCGCTCAACCCCGGGATGAATATTCAGGACGGCATGCTCACGACCCATTCCGAGCGCATGTATTTTTCGCCCGAAGCAGAATTGCTCCGCGAATTTCTCGGAGCACCCGACGAAATGATCGAGTGCCCAACTCCTGCGCAACGTGAATTGTTTGGTCCAAAACGCCGCCGTGTTCCCGAAATGATGGATTTGAAGAATCCGATTCTGCTCGGCCCCGTGCAAAATCAGGAACACCACATGAACGGTGTCGTTGCTCGCCGCAATAATTTCAGCGAGCCGATTCTTGGTTTCATTGAAAAAGCTTGTGAGGAATTTGGTCAACTCACTGGGCGTCACTATGGTTTGGTCAGTGAATACAAAACTGCTGATGCCGATACCGTTTTTGTGTCGCTCGGTTGTGCGGCGGAGAATGTCGAGCAGGCTTGCGATTATTTGCGCGAGCAACGGAATGCAAAGGTCGGCTCAATTCATATCAATGTCATCCGACCGTTTCCGGAAGCGGCCGTCATCAACGCGCTTCGCGGAAAGAAAAATGTCATCATTATCGAGCGCACTGATGAAGCTTTGGCGGGAGACAATCCGCTCGCACGCGACATCCGCGTTGCCTTCGGCAAGGCGCATGAAGTTGTAAAATTTGGCGGCACGCTGCCGGTGTTGACGCTGGAAGAAACTCCGCGAATTTTCCGTGGCGCGTATGGAATTGGCTCACGTGATTTTCGTCCCGAACACACGCTCGGTGCCTACGAATTCGCCACCGGTCAATCCCGCCGCAAAGACGGCAAAGGCGCAGCCGACGGTGAAACTTATTTTGTGCTCGGGGTAAATCATCCCTACGCCGTCATCTCCAAAGATACGCCCTCGCTTCTTCCGCAAAATGCGATTGCGGTTCGTTTTCACTCCATCGGCGGCTGGGGAATGATCACGACTGGAAAAAATCTTGGTTCAATCATTGGCGAATTCGGCGACCTCATTTCCAATCAAAAGCCGACTTACGATGACGACGGTGTTTTGCAGGAAAAACTTTTCGTCATGGCCAATCCAAAATATGGCTCGGAGAAAAAAGGGGCGCCGACGAATTATTATCTGACCGTCGCGCCGGAACGCATCAAGGTGAATTGCGAATTGAACCACGTCGATGTCGTGCTTTGCTGCGATCCGAAAGCTTTTACGCACACGAATCCGCTCGAAGGTTTGAACAAGGGCGGTTCTTTGGTTTGGGAATCGAGCGACACTCCGGAGACCGCGTGGCAACGCGTGCCTTCGCAATACCGGCAGTTTATCCGCGACAACAACATTCGCATTTTCATTTTGCCCGGATTTGAAATCGCGCGCAACGCGACGACCCAACCTGAATTGCAGCTTCGCATGCAGGGGAATTCGTTTCTCGGCGCATTTTTTCGCGTCAGTCCGTTTCTCAAAATTTATGGAATCACGGAAGAGCAATTCAACGATGTCATTCATAAACAGTATGTGAAGAAATTTGCTCGTTTTGGCGACGCGGTTGTCGAGTCGAACATGAAAGTCATGAACGACGGTTTCTCCCGCGTGCAGGAAATTAAATATGGCGAGATCGCGGACGTAGATCGTTCGTCCATGCGCAACCCGCCGTTGAAACCGTTTGGTGATCACGAAATTCTTCCTACCGCCGGCGTAAATCTCGGCGCTGGTTTGATTTCAAATCGTCCGCCGGCTGGCCAGACACGTGCGCCCTTTCAAACGCTCGCCAAATTCGACAGCGAATTTCGCTGCGGCTTAGGCTATCACCAACCCGCAGGCGCGCTTGCTTCTGTGGGCATCATGGGCGCTGGCACCGGAGCGACGCAATCCAAGTATGTCGCGCGGCGCGAGACGCCGGTTTATATCGCGGAAAATTGCACGCAATGCATGGAGTGCATCACCGCTTGTCCTGACACAGCGTTGCCCAATACCTCGCAAGACGTCAGCACAGTTTTGAAAACGGCTGCGGTCAATTACGTTTCCGACACAGCCGAGCGCAAAAAGCTGATTGACGAAATAAAGGGTGTCGAGGAACGCGCCCGCGTGCGCATGAATGAAGCGGTCAAGACGAAGCAAAAGCTGCCGTTCAAAGACATCATCGGCGACGAGGTCGGCAAGCTGACGCAGATTGCGGAAAAATCGCGCGAACAATTCGTCAACATCATCGGCAAACTTCCTCTTGCTTACAACAATGTCCCCGCGATTTTCCGTTCGCTCGAACAGAAGACTCCCGGCAGCGGCGGATTATTTTCAATCTTCGTTTCTGATCTTTGCAAAGGCTGCGGCGAATGTGTGCAGGTTTGTGGCGACCACGATGCGTTGCGCATGACGCGCGAAACGGAAGAACTCAATGCCGAGCTAACGACGGCGCAAATTTTTTCGCGCCTGTTACCGGACACGCCACAAAAGTTTCTCGGTCTTTACAACGACGGCGACGCGGCCAGTTCTCGCGAAGCGGCCTTGCGAAATCATTTGATGGTGCGCCGGAATTACGAAGCACTCGTTTCCGGCGACGGCGCGTGCGCGGGTTGCGGCGAGAAAAGTATTTTGCGCGCGGCGGCGTCTGTCACTGAAGCCTACATGCGTCCGCTCTATCACAAGAAGGCGGATCGTCTGCGTGGCAAAGCAACGAAATTGGAGAACGAAGGTTTGTCAAAATTGCAATCGTTGAAGCAACGCGGCGAAGAAGAATATCAACTTTTCCGCAAGACAGTCATGCACGCGCTCATGGGACTTGGCGGCGAGGATGACAAAGACACTGCGAAACGCATCGCCGCTTACGAAGCGAAGCACGGCGTAATCACCGATGAACAAATCATCAACGCGATTGGCTCGGTGATGCGGCAGGACGCTTTTAATCATCGCGATTGGCAAGCGACCGATGGCCAGCGCGCCAACGGAATGTCCGTGATGTTCATGGGTGCGAGCACGGGTTGCAATACGGTTTACGGTTCGACGCCGCCGTCGAATCCGCATCCGTATCCATGGATGAATTCGCTTTTCCAGGACGGCGCGACGATCAGTTGGTTGTTCAGCGAATCCGCCGTCCTGAATCACGCGCGCCGCTCGGTCGTGCCAGAACGCATCTGCGATGCTCTCCTTGACCGCACAGACAATGTTGTTTCCGAAGCTGACTACTTTGCCTGGACGCATCTCGATGACACGCAGATGACCGATCAGGAAATTCGCGAACTGCCAAAAGTGTGGGCCATCGGCGGCGACGGCGCTTTTGGCGACATCGGTTTTCAAAATGTTTCCAAAGTCATTTTGCAAAATCGTCCGAACGTAAAACTGCTCATGCTCGACACGCAGGTTTATTCCAACACTGGTGGGCAAAATTCCGATTCGTCAACGATGCTCGGCGGTTATGACATGAACCAGTTCGGTGTCGCGTCGCAGGGCAAGTTGATCGAAAAGAAAAGCGTCTCCGAAGCGTTCACGAGCGGGCACGGCTCGCCGTTCGTCGCGCAAGTTTCGATGGCGAACGCGGCGAAACTTTACAAAGCATTGCTCGACGGACTCGAATATCGCGGCACGGCATTTTTCCAGAGCTACACGACTTGCCAGCCGGAACACGGCGTCGGCGACAACATGAGCGCCGATCAGGCGAAGATGGTTCGCGACTCCCGCGGCATGCCGGAATTTGTTTTCAATCCGCGCAAGGGCGAAACGATGCAGGAAGCGTTCGATCTCAAGGGCAACCCGACGCCCGACCGCGATTGGTG
Source organism: Verrucomicrobiota bacterium (assembly GCA_043775015.1). Taxonomy (GTDB): domain Bacteria; phylum Verrucomicrobiota; class Verrucomicrobiia; order Limisphaerales; family CANJXF01; genus CANJXF01. The sequence continues at coordinate 24,525 of JAYVSV010000203.1, forward strand.
GCGCACGAAATTTAAATCCACCGGCGAAGAATATAATTTTGGCGTGGCGCATTGGGCGTTGACCGAAGGTCGTTTCCGCAAACACGTCAAAGCGATCAAGGAGGAAGACGCGAAGGAAATGATTCAACTCGACGACATGCTGCTGTTCATCACGCAAGACGATGTGATTTATCGTCGTGTGTTCGACAAAAATCATCGCAGCTTTGTTCCGAACTTCGGTTGCTACATCAAAACAGAAACGCACGATGGCAAAATGAAATTTTATGCCGTGACTCGCCAGATGGTTTTGTTCGCGGTGGAACGTCGCAAAGCGTGGCGCATGTTGCAAAGCCGCGCCGGAATCGTGAACAAAGATTATCTCGCGCAGAAATCGCTTCTGAAAAAACTGGATGCCGGAGAAATTTCACTTGGTGATTTCCAAGGGAAAACCAACGAGCTGTTTCTGGCAGAATTGGCAGTGATTAAATAATTAAAATAACCGGGTCGTGGATTTGGGGCTTGACGCAATTCGGCAACACAATACGGTTCCGGCAACAGAAGCCCGGCTGAACCAAATCGAAAAGCAAAGGAATGGATATGAAGAAGCGAATAGCGTTTTTGATATTAATCGCGGTGGCCCTTTTTCTCTCGCGAGAAACATCGTACGCGCGCTGGATGAATCCCAACAATGGTCGCTTTCAAACGATGGATTCTTATGAGGGAAATCCGAACGCGCCGGAAACCTTTCATAAATATGTTTATTGCAGTTCCGATCCTGTAAACGGAACTGATCCGACCGGCCTATTTCGTGAAATTCCTTCCAACTGGCCCGGCGGCAAGGACGCGGAAGCTCCAGTCGTGGCTGATTTTATTTCCAAACGGGGATCTCTCGATACCGCGGCACTTACCAGCATTCATGGCGTTCTCGATTACGCAAGTAAGACTGGATACAGAGGGTTGGGGCGGTTGATTCCAGATTTAGTGGATGTCAGATTGCACGAAATTTACGACGTAAAATCGTGGAGTCAAACAGGTGAGGGGATGGCTAAAGTGCAAGGGTATGCCTACGCCTTCAACGAAATCGATCCGAACGCAAAAGGGACACAAAAATGGCATGCTGGTCTCACTTATGAATACGGAGGGATGAACCCTCATTTATTACCTGGAACATCAAACGGAAAACAAGTCTATGCGGTCTATTTTCCGACGGAAGCGGGTGTAATTCCCTACAAGCTTTATGAGGCAGATAATAATGAAGATAGAAAACGGATTCCAGTTCCCGTGTTTGTCGCCGATCGAGTTCGCAGACCGAGCTACCAGTATTCCTATCAATCAGCTCCTTTGGGCAACGCATTTCATGCGCAATATTATGCAACCACAATTGGACGGGCAGCAGTAACAGGAGCGCTACTCGCAGTGGGTACCGGGATTGCGGTTCAAATTTCGTTAGCTCCTGTAACCGCGCGCTACACAAACTAAAGAAGCGCACGGAAACATGAATGTTGATGAGTTTTCGGGCAAATTTAACGCTGCGGTTTTGGAGTGGGCGCGGCTTGGATTTGCAGAAGAATTGCGCACGAACTTCGAAAGAGCCGAGCAGTTTGATAATGTTCGAAACCGTGAAATGCTATCAGTTCTGCGAAGACAGTCCGCTGAAGATCTGGGGTTTTTGGCAAAGGTTCTCCCATTGGGGGTTTTTCGAGAAAGCCCTGATGATATTAATAATCGCAACCGGCTACCATCAGAGGAGAGGCAGGCCGTTGAAAAACTAAGGGCGGATTTCGATCATGAATACCGTGTTCATTTCTATGAGCATACGGCACGTTTTGCACGGCGACATGACAAATTGATCAAAGAACAATTCAATATCGCAAGCCGGAAAGGTAATGCGATGATTAAGGAAATCGCTTCTCAATGGGAAGCTGATGCTGTCGGCGCAGCTCGTGGAGAATGGGGCTTAATACTGCGGAAAGATTGGCTAAAGATCACAGTTTCATTGAAATTGGCTCGCTATATGGAAATGGGTTACCACGTAGGTGTTTCCAATCTAACAAGCTCTGAGCGTTTCCGTTTTCACGATAGTTATTTAGGAGTCTTGGGATTTGGTATGGGGCAATGGGATATTGAAACGGCCGATCAATTTCCAGAAAAACTGCTTAGGGCAGCCGAATTTGCCATGTGGCACGTTCGACAATACGAGGAACTGCTTGATAAGATTGATTATCTAAAGACTATTGGGACCACAGTTTGTGAATGAGTAAAGCCTCCAGAATTCGGAACCTGCGTAAGAGCAATTTGTCAAAAGACGGAGTCCGCAAACCAAAATATTTTTTGATATTGGGAGTTTTCCTTTTTACCGTGGGAATCGCAGCAATTTATGCGTTTAAGTCGAGATACGTTTCGCCACAATTAGGATCTGTCAATCTTGCGCCAAAGCACACAACCACTCCAAAGGAACCGTCACTTTCGGGAACCGAATTCGGCCAGTTTCCGCCGAACACCGATGCCGAACGCGAACTGGAAAAATTGCTTCACGGAAAAGACGATGAGATTGATCTCGCGTTGGCGAACTGGCTGATTGCAGCGGATGTTCCGCAATTTAACGACATGCCGCGCGAGACATATTTCGCGCAGATCGATCAGATGATTGCTCAAGTGCGACATGAAATGGGGGAAATGGAAAAAGTCGCTGAATCACGCGGCAAGAGTTTGAGCGATCCCGACGTGCGTTGCTCGATTTTTTGCAACGCTATTCTCAAACTGGGGTTCGCTTATACAGAGGAATTCCGCCAAGAAAATAAAACGCCCGATTTGCTGAAAGCGATGTATTCTGACGCCAACAACGTTTTGTTCGCAGGACTGATTAGCACGCATCGTGGGTCATGCGTTTCCATGCCGCTGATTTACCTTGTCATCGGCCAGCGGCTCGGATTGCCGGTTCACCTCGTCGCCCTCGGCAGACATTATTTTATCCGTTGGGAAGAGAAGGGCTATCACATGAATATTGAAACGACGATTGTTGAAAAGGTTTCGGTGACGCCAGACGATTCCGTATATCTCGACGTTGAAGGAATGACGCGCGAGCAAGTGACAGGAAGTGATTTGCGAAATCTAAGCAACCGGGAAGTTGTGGGTAATCTTTTCTTCGCGCGATCCGCTTACTGGGTTGGAAAAACCACAAACATACAAACTAAGACGCGGCAATGTTTTGATCTATCCCGCGCCCGCTATCTTTCGCCCGACGATCCTGCAATCAAAGCGATGTATCGAGAGTTCTTCGATTTTTACGGAATTAAGCCCACAGACAAATCGCCGAACATCAAACCTAGAAAAAAACCGATCTAAACGCGCGGCGCTCTTGACTGTATGGCATTCGAACCATACGATGTATGGCATGAAGATGACGATGCATATTGACAATGGCTTATTGGCCAGAGTCATGAAGGCCACTGGCGCTGAAAGTAAAACAAAGGCGATTGATTTGGCGCTGAGAGAAATTGACAGGAGATCCAGATTGGTCGAGTTGGCCACGAAAGGACTCGGTTTGACCACAGATGAATTGAAAGAATCATTTGATCCCGCTTCGTATCCCGAAACTCCGTTTGCGTTAGCGGAGAAACCTGTAACTTATGGCCGTAAGCCCCGTTCTCGTAGATAGCAGTTTTTACATCCGGGCGGTACGACAGGGAAAAGATCCGCTCCAATTGTTAGCACCGCTGACCGCTACACGCGACGTGGCGGTCTGCGGCGTCATTCGCTGCGAAGTCGGGCGTGGAGTGAAAGATCCAAAAATATTGGAGCGCTATCAATCGTTTTGGAATGTCATGGTGAATATTCCCACGGACAACCGAATCTGGGAGGCCGTGGGAAAAATGCTTTGGCGATTGGATCGTCAGGGAACAATCCTGCCTTTGACAGATGTGGTGATTGCATGCTGCGCTCTGCGGATCGGAGCGATCGTCCTCACCCACGACGAACATTTCCAATACATTCCCGGTATCAAGGCTTCCCAACAAATTATCTGATCGAGACCCATTAAAAATGGGCGTAGCGTCTCGGCAGAGCGCCGCCGCTTAATTTCTTCGAGGAAAATCGGCGCTCTGCCGAGACGCCGCTACGATCAGTGAGTCGTTTTTCAGAGGTCTCTTTAATCTATCGAATCAGGATTTTAGTTCCGCATCGGCTGGGTTGAAGTTCTGAAACGCGTCAACGAGATCTACCATGAAACGTGCGGCGCTGCCGCCGTCGATGACGCGGTGATCGTAGGAAAGTGTCACGGGCAAAATCAGACGCGCTTCGATTTTATTTTCCTCGGTCACGGTGGGCTTCATCGCGCCTTTGCCCATGCCGAGAATCGCGACTTCGGGTTTGTTCACAATCGGCGTGAAATGTGCGCCTCCGAATGCGCCTTGATTAGAGATTGTCAGCGACCCACCTTGCATTTCTTCGAGAGAAATTTTTCGGTCGCGAGCTTTGGCGGCGAGTTCGACCAGCTCCTTGGAGATTTGCACCAGATCTTTTTTGTCCGCGTCGCGAATAACCGGAACCATCAAGCCTTGTTCCGTATCGACGGCTACGCCGATATGAAAATATTCTTTGAAAACAATTTCCTGGGCAACTTGGTCGAGGCTCGTGTTGAAAATTGGATGTTTCTTCAGCGCGTTGACGAGCGCTTTAACCGCGAAAGATGTGACGGTGAGCTTCGCACCCTTTTTCTCGTAGGCTTCGGCATATTTTTTCCGCAGCGCCATGATATTCGACAGGTCAATGTCATCAAATTGCGTGACGTGCGGAATGGTGTTCCAGTTTTCCGACATCCGTTGCGCAATCACTTTACGGAGAGGTGTCATCGGTCGTTTGTAAACGGAACCGAATCGGGAGAAATCGATTTGCTCGGCGGGCTTGCTGACCGTCTTTTCGCTGGTTGTGATCACTGCGACGACGGGCTGCTGAGTCGAACTTCTCAAACCTTGAATGTAGGTTTTAAGATCGGTCAGAACGATTCGTCCACCCTCTTCGCTGCCGCGAACTTTGCGCAGATTAATTCCTAGATCTTGCGCCAGGCGGCGGAGGGAAGGGGATGCAGGCGGCGGATTTTCGCCGGTGTATTCAAAATCTTCTTCAGTTGATTCTTCTGTCTCAGCCTCTTCCATCGCGCCAGCTTTTTTGGCTGGAGCTTTTGCTGGAGTGGCTTTCTTCGGCACTGCGGGAGACGTTGCTTCAGTTGCGCCTCCGGCCAAGGAGAGAATCGGTGATCCGACGGAGATTTTTTGTCCCTCTTTAACGATGATCTTGGTCACCTGCCCGGCGGCGCTGGACGAAATCGGTGTCACCGCTTTGCCGGTTTCCAATTCAATGATGGTTTGACCTTTGGTGATCTGATCACCCTCTTTTACGAGGATATTAACCACGGTTCCTGAATCTGCGCTTTCGCCGAGAGGCGGTAATTTGACGTCCATATTTTAAGAATTTTTAACCACGGATAAACACGGATAAACACGGATGAGGAAAATCATAAAACGATTCGCTCCCATTCCAGTTTCGCGTGTTTAAAATTTAGAATCAGGCCAACACGAGCTTTCGCAATCCGTAAATAATTTATCATCTGTCCGCGCTCGTGTTCACCAATGCGCTCGATAACTTTTGTGTCCACAATAACAGTCTCAAACGCGATAAGGTCAGGAATGAATGTCCCAACGTTTCGGCCTTTGTAGGAAACGTTGAAATTGCGTTGCTGATGGTAAGGAATTCCTTTCAACGTGAATTCTACTACCAACGAATTTTCATAGCATTTCTCATTAAGACCGTGGCCGATTTCATTTAGAATTTCAAAAGCACACCCCAGAATGCAATGAGTCTCTTCTCTCAGCAAGAGTTTGGAACTGGGGCCTTGAAGCAAATCCACTTTCGTATCCGTGTTCATCTGTGTTTATCCGTGGTTTATTTAACTCACAGACAAAAGTTCTGGGAACATTTTTTCCGGATTCACACCGAGATCTTTAATCGCGCTGGCGACGATTTGCTTGTCGATTACCCCTTTATTCGCCAAAGCCCACAGCGTCGCAATGACAGTTGATTCTGCATCGACTTCGAAAAATCGTCGCAAGCACGGACGCGTGTCGCTACGACCAAATCCATCAGTGCCCAGCGTGGTCAGCCCGCCGGGAATCCAGCGGCTGATTTGGTCTGGAACTAATTTCATACAATCGGAAACGGCGACGAAAGAACCTTTTTCATTCGCAAGCAAGGTCTCGACGTAAGATTTTTTTGGCGTTTCGGTTGGATGGAGCATGTTCCATCGTTCGGTTTTCAACGCATCATTGCGAAGTGATTTGTAATTTGTGGCGCTCCAGACATCGGCAGAAACATTGTAGCGATCAGCCAGAATTTCCTGTGCTTTTAACGCAGAGCGAATAATTGCGCCGCTGCCAAAAATTTGCGCTTTATGTTTTTTTCCTTCCGCGCCCGCTTTAAATTTGTAGAGACCTTTTAGAATTCCTTCCTCAACGCCTGCCGGCATCGCGGGCATTTGATAATCTTCGTTGTAGAGCGTGATGTAGTAGAAGATTTCTTCGCCCTTTTCATACATGCGCTTCAATCCGTCGTGGACGATGACCGCAGTTTCGAAATCAAATGCTGGATCGTAGGCGAGCAGGTTTGGAACGGAGGAAGCGAACAGCAAACTGTGGCCGTCCTGATGTTGTAGCCCTTCGCCGTTCAACGTCGTGCGTCCGTAGGTTGCGCCGAGCAAAAATCCTTTCGTGCGACTGTCCGCCGCGAGCCAGATCTGGTCGCCGATGCGTTGAAACCCGAACATCGAATAGAAAATGTAAAACGGAATCATGTTCACGCCGTGGTTGGCGTAAGAAGTTCCCGCTGCGACAAACGAGGAAATGGAACCCGCTTCGTTAATTCCTTCGTTGAGAATTTGTCCGTCCTTCGCTTCTTTGAAAAAGGCAGCGGTGCCAGCATCCACCGGTTCGTAGAGTTGACCTTTGGACGAATAAATTCCAAATTCGGCGAACATGGTATCCATGCCGAAGGTGCGCGCTTCGTCAGGAATAATCGGGACGATGTTGCGCCCGATATTTTTATCGCGCAGCAAAGAAACCAAAGTTTGGGTGAAACCTTTTGTCGTGGAACCAGCGCGAGTTGGGCCTGTCCCTTTTAGCGCATAGGAAAAACTGCTCAGAGGCGGTATGGTCAGCGGAGCCGTTTTGACGGCGCGCCTCGGAATGGAGCCGCCGAGTTTTTTGCGACGTTCCTGTAAATATTTGATGACGTGAGAATCCGGCGATGGACGGTAAAACGGATAATCGGCAATCTCCTCGTCGCTGATCGGAATGTCGAAACGAGTGCGGAAATCGCGCAGTTCCTTTTCGTTCATCTTTTTCTGCTGATGCGAAATGTTCCGACCTTCGCCCGCTTCTCCTAGACCGTAGCCTTTGACTGTTTTTGCGAGAATGACGGTAGGCGAACCTTTGTGTTCCACCGCAGCTTTGAACGCCGCGTAAACCTTCTGCGGATCGTGACCACCTCGCGTTAATTTGCGAAGTTCGTCGTCGGTCAGATCGGTTACGAGTTCGAGCAATTGCGGATATTTTCCGAAAAAGTGGCGTCGAATATAGCTGCCCGGTTCGACGGTGTATTTTTGGTAATCGCCATCGACGCATTCCTCCATGCGTTTCATGAGCAAGCCGGTTTCGTCTTTGGCGAGCAACGAATCCCAGTTCGATCCCCAAACGACTTTGATCACGTTCCAACCAGCGCCGCGAAAAGCGCCTTCCAATTCCTGGATAATTTTCCCGTTGCCCCGAACCGGTCCGTCGAGTCGCTGCAAATTGCAATTCACGACCCAAATCAAGTTGTCCAGTTTCTCACGCGAGGCGAGGGTGAGCGCGCCAAGCGTTTCTGGTTCATCGCTTTCGCCATCGCCGACAAACGTCCAGATCTTTGGCTCGTTCTTAGCCGACAAAATTCCGCGGGCGCGCATGTATCGGATAAAGCGTGCCTGATAAAGTGACATAATCGGACCAAGCCCCATCGACACCGTGGGAAATTGCCAGAAATCAGGCATCAAATACGGGTGCGGGTAAGAGGAAAGTCCACCGCCGGGAGCAAGTTCCTGGCGAAATTTCTGCAAATCGTTTTCGTTGAGACGCCCTTCGAGAAAAGCCCGAGCGTAATTTCCCGGAGTGGCATGGCCTTGAAAATAAATTAAATCCGCCGGGCGTTCGCCTTCCGCTCCTCGGAAAAAATGATTGTAGCCAATCTCGTAAAGCGTCGCGCAGGAAGCAAAACTGGAGATATGCCCACCCAAACCGTCGTGCTTACTGTTGGCGTTGACGACCATCGCCATCGCATTCCATCGGATGATGCTCTTGATGCGGCGTTCGGTATCGCGATCCCCCGGAAAAGCCGGTTCGTCTTCGGGCGCAATCGTGTTGATATAAGGAGTGCGAATCGGATCGCTATCCGTATGCGAAGTAATATCTATGTCTCGTCTTTTGGGTTTCACTGTGTAAAACTAATAAAGTTCTCCCGCGCCCCGGCGCGAGCAAGTGCAGAGTTGTAAAGCGGCGAACCCTTTGCGCCAACTCAATTTTTGGGAATTCTTCAACGCTAGGGAACCTCCGAAAACTGCTTTTCGGAGTTGGGTTAAGGGTTGGGGTTCGATGTTTGGGGTGATTGGATTCATGACGACTCCTTTGGTGGGGGTGT
>JAYVSV010000204.1:0-28719 GCA_043775015.1 Verrucomicrobiota bacterium
GCCGGTCCCCGCGATTGATCACATGATAAATCGCCCCTTCATATTCGACTCGCAACTTCCGTGGCATGCCCAGAGACTATCCCATCAGACAAACACGTCAATAGTCATCTCCGACCCCTTTACGACCCCTTTACCTTTACGTTTGCAGCAATTTCGACTTGCAGAATTTCCCGCACTAGCGATGCTCGACGCATGAAAGCCCTGTCCTTTCTTCGCTTTGGTTTCCTGCTGCTCATTTCCTGCCTGACGGTCTCCGCGCGCGATGCGGCGATGCGCTATAAATTTTCCACCGGCCAGACCAACGTGTTCGCCGTGGAAATTTCCGTCCGCAGCGAAAACGGCTCCGAGGTCACGAGCGGCAACGTGTTTTTGGTGACCAGGAAAGTCACCACGAATTCCGCAATTCTTTCCTGCCGGGGAAATTTCAGGTCGGAGATCAAACGCACGCCCCAGCGCGGCCCCGGCGTGTTCCCCGGCTACGGTCATTATCCCGGCAGGATGATGCCGAACGAAAACATCTTTCCCAACGACTGTGAAATCGAGCTGACCGAGCGCGGCATGGAATTCCGTGACGGCGGCGACCATGTGCTGGCGGTTCCGCTGGGAAAGCTGGTGCAATCCCTCTTCGAACCGCTGCCCGCCAAGTCCGGCAATGCGGAAGCCAGCGACATCGTCGCCGCGCTGGATGACCCGCTCTGGCTCGGCCCGGCGGAAGGTTTTTTGAACGCCCGGATGAACGGCCAGCCGATGGCGATGCGCTACAACATGGGATATCCGCAGCAAACGCCCGCCATTCTGACGGTCGCGCGCCAGGCTTCAACCCGCGCCAAAGAATCCACGGTGGGCACGGTGGAAATCCACAAGCACGTGACTTTGGAAAGCTTCACACGAACCGGCATCGAGCCGCGCCTCGCCGCCACGAGCGAATCGGATCTCACCTTCGATCGGAACGCCGGGTTGCTCTCGAAAATTGAAACGCAAAGCGATGTCACTTCACAAACCGAAACCACCATCCGAAAAGCGAAGGTCACCTTTAAATCACGCCTGCTGACCGGCGACGAACTTGCCGCCGCACTGGTGCCGCCGCCGCCACCCGCGCCACCGCGCAAATTGTCCGGCGCGGATCTGGAAAAGATTTCCGCTGATTTGAAATCGCCCGACCTCGAAACGCGCCGTGCCGCCCTGCGCCAGTTCAACGGCGCGGAGATTGAAACACCGTCCGATGAATTCATCGCCCTCATCGCCGCGATGGCGCTGGACTCGGATTCGTTCGTCCGCGTGACCGTCGCGAATTATCTGGGCGGCCACGCCACGACTAATGAAGTTTCCGTGCTGCTGAAGCTCTTGAAAGATTCCGACTGGTCGTCGCGCCAGAATGCGACCAAGGCGCTCGGCCGGTTGAAGGACGGGCGCGCCATCCAGCCGCTCGCCGACCTGATCGCCCGCAATGGCAACATGTATGGCCAGGAGACCGGCGCAGCGTTGATCAACATCGGTGCCCCGGCGGAAAAGGTCGTCATCGGCCTGCTCAACGAACGCAGTGCCGAAACCCAGCGCCAAGCCTGCATCATTCTCCAGCAAATCGGCACCGAGGCGAGTCTTGACGCGCTGCAAAAGCTCGTCGGCGAAGGCGACCAGCAAACCAGCCAGGCCGCCGTGGAAGCCATCCGCGCCATCAAGCAGCGGCAGTGAGGCGATTCTGTAAAAGGGTCGGAGCTGACTAATGTCATGTTTTTCATTCATGTTGTTGATGGGAGTAAATTTTTCAGCCCAATAATCTCCGGCATTCTCCATCCATCAAACGCAACGCTTCCTCGATCACATCCTCTTTCACATCGAGGACCGGACGCAGGCGGATGGATTTTTCTCCGCAACGAACCACCAGCAACCCCAGTTCGTAAGCGCCTTTCCAAAATTGGTCGCGCCTTTCGCGATTCGGCAGATTGAAGGCCAACATCAAACCGCGTCCGCGAATCGCGCTGATGATGTTCGGATATTTTTTTACCAATGCTTCGAGGCCCGCTTTGAAAACATCACCTTTGATGTGTGCGTTCTCGACGAGTTTTTCCTCTTCGATAATTCGCAAATAGTGTGTGGATCGAACGTAATCGGTGAAATTTCCGCCGAAAGTAGAGTTGATCCGGCTCGGCAGGCGAAAAACATTGTCCTTCACTTCATCGAGGCGCGGGCCGGCCATGATGCCGCAAACCTGCGCTTTCTTTCCGAAGCAAAGCAAATCAGGCAGCACGCCGAAATGTTCGCAGCACCAGTTTTTTCCGGTGATACCCATCCCGGTTTGTATTTCGTCGAAAATCAGGAGAATGTTGTTTTCGTCGGAGATTTTGCGCAGCGTTTGAAACCATTCCTTGCGGAAATGCACGTCACCGCCTTCGCCTTGCACCGGCTCGATGATGATGGCGGCAATCTCAATGCCCTTTTTTGCGATGATTTTGCGAATTTGCGTTTCGGATTTCTTCTCCGCTTCGGCCGCAGCTTTGGTGCGTTCAGTTTCCGGTAATGAATAATTGATCCCAGGCGAACTCACACGTGGCCACGGAAATTTCGCGAAATATTCCACCTTGCGCGGATCGGTGTTGGTCAAACTCATCGTGTAACCGCTGCGACCGTGGAACGCATTTTCGAAATGAATAATCTCCGTGCCGCGTTCACCGTGACCGGCGGCAAGATTTTTGCGCACTTTCCAATCCATCGCGGCTTTCAACGCGTTTTCCACAGCAGCCGCGCCGCCTTCGATAAAAAAATATCTTTCGAGCGGCGGCAAACCCATCACGCGCGCGAACGTGTCCACGAACGTCGCGTATTGCGTGGAATACATATCGGCGTTGGCGACTTTGATTTTTGCGGCAGCGAGCAAATCCGCTTCGACTTCCGGTTGGTCAAAATGCGGATGGTTGTAGCCAATCGGTTGCGATGCGTAAAAACTGTAGAGGTCGATGAACGAGCGTCCACTCGGCGCATCGACCAGATTTGAGCCGCGACTTTTTTCCAGGTCGATGACGATTTTAAAACCGTCCACGAGAATATGCTTTTCCAGTTCGGAGACGACATTCTCCGGCATGATGTTTTGCGCGGAAACAGGTTTCGATTTCGCAATTGGCTTCTGAGTTTTTTCCAATGGCTGCATAAAAAATATCGGCCTAAACTTAGGCTATGGCAAAAGGTTCGCTCAAGTTAAATGGGGCATTTATCGCAGGGCTGACGTATCTAACTTCATATTTGCTGGCAACTCTCATTAACACCGTGGCTTTAGCCCGGTGTGGCGCCAAGATATGGGAGAATTCAGCCGTTTTAACGGCTTCTGGACGCGCGATGTCAAGCCGCTAAAACGGCTGAAATTTCACCACACTGACTCTTCATCGGTCCCGCAATCGCGGGACACGGTGTTACTGAGAAAGTTGGATGCATCGACCTTGAACTATATCGGATTAACTTGAAAAATTTTGCCAAGCATTGATTTCACCCGTATAACAACGCCACTTTATGTCCGCACAAAAAGCTGTGAGCAAAACTAAAACTTCCGCCGAACAAAAACCGGCTCCGGCCAAACGCGCTTTCAAAAAGCTTCTCGCCGCCAATCGCAGTGAGATTTCCATCCGCATTTTTCGCGCGGCCACGGAACTCGGCCTTCGCACCGTTGCGGTTTATGCGCAGGAAGATCGTCTTTCGATTCATCGCTTCAAAGCAGACGAAGCGTATCTCGTCGGTGCTGGCAAAGGGCCGGTCGGCGCGTATCTGGATATTGATGGCATCATCGCGCTCGCCAGGGAGAAGGAAATCGACCTCATTCATCCGGGCTACGGATTTCTTTCTGAGAACGCCGCGTTCGCTCGCGCTTGTGAAAAATCAGGAATCGTTTTCGTCGGCCCGCGCCCGCAACTTTTGGAATTGATGGGCGACAAAACGGCGGCGCGCGGTCTCGCTAAAAAAATCGGCGTTCCAGTTTTGCCCGGAAACGAGGAGCCGATTGAAGAGCGTGGCAAAGCGTTGAAGATCGCCCAGGAAATTGGTTTTCCGCTCATCATCAAGGCGGCGTTCGGTGGAGGCGGGCGCGGAATGCGCGTCGTTCACAAAGCGGGTGATTTGCAAAATCTCCTCGATGAAGCGCGCAACGAAGCGGAGCGCGCCTTTGGAAATGCGGCGGTGTTTCTGGAAAAATATATTCCTCACGCCAAGCATATCGAGGTGCAGATTCTCGGTGACAAACATGGAAACGTCGTCCATTTGCACGAACGCGATTGTTCGGTGCAGCGGCGTCATCAAAAGGTGATCGAGATCGCGCCTTCGATTCATCTCGATGAAACCGTGCGCAAAGAACTTTGCGATGCCGCCGTGCGCATGGCGAAGGAAGTCAAATACGACAACGCCGGCACAATAGAATTTCTCTACAACCTCGATACGAAGGAATGGTTCTTCATCGAGATGAATCCGCGCATCCAGGTCGAGCATACCGTCACGGAAGTCATCACCGGGATTGATTTGGTGCGCGCCCAAATTTTAATTGCGCAAGGTTGCGCGTTGCATGGGCCGGAAATAAATCTGCCGCAACAGGATAAAATTCCGCGCAACGGTTGTGCGGTGCAATGCCGTGTCACGACCGAAGATCCGGAAAATAAATTCATGCCCGATTACGGCAAGATTTTGACCTATCGTTCGGCGGGCGGTTTTGGGGTGCGGCTTGACGGCGGCATGGGTTACGCCGGTTCGGTCATCACGCCATTTTACGATTCGCTGCTCGTGAAAATTACGACGAGCGGACAGGACTTTCACATGGCGTTGCAACGAATGGATCGCGCGTTGCGGGAGTTTCGAATTCGCGGCGTCAAGACCAACATTCCGTTTCTCGAAAACGTCATTCACAATAAAATTTTCCGCGACGGCGTTGCGACCACGACGCTCATCGACAACACGCCGGAACTTTTCAAATTCAAAGGACGTCGAGATCGCGCCACCAAGTTGCTCAACTTTTTGGGTGACACGATCATCAACGGCAATCCGCAGGCGAAAGGTTACGTGCCGAAAACGGCTTTGCTTCCGGCCATTCCTCCCGCTTACGACCACAAACAAATTCCAGCAAAAGGGACGCGTCAACTGCTGCTCGAACTTGGTCCGAAAAAATTTGCGGAATGGACGTTGAAACAAAAACGGTTGCTCGTCACCGACACGACCTTTCGCGACGCGCATCAATCGTTGCTCGCGACGAGGGTTCGCTCATACGACATGCTGGCGATTGCAGGCGCGGTGGCGCGGCGGACGCCGGGACTTTTCAGTTTGGAAATGTGGGGCGGCGCGACTTTCGATAGCGCGATGCGTTTTCTCCACGAAGATCCGTGGCAACGTCTCCGCGATTTGCGAGAGAAGGTTCCGAATATTTGTTTTCAAATGTTGTTCCGCGGCTCGAACGCAGTGGGCTACTCGAATTATCCCGACAACGTCGTCGCCGGTTTTGTAAAACACGCGGCGGAATCGGGCATGGATATTTTCCGCGTGTTCGACTCGCTGAACTACACGCCGAATCTGAAAGTCGCGATGGAAGCGGTCAACGAAACGCACGCGATTTGCGAAGCGGCGATATGTTACACCGGCGATATTCTCGATCCGAAGCGCACGAAATATTCGCTGAAATATTATGTGAAGCTCGCGAAGGAATTGGAGCAAATGGGCGCGCACATGCTGGCGATCAAAGACATGGCGGGTTTGTGCCGGCCTTACGCGGCGTTCCAACTGGTCAAAGCGCTCAAGGAAGAAATTGGAATTCCGATTCATTTCCACACGCACGACACGAGTGGGATTAATTCCGGTTCCATCTTGCGCGCGAGCGATGCGAACGTGGACGTGGTTGATCTCGCGATTGCCTCGATGAGCGGTTCGACCAGTCAGCCGAATCTAAATTCGCTGGTGGCCGCGCTGAAAAATACGCCGCGTGACACCGGGCTTGATTTGGGATCGCTCGATGAATTTTCCGATTACTGGGAAAATGTGCAGGCGTTCTACAAACCGTTCGACACCGCCCCGCGCAGTGGCAGCGCGGAAGTTTATCTGCACGAAATGCCCGGCGGCCAATACACGAATCTCAAGGAGCAGGCCGCGAGCATGGGTCTCGGAAATCGCTGGCCGGAAATCGCGCGCACTTACGCCGAGGTCAACCAGCTTTTTGGCGACATCGTGAAAGTCACGCCGAGCAGCAAAGTCATCGGAGACATGGCGATGTTTTTGATCACGCGCGGCATCAAGCCGGCGGACGTTTTGAATCTGGAACCCGGCACGACGTCGTTTCCTGAGTCAGTCAAGGACATGCTGATGGGAAATCTTGGTCAGCCGATGGGCGGTTGGCCGAAGAAATTGCAAAAGGTGGTTCTCGGAAAACAGAAGCCGTTCAAGACTCGTCCCGGCGCGAATTTGAAACCGCTGAATTTGAAAAAAGTTTGTGCGGAAATTTCAGGTAAATTAAAACACGAAGCGACCAAAGACGATCTATACAGCCATTTGATGTATCCGGAAGTTTTCGGTGAGTTCACGAAATTTGTTCGCGATTACAGTGATGTTGGCGTGTTGCCAACGTCCGCATTTTTTTACGGATTGAAACCGGGCGAAGAAGTTTCCATCGACATCGAAGAAGGTAAAACACTGTTCATCCGGCTCATCAACATTGGGCAAGTGGATAAAGACGGACGGCGCATTGTGACGTTTGAGTTGAACGGAATGCCTCGCGAGACGGCGATTCAAGATCGCTCCGTGCAACCGAAAACCAAGGCGCGCGCGAAAGCTGATCCCGCTGACCCGCTGCAAATCGGCGCGCCGATTCCTGGGCTTATTACTTCACTCAACGCAACCGTCGGAGCGAAGGTGGCGAAGGGCGACAAGCTGCTCACGATGGAAGCGATGAAAATGCAGACAACGATTTACGCCTCAGCGGACGGGACGGTGGATAAAATTTTCGCGACCGTCGGCGAGACGGTGGAGAGCAAGGATTTGCTGGTGAAGTTGAAGGCGTGATCAGGGCTAAGAATTTTCTTTGATCCAGTTTCGGACTTCATCGTGGTTGCCGCACATGGCCAAACGGATCGTGTTGGGTTTGATCAAGCCGAAGACGACACGCACATCGCGAGAAATTCTGAACTCGAAAAAATGTTGGGACAACCGGCGAACGCCAAGCCCGGCGTGTTGGTGAGGTTTGCCGAAATCCTCCTGAAGCTGTTCCAACCGTTCAGAAATGGCTTCAAGTTCCGCATCGCTACGGTGTTTAGCCCAACGTTTCCAACTTGCACCCGGCTCAACCGCGAAGACTTTTGGCGGTTCCATCCCACTTTGTGGATTTTTCATCCTTGAGTTGTTTCAATATTTTTTTATTAAAGCGCTTTAACTCTTGTTCAGTCACGCCGTACTCCATCATCGCGTAATTCTCGCTGTAAACTTCAACGGGACGCAGTGCGACAATTTTCCCTTCGTAAACAATCCCGATGTCCTCTCCTTTGATGGCGCGAGAAAGCCAGTTGCCAATATTCTGGCGGGCTTCAGTGGCGGTCAGCGTTTTCATAAAGACAATTTAATGTCGCAAGAATGAAACACAAGCGGGGAATCCAGACACGGATTTGGGCGGCGGAACGGTGGATAAAATTTTCGCGCAAGTCGGCGAGACGGTGGAGAGCAAGGATTTGCTGGTGAAGTTGAAGGCGTGAGCGAACATTAAGCTTGTCGCTCTTGCCGTTGGCTCGCCAATTTTGGATGCGGCGGCGAAATTAACCAGGCGGGATAATGCCCGCAGGCGAAGGTTTTTGCCTGGCTCTCAAAGTTACCCGACCACGAATCGCGAGCATCAAAATACCGCCGATAATTCCGAATGGCACCATGAAGTAAAAATAGTAATCCCAGTTTTTATCGAGGAGTTTACCGAGAAAATATCCTGCCAAACTGCCGCCAAAATATTGAAATGAGTTGATTAAACCAGAAGCGAACCCTGCCATTTTCCGTCCGCCAATATCCATGGCTGCTGCGGTGCCGAGAATTGAGTGCGTCGAGTTTGCCGTCAGGGAAATCAGCAACAAAAAGAAAATAGCGGTTTGCGCAGAACTTATTCCAAACCGGCTCGCCGCCGGGATGGCGAGCGCAGCTGCAAAAATTACGATTGATTCCAGAAAGAACAAAAAAGCGGCAACAGGCGCGCGGCGGCCTTGGAACATTTTGTCAGAAATATATCCGGAAATGAGAGAGCCAGCCGAGGCCACGAATGGAATCATAAATGCAAGGAATTGGAACCCTCCGGATTGAAGATCCACTTTGTGATATTCTTGCATGTAGCGGGGAAACCATTGGTCAACCGCCTGCCTGACAGCGCCGGTGCAGGCGTAAGCAAAGGCGACGACCCAAACGATTGGATTGCTGGCGATGGTTTTGAGGACGATGCCAATTTGTGAGCGGACTTCCGATTCCGCATGGTCATCCTCTCCAGCGTGTGCGCCATCAATACCGGCTTGCTCCGGGGTTTCCTTCACAACAAAGAAAACGCCAACCGCAACAATGGCGCAGATCGCCGACGGCACAAAAAACAGCCAGCGCCAATGGAGTGGCGGAATTTGCCACATGCCAAGCAAGGTGAAACCAGCCAGCAAAGCGGGGCCCATTTTAAAAATTCCAAACCGCCCCAGATTAATCATGAAACCAAAAATCCCGGCGAAGCGTCCGCGTTCGCGCTGTCCAAACCACGCCGCGTTGATCTTGACCATCCCGGGCGAGCCAAAGGATTGCATGTAACCATCGATGCCTCGCAGCGCAACGAACAGCGTGAGCAGTTTTAAAAAAATCTCTGTTCCGAGAAAACTGATCGGTATGACGCGATTACCCTCTGGTCCGACGACCCACCACAGTGAAGCCGCGCCAAACAAAATATTCATCACCACGGTTCCGCCCGCGCCGATGAGCATGGCTCGTTTTCCTCCGACTCGGTCGGCTAGGAGACCATTGATTATTTGGCCAAACGCGTAGGCGATCAGGGAGGCAGTGATGATTTTGCCCATATCCGCCCGCGTGAAACCATACTCTTCACTGATGGATTTATTGGCGACGGATAGGTTATACCGGCACATGTAAAATGACGTGTACAACAACCCGATGAAACCCCAGTTGAGACCGCGCCGCTGACGAAAGCCAGGGAAATAACGAATTGGCGCAGGGGAGTTTTCAGATAAAGCGGCCATTAATTCTCCAAACAGTAGGAAAACGCGGCGCGAGCGGCAATCGAAAATATAAAACGCCGAGGCGATCGGGTGTGATTAAAAGTGGGTGAGGCTGAGGAACGCCGCCTTTAGGCGGCAGCCCTGTAGCCCGTTGCCCGTTGCCCGCGCTGCCGCCCCGCCACTGCGGGGCGGCGTTCCGATGGCCCCGGCAGTCAATCGCGCCCGCGTGGCCCTCACCCGCTTTTAATCCCACCCGAGGCGATCGGCGCGCTGGTGTGAACGCTGAATCAACGAAGCTGTTCCAGCCGGGCGATACGTTCTTCGAGTGGCGGATGCGAGGCGAACAAGCGCATCATGCCGTTTGTTTTGCCGGAAATTTTCAGCGTGTTCAGCGAAGGCGCATGTTTATCTTCGATGGTTTGTTCATATACGCGTTGCAATCCTCGCAGCGCAGAAATCATTTTCTCACGCCCGGCGTAACGTGCGCTGCCGGCGTCCGCACGAAATTCGCGCCAGCGTGAAAACCAGTTCACCACGAGCGCGCCGAGCAGTGACAGCGCCGTTTGGAAAACCATCACGAGCATAAATTGCATCATGTAACCGCCGCCTTCGCGACTGTCTCGGGAGCGAAGCGCTTGAGAAACGGCAAAGGCCAGGATTCGCGCCAGGAACATCACGAGTGCGTTAATGATTCCCTGAATCAAAGTCATCGTGACCATGTCGCCGTTGGCAATGTGGGCCACTTCATGCGCGACCACCCCTTCGATCTGGTCGCGATTCATCGTCCTGAGCAGTCCGGTCGAAACCGCCACCAGCGAACGTGATTTCGTCGGGCCAGTCGCAAACGCGTTCACTTCCGGCGAATCATAAATGCCGACTTGCGGGCGTTCGGGCAGGCGCGCGGTTTGGGCAAAACCATAAACCATTTCCAGCACTTCCCGTTGAGCGGGATCTTGCGTATTAGGGTCAATGATTTTGACGCCCATAAACCACTTGGCCGTGATGCGAGACAACGCGAGTGAAATCAAAGCGCCACCCATGCCCCAGATGGAACATAAAATCAGAAGTCCGGTGTAATTATCGCGGCCGATTCTCTGCGGAACATGGAAGAGGTTCAGCACGATCGTAATCGTCGCGATCACCAAAATGTTCACCATGATGAACAGGAACACCCGCTTACTCATTTGGATAAATTTCATAATTCAATTTTTAACTTCTGCGTGTTGGACTCCTTTGCAACCGGAATGTTCGGAAGAAAACGTGAATCGTTCAATCGTTGAACCGTAAGGCTCTTGCAAAAACCAGCCGGCGTGAGGAGGCGGCTCCGATGGGTTTTGCCAGAACTTCCCGCATTTTAACGGTTCAACGATTAAACGATATTTTCAAACCTCCAAAACTTTTTCAAACTTCGTCAGGTTGCGCATTCCACTTGCCGTCACGTGCGCCACATCTTCCAAACGAACGCCGCCCATTTCTGGATAATATAATCCCGGTTCAACCGTGACCACCTGCCCTGCTTTCAAAATATCGGTCGAGCTGCTGCCGATGCGGGGCGCTTCGTGGATTTCCAAGCCCAGTCCGTGACCGGTGCCGTGGAAAAACCCCTGCATGCGCCCGTTGCGTTTGCCGGTCTTGTATCCTTCTTTTTTGAATAGCTCCTGAATTTCCTGATGAATGGCCGCACCGTTCGCGTTGTGTTTGATTCTGCGAAAGGCGATTTCCTGACCTGCGGCGACGGTGCGATAAATTTTTTGAACGGCATCGCTCGCGCGACCTTTCACGACGGTGCGGGTGATGTCGCCAAAGTAACCCGTTTTTTGTGAGCGCGGGAAAACATCGAGAATAATTGGTTCGTTCGCCCGCAATACGCCATGACCGCTTTCGTGCGGATCGCAACCTTGCTTGCCGCCGGCGACAATGGTGTGACTGGCCAGTCCGCCGGTCTGGATGATTGCAATGTCGATGATCGCGCGCAGCTTCTCAGAGGTGAGCGGGACGCCGTGGTAAATCAGCTTGCGATCCTTGGCGATTTTCGAAGATTTCAGCGCTTGGATTCCTTCGGCCAAACCGACTTCAGCCATCATCAAGGCCGCGCTCAGCTTCTTTACTTCCTCGGCACTTTTAATTTCGCGTTCCGGGAAAAATCCGGTTTCACGGACTTTGACTTTAATCTTGAGCCGACGCAATTCCCGGGCGAGACCATGGGGAAAGTTGTTTGGAACTAAAATTTTCTTCAGCCGTTTTTCGCGCAAGAGCAGGCTGATAACGGAAGCCAGACCGGTGGAAAAGCTTCCAGCATTGCGCAACTGTTGCTGGCAGTGGCTGAGCGAAATGACCCGGCAATGCGGAGTCTGTTTGCGGGCGCGATCTATTTCCAAATCGTTCATGACGACGTGGCATTTGCCGCCGATGCGCAAATAAATAAACGGATCCGGCACGAACATTTTTACCGCGTAGAGCATGTTCGCGTCGTGCTCGCTGTCGGCGACGATCAATCGATTTTCGCGATCCATAATTTAGACTCCGAAAAGGCGATCTCCGGCGTCGCCCAACCCGGGAAGGATGTAACCTTTTTTGTTCAGACAACGATCAATTGACGCGGTAAAAATCGGGAAATCTCCGCAATGTTCCCGCACCTGGCGAATGCCTTCGGGTGCGGCGATTAAATTGACCATGCGAATGTGTTTGCCGCCGCGTTCCGCCAGCAAATTAAATGCGGCAATGGCGCTTCCGCCGGTGGCCAGCATTGGGTCGATCAAAATGATTTCAAAATTACGCAAATCTTCCGGCAAACTTTTGTGATAGGAAGTCGCCTGCAATGTTTGCTCCTCGCGTTTGAGTCCGATGAATCCGACGCGCGCGTGTGGAATTAATTGCAGAATGGAATCGAGCATGCCCAAACCCGAACGCAGAATCGGCACCAACACGACTTCACGTTGCAACTGGCAGCCGCGCGTTTTTTGCATCGGCGTTTTGACCGTGACCGGTTGCACGGCGAACGAACGGGTCGCTTCGTAAACCATCAAGGCGGCAACTTCGCTCAAGACGCGGCGGAATTCCTGCGCGCCGGTTCGCTCGTCGCGCAAGCGCGTGAGGTTGTGTTGCACCAACGGGTGCGTAATCACGGTGACGTTCTTCACGAAATTTAAGGGAGGGTTGTCGGGGCGATGAAATAGAGCCGGCCAATTTGCAGCTTTGGAAAATCGAGACCTAGATCGACTTTGATCGTCGGGGCGGGTGCTTCGGCTTTTCCAAAAATGCGGAAGAGATTTCCCAGGCCAAACGGTTCTTCGTAATGAATCAAATTCGCGGTGCCCGCTTTGGAGATGGCTTTCGCCTGCTCGACCGCTTTGTTGAAATCACCCAGTTCATCGACCAGTCCGAGATCAAGCGCCTGTTTGCCGGAGACCACGCGACCATCGGCATATTCGATCCAATCCGGCGCGAGCGCTTTGCCTTTGCCTTTGTTCAAGCGGTTTGATTCCTGCCGCCCCGCCGCGACGATGTTGGTAAATTTTCCGTAGGTTTCCATGATCAAACCCTGGATCATTTCCCGTTCGTCATCGGGAATTTCGTCTTCACGCCGGTCGCCGCTCAACATGTTCTTATGCTTCCCGCTTTTATAAACGTCGGGGCGCAGACCAATCTTATCCATCAGTCCGCGATAATTATATCCGTGCATGATCACGCCGATGCTGCCGGTAATCGTCATTTCGTTGGCGATAATCCATTGGCACGGTGCGGAAACGTAATATCCACCGGATGCGGCCAGCGAACCCATGGATGCGACGACTGGTTTTTTATACTTCGATTGAAATTCGCGGATGGAATTATAAATTTCGTCCGAGGCCAAAACTTCGCCACCGGGAGAATTCACTTTCAAGATTACCGCAACGACATCTTTGTCGCGCCCGGCGGCCTTCAACTGTTGGCGAATCGAATCCACAATGCTGCTGCCTCGACGGTCCGTCGGCGCGCTAGAGATCACGCCTTCGACATCCAGAACCGCAATCTTGTTATTAGAGTGGTTGTTTTCCAAAATGATCTCTTCCAGCGGCTCCTCGCCTTGTTGAACCACGCCGCTCGACATCCCGCCGACGTGTCGCATGTTGCTCATCAAACTGAACCCAAGCGCGACCAACAGGAGGATCGAAAGAATTTTCCAACCGCGCCCGGCCTTGCGCGGACGCAACTGCACCACCGGCGCGATGATTGGCGGAGGAGGCGGTGGGTTGGCAAACGGTGGCGTTCCAGAAGGAGTTAATTGATCGTCCATAACGGGCGAAAACTACGGCAACAAAAATAAGCGCGCAAGAGGGGATTCTCTGGGAACAATTGAGGATTGAGAATGTCGAATTTCAAATGTCCAACATGTCCCGATTCGAAATTCGTAATTCGACATTCTCAATTGTTCACTGCTATCTTCCGCCAGAATGTCGTTGGTAAAAACATTGAACATCGCCGGACGCGAATTCCACTCCCGACTTTTTCTCGGCACCGGCAAATTTTCCGCTCCGGAAACCATGCGCGACGCCCTGGCCGCCAGCGGCACAGAAATAGTGACGGTGGCATTGCGCCGTGCTGACCTCAGCGGAAAACGCGATCCCTTCGCCAATATTCTCGAATTCATTGATGCAAAAAAATATTTACTGCTGCCCAACACCAGCGGCGCGATGAACGCCGAAGAAGCCGTTCGTCTCGCGCGCCTCGCCGTCGCAGCCGGTTTGCCGAATTGGGTGAAACTCGAAATTCATCCGGACCCGCGCTACTTGCTTCCCGACCCCGTTGAAACTTTCAAAGCCGCTGAAATTCTCGTCAAAGAAGGCTTCGTCGTCCTGCCCTACATCAACGCCGATCCCGTTCTGGCAAAACGTTTACAGGACATCGGCGTCGCCACCGTGATGCCTCTCGGTTCGCCGATTGGCTCGAATCGCGGAATCGAAACGCGCGCGCAAATCCGCATCATCATTGAGCAAGCCACTGTCCCCGTCGTCGTTGATGCTGGCATTGGCGCGCCGAGTCACGCCGCCGAAGCGATGGAAATGGGCGCAGACGCCGTTCTCGTCAACACCGCGATTGCCATCGCCAGCGATCCATTGCGCATGGCCAATGCATTCAAAATGGCAGTCGAATGTGGACGTGACGCTTACGAAATCGGCCTGGCTGCTGAACTGGAAACGGCGAGCGCAACAAGTCCGCTCACGGCATTTTTGAATTAAATCCATGAAACGGAACGAATGCAGATTAAGATCAGGAGTAAGACTAAGATTATGGAAGCGGTCTAGGTTTCTTAATCCTAATCATACTCTTAATCTTCCCTTCCATTTTTCTAATCCATGAAATCTTTAACTGTTCCACGCGTTCGCCAACTCCTCGCGGCCGCCCGCCAGACGCGAATTCTGGTTATGGGCGACGTGATGCTCGACCAATTTATTTGGGGCCGCGTCGCCCGCATTTCGCCGGAAGCCCCCGTGCCGGTGGTGGAGCTTGAACGCGAAAGTTTCATGCCCGGCGGCGCGGCCAACGTGGCGCGAAATCTCGCTGACTTGAATGCTCCCACGGAATTATTCGGCGTGGTTGGACAAGACGATGCCGCGCGAACTCTCAAGCAACTTCTTGTTCAGCAAAGCATTGGTTGCTCTGGTCTTTTATCCATCGCCAACCGCATGACCAGCATCAAAACGCGCATTGTTGCTCACCAACAGCAGGTCGTGCGGGTGGATCGCGAAACTCGCTCGGATCTCGACGAGAAAATTTCACGGCGCCTTGTGTCCGTTTTGAAAAAGGAACTCGATTCCACCGCTGCCTTGATTCTCGGCGACTACGGCAAAGGCGTCATCACGCAACCGCTCCTCGACGAAATCAAAAGCCTCTGCCGTGAGCGCGGCATCTGGCTCAGCTTCGATCCCAAGCCGGTGCATTTGCTGCAGCTCGACGGACTCTCGCTCATCACTCCCAATCGCAAGGAAGCGTTTGAGTTGGCGAACATGGAAGACAACACGCGCGCCGAAAATCCGATGGAAGATAAGAATCTGTTGCGCGTTGCCGAAAAACTTTTGCACGACCTGGCTCCTGCCGTTTTGCTCATCACGATTGGCGATCAAGGAATGTTGCTCTGCCAGCGGGGTCAGAAACCAATTCATATCCCCACGATGGCGCAGGAAGTTTTCGACGTTTCCGGTGCAGGTGACACCGTGATCGCCAGCTTCACCCTGGCGATTGCCGCAGGCGCGTCGCCACTCGAAGCCGCCATCTTCTCGAATCACGCGGCGGGAATTGTCGTCGGCAAAGTCGGCACGGCGACGGTGCAGCCCGATGAATTACTGAAAAGTTTTCAACGCTAATTTCCCGTTTTCATGCCACACAAAATGCCAACCAAACGGAGCGCCGGTTTTCAACCGGCTTCCAGTTTTGGCACGAACCAAAGCCGGTTGAAAACCGGCGCTCCGTCCGACAGCACGCGAAATTTACCACCCAAATTTCCATGAGCATCGCCAAGGTAGAAAAAATTCGTTCAATGAAAGGCCGCGAAAAAATCGCCGCGCTCACCGCTTACGATTTTCCCATGACGAAGCTGCTGGATGACGCGGGCATTCCGCTGATTTTGGTGGGCGATTCGCTCGGGATGGTCGTGCTCGGTTACCCGGATACGACCCAGGTCACCATGACGGAAATGGAACATCACGTTCGCGCCGCCGCTCGCGCCAAACCGCGCGCGCTGCTCGTGGCGGACCTGCCGTTTCAAAGTTATGAGACGGTCGAAGCGGCGCTGGAAAATGCGCAACGCCTCGTCACGGCGGGAGCGGAGGCCGTCAAAGCGGAAGGCGGACGCGAAATCAGCGCGCAGGTGCAGGCCATCGTTTCCGCTGGAATCCCCTTTCTCGGCCATCTCGGAATGTTGCCGCAACACGTCAATGAGGAAGGCGGTTACCACATCAAAGGAAAAACCGACCTCGAACGCGACAACTTGTTCGCCGATGCCGTGGCTCTCGAAAAAGCCGGAGCCTTTGCGGTTGTTTTGGAATTGGTCAAACCCACCGTGGCCAGGGAATTGACGGAGAGAATTTCCATCCCCACCATCGGCATCGGCGCGGGACCGGATTGCGATGGACAAATCCTCGTCACGACCGATTTGCTGGGAACCTCGCCGGACTACATTCCGAAGCATGTGAAGAAAAATTTTCATCTGGCGGAACAGATGAAGTCGGCGTTCATTGAGTGGAAACAATCCCTCTGATGAAACGGGCCATCGTCATTTTAACAGCCGCGCTTTTCATTTTCATCCTTTGGGGAAAATTCTCCACAAAAAAAACCGCAACGAACGACGCTGCCAACAGAACAACATCGGACACCAATTCAGATCAGTCGCGATCTCTCGCTCACGGTGTACGCCGCAATGTTCGTCCCTCAGACGATTCGACCAATGCTCCTGACACGGACGCAGACGCGACTGTGGAAAAGAAACTTTCCCGCGAACAAGTTGAAGCCTATTTGGTGAAAACCAAACGCAGCGCCGAGAGCCTTCTCAATGCGTTCACTCAAACAGGTGACACCAATTTTTTGGCTGAAGCGGTGCAAAAATATCCCGACAACTCGATTGTGCAGTGGACGATGCTGAATCGCGCTTCGCCGGAAGAACGTTCGCAGTGGCTGGAAAAACTCAAAACGTCATCTCCCAATAACGGTTTGCCCAATTACCTTTCCGCGCTCGATAAATTCAAAAGCGGAAATGCCGAACAAGGATTGGCCGAAATGGATGCGGCGAGTAAGAAAACGTCGATCAGTTCGTTCGACAAAGAACGAAGCCAGAGCCGCGAAGAAATGTATTTGTTGTCGGGCTATTCTCCCGTTGAAGCGAAAGAAAGGGGAATGCAAACCGTCACCCTCGATGCTCTCTCGCAGATGAAACAACTGGCACAGGAGATCAGTGCATTACAGAAAAAGTATAAAGCAGCGGGCGACAATAGCTCCGCCAACGAACTGGCGGCAGCGGGCATCGAAGTCGGACAGCGCTACGCAAATGGAGACAGTAGTTCGTATCTGATTAATCAATTAGTCGGCTACGCCATGGAAAACATCGCTCTCAATAACTTGGATGCAGGAACTTACTACAGCTTTTTAGGAAAAACTGCTGGGGACCGGATTCAGGAAATAAAAGACCAAAAGCAGGAGACGAAAGATGTGTTTCGAGATTTTAATCAAAATTATTCAAACTTAAGCGATGCGGAAAAAATTATTTATTGGAATCGCACCAGTGTTTACGGGGAGCTGAACGCGATGCGATGGCTAAAGAAAACTTACGGCAGCGCCGAGCCGAAATGAAAAAATTTTCCCACATCGATTCGCACGGAGAAGCCAGCATGGTGGATGTTTCGGCAAAACCTGTTTCGCAACGGGAAGCGGTGGCGCGCGGCGAAATCCGTTTGCAAAAATCCACGGTCGCGCTGATTCAGAAAAATAAAATTGCCAAAGGAAATGTTCTGGCCACGGCGCGCATCGCCGGAATTTTGGCGGCGAAGAAAACCGGCGATTTGATTCCACTTTGTCATCCGCTGCCCATCACGCATTGCGAGGTAAAATTTGAAATCCCGAAAAGCGCAGATCGCATCGTCATCACGGCATCCGCAAAAATCACCGCGCAAACCGGCATCGAAATGGAAGCGCTGATGGCGGTGAGCATTGCGGCGTTGACCATTTACGACATGTGCAAAGCCGTGGACAAAACAATGCGAATCACCGACACGCAATTGGTCTCGAAAACAAAAGTTCCAGTCAGATAACGGAACGCGTCCATGGAAAATTCTTCAACCGTCGGCACTGTCCAATACTCTCCGCCATGCCCACCGACGCCAGCACTTTAATCGCTTCCTTGATCTGGGGTTCGATCGGCGTGGGCTTTTTTATTTACGGAAAAAACAGAAGGCCACGGTCCCGCTCTTTGGCGGAATCGTAATGATCGGAATGTCTTACTTTGTGGGATCGGCACTGGCCATGTCGCTGGGATGCCTTGTCCTGATTGGAGCGATGTTCTGGTTGAACCGTCGCGAGTTTTGATCGTTTCCCAGAGCGTGGGTTCAAAGATACATCGCTTCCCGGATTCGCTTGAGAGCCTGTCTGAAAAGTAGCGGCGGGCCTCTGGCCTGCCGTGGAGGGCGGCATCTTGCCGCCCGGACTGGGGCAGGATCGCGAGAAGAGATTCAGATAATCTGCGGCTTTCCAACACGGATCGCACCTTTTCCGCCGGGCAAGATGCCACGGCTCCACGTCAGCCAAGATGGCCGCCGCCACCATTTTCAGACAGGCTCTGAGATCGCGATCCGATCGGCCGCGGGTCACGTCCAGCCCATTGCGGTTCTTGGTCTTAACCTCATACCAGCGCCACCGTTCCGAATGGCCGTCAAAATTTTGCGGCGGCAAAGAAAGAACCGCCACGGTACTTGACCCAAAATAGCGGCGACGCTCCTTCGTCCGACTCAGTCGGTCAATGCTAGTCTTGGAGGTTAGCCCACGTCGAATGTTGCAGATGTAGCTTCATTTCATTAAAACAACAACCCGGGCCAGCGACGGGTCCACATACTTAACCCAAAAACGAATATAATGTTCCCTGATAAAGTAAGGAACATATCTGAATTTCGATTCGATCATCATGGGGCGGGCATTTCTACGCACACCAAGACTCCAAGCCGGGCCATAGCTTAGAACGTAAAGGACATAAAGAATGACCGGAATTAGTATGATGAAAATTGCTCGCCGCCTGTAGATCTGCGCCTTCGACTTTGCCGGTGATGACATGAGCGACCTAACTGCTAACATACGACACACTGTTCGCGTATTGGTTTATTTGCGACAGCTTCTTGGTCGGGATTTCGTTGCCTAAGTCCGGGTTCATGGGGCTAATTTAGGCTGGGCTTTCTTTTTCGACCAGCTCTTTTCCATTCTCCAAACCTCGATTAGTTCCGCCGCTTGCACCTGGTTCATCTCTTTGCCTTTCACGCCCGCCATGACCGTTATCCGATTATCAATAACTAACCCCTTTCCAGATCATCCGGTTGAAGCTATTACTTCTGCGCGCCATCTGAAAAGCGCAGAACAAAAACAGAAACGCCCGTTACCCAGACCCAATATGGAAACACCACTCACTCCACTGGAATTTGTGCGCCGCGCCCGCCGGCTTTACCCAGACCGCGAGGCCGTGGTGGACGGCGAATTACGGCTGACGTACCGGCAGTTCTTCGATCGCTGCGACCGCGGGTCCGCCGCCCTGCAACGGTTGGGCGTCCGTCCGGGCGACCGCGTGGCTTGCATTGCGCCCAACACCCACGCGCACCTGGAAGCCTATTATGCCGTGCCGCAAATCGGCGCAGTGGTCGTGCCGATCAACTACCGCCTGACCGCCGCCGACTTTGCTTACATCATCAACCACAGCGGTGCGCGCGTTGTTTGTGCCGACTCCACCTACCTCGAAATGGTGGACCAAATCCGGGATCAGGTGCCGACGGTGGAGCACTTCATTGCGTTTGACGGGGCGCGGCCCGGTTGGATGGACTACGAAGCCGAGTTAACCAAATCGTCCACGCCGTTTGAGCGCCCGCCGATTCGCGAAACCGACCTGCTCTCGATTAACTACACCAGTGGCACCACCGCCCGGCCCAAGGGCGTGATGATCACCCACCGCAACGCGTGCCTAAACATGCTCGGAACGCTCGCGCATCTGCCCCTAACCTGCGCCGAGCGTTATCTCTGGACGCTACCCATGTTCCACTGCAACGGCTGGACTTTCGTGTGGCTGGTGACGGCCGTGGGTGGCACGCACGTCTGTCTGCGCAAGGCGGAACCCAAAGGGGTATTCGAAGCTATCGCTCGCGAAGGAATCACCCTGCTCTGCGCAGCACCGACCATTCTCATCGGCATGGCCAACGCGCCGGAAGAATTACGACGGTCAGCCCCGCGCGGAGTGCGGGTGCTGACTGCAGGCGCCCCGCCCGCCGCGGCCACCATTGAGCGCGTCGAGGGCGAGCTAGGCTGGAACATCACCCAAGTCTATGGCCTCACGGAGACTTCCCCCTTCATGACGATCTGCGAGCCGCGACCGGAACACAGCCAACTCAGCGCGCGCGACGGCGCTGAAATCAAGGCACGTCAGGGCGTCGAATTCCTGACCGCCGGTGAGTCGCGCGTGGTGGATGCCGATGGCAACGAAGTCCCGCACGACGGCGCCACCGTCGGTGAAATCGTGGTGCGCGGCAATTGCGTGATGGCCGGTTACTACAACGACCCTGAAGGCACGGCCGAGGCCATGCGCGGCGGTTGGTTTCACAGCGGCGACGCGGCGGTGGTGCATCCAGATGGTTACCTCGAGATTCGCGACCGGCTCAAGGATGTGATCGTCAGCGGCGGTGAAAACATTTCGTCCATTGAAGTCGAAGGCGCGCTCCTGCGGCATCCGGCCGTGCAGGAAGTTGCGGTCGTCGGATTGCCGCACGAGAAATGGGGTGAAGCCCCGCAGGCCTTCGTCATCCTCCGGACGGGCACCTCCGCGACCGAGGCGGAGTTGCGGCAGTTTGCCCGTGATCACCTGGCCCATTTCAAAGTCCCGCAAGGCTTCACATTTCTGACGGAGCTGCCGAAGACCGCCACCGGCAAGCTTCAGAAATACGTCCTGCGCGGCGGGCGCGCGAACTTGGCGAAGCAGTGAGAATCGGCGACCGACCCTTGACGTCGCCCTGCTTGCCAATAGAGAAAATGGGACTGGTATCCACTGCGCTGCCATTGAAATAACGATTGGGAGACGGGAGAACGGGTCGGTCTTAATCTTAATCGTTCTCTTGATCTTAATCTTTTCAAGACTATTTCCCAGAGGGATTACGATTAGGAATCCGTGTACCGGGATTATTTCAATGGCATTGGGTATCCACTGATACCCGGCTTGCCCAGCCGTTCTCAACGAGATGTTTACCGGGGGACCAGCCGATAGAAAACTTGATCTGCCTGCCCACTCAAAAATACCTGGTGCAGGTCGCCGAATATGGCCACGGCGCCTAGGTAGTCCGACCAATTAACCAAGTCCGGGCTGGACTGCAGTTTGGAACAAAAGGATGGCGCGGGCCACTTGACCGTGACGGAATTTCCGTTGCTAAAAATATCCAAACGAGGACTCACGATGCCGCATTGGACTTCAAAGGCGCCAATGTCGCTCCAGTCACCGCCCACAGGAGGAACAAGCAGAGCAGCCCTCACCGGACGCATCTGGCCGATTTCATCGAGCGAAAATCCCCCGGTTGTGCCGGCGTCCATGGCCGGGCTGCCTTGCTGCAGGGCGATGGTCGGCATGTCCCCGCCATTGTTTTGAAACGGCCCGAGCAAGGCATTGATAGGCAGGGCCACGGTGCCTCGAAGATCACTTGCGTGGAACTCATGGCAAGATCCGTCGTCGGTGGCTACCAGATTGTAACCGATGCTTCCGAGATTGCCCCATACATCGGGGCCAATAGGAACCGCCGTGGTCGGCAGCGCGTGGTTGTCGGCGAACAAATTGTTGCCTCCACTCACACCAATTCCAAGAATATACAGTCCGCAGCCAGAAGCTGCTCCAACCCCGCCGTTCGCACCATTTAGCCCGTCAAATATGCCAGTGCCACCAGTGCCGCCAGCGCCTCGGTAACAGAAATTATTGCAAACAGTGGAATGGATGATGCCCGTGGGAGGTTTGACAGCTTGATGATCAAAGATGGCACCACCCTTGCCATTTCCCCCGCTGCCGCCGCTGCCGCCGTCTGCGTTGGTTACGGTGCAGAAAATTCTGGTGCCGCCCACACCTCCATCACCGCCATAAGCGACATTGCCATAAAAGGTGCAGTTGATGATTCGAAGATCTGTGCCGCCAAGGTATCCAATAGCGATCGCGCCGCCAATACCATCTCCGCCAGTGCCGCCCACTCCACCCTGTGCCCCGGCGCCACCAGTGCCGCCCACCGCCGTATTGGTATAGAAGGAACAATTGTAGAGAAAACAATCACCTTCGGAAAAGATCGCCCCGCCGCCGGCCGAACCGCCCCCGCCGCCGATGGCATCGGGCGAACAATTCGTATTGTAGGCATCTCCGCCATTTCCGCCCTTGGCCAGACAGTTGAGGAAATAGCAATTGGAGGCCACCAGGAGTGTGTGGTCTTCACAGTAGATGGCACCACCTCCACCGTAGTCGATGACGAGTTCACCCGGATTCGCACCCGACCCGCCGGCGGGTGAGATAGCAGTGCCATTGGCGCCGTTGGCGGCAACAATGCTGCCCTGTATTCGCAGCCCGGAAACCTGGAAGATTCTAGTTGGGTCTGGCACCGGACTGGTGACGTGAAAAACCCGTTTGTTCAATGGGCTGATCGTGTTTCCACCAATAATCGTGATGCTGGCATCCGATGGTCCACTGATGGTTAGATTCTTGTTGATCACTATTTCACTGTTCAGGAGAGTAATGGTGAGGCCTTTCAGCGGATCCGAGAAAACTATGGTGTCGCCGCCGATGGGGTTGGCGGCACTGACGAGTGAACGCAGGGTATTAGCACCGCCGTCGTCGGCAGGACTGGTTACGGTCAGAATGTTGGCAGAGGCAACATGCTGGATGGAAAAGATGAATAACGCGGCCAGCAATGATGTCCACGCGTTTGTTTGATTGGGATCTTTGATGGTTGGCATAGGTTATTTTGTCATTCTGGTTTCAGGCGGCACGCTGCGCCACGATAATTCACCACACGCTCTATTTCCAAAACTCCCCCAATGAATATTCGAAGCGAATGAGAAATAGCAAGGGTTGTATTATCAGGTTCTTCCGGGAATTTCAATAGCAGTGCGGGTAGGAACGGATCGGCGTGCGCTGCTCTCCAGCGCCTTGTCCCAAGCCGCATTCGGGCTGGAGCCATTTGTGCGGTTGGCATTTTTGCATCGTCAGGCGAGAATTTTCTTCACAACATTGCCATGCACATCGGTCAGGCGGTAGTCGCGGCCGGTGTGCCGATAGGTGAGGCGCTCATGATCAAGGCCCAAGAGGTGCAGGATCGTGGCGTGGAAGTCATGCACATGGACGGGATCCTTGGCGACGTTGATGCCGTATTCGTCGGACTCACCGTAAACGATCCCTGGCTTCACGCCAGCGCCGGCGAGCCATGAGGAAAAAACCCAGTGATGATGCTCGCGGCCTGCCGCCTTCTCCGCTTCCACAAACGGCGTGCGCCCAAATTCCGTGGTCCACACCACGAGTGTATCTTCCAACATTCCGCGTTGCTTCAAGTCCTTGAGCAAACCGGCGATCGCTTGATCAACGTTCTTTGCCAATGGTGTGTGGGTGAGCATGTCGCCGTGGGCATCCCAATTCTCGGAGGAGCCGATGTCAATCAATTCAACAAATCGGACACCTTGTTCCACGAGGCGCCGAGCCATCAGGCATTGCCAGCCAAAGCCGGTTGTCTGACCTCGTTGCAGACCGTAGAGCGCGAGGGTCGCATCGCTTTCCTTGGTGAGATCAAGAACCTCTGGCACCTCCATCTGCATTCCAAACGCGGTCTCGAACGATTTGATCCGTGCATGGAGAAGCGGGTCAGCCGCACGGGTAGCGAGGTGGCGCTGATTCATTCGCGCCATTACTCCTAGTTCCAGTTCTTGCAATCGGCTGGTCGCCGCCCGGCGCTGGACATTAGCAATTGGCTCCGCGCCAGGAACCACAAGCGTTCCCTGATGCGCCCCGGGCAGAAAATCGCTACCCCACACCTGGCCACCTGCATACGGCAATTTCGGCGCAATGACGACGAATGACGGCAGGTTGCGATTCTCGGTGCCGAGTCCGTAGCTGACCCACGAACCAATGCTGGGACGGGCGAAAGTAAACGAACCGCTGTGCATCCCCAATGTGGCTTCGTAATGGTTCGTGTGGTCCGACTTCATCGAGCGGATCACGCAAAGGTCATCAACGCACCCGGCCATGTGGGGGAAGAGAGCGCTGACTTCAGTGCCACATTTGCCATGAGGCGCGAACTCCCACTGCGGTCGCTTGAGGAACATTTTGAAGTCTCCTTTGCGTCCCTGGTATTCGTTGACCGAAGTTGTCTTGCCAACGTCGGCAAAGAGTTTCGGCTTGGGATCCCAAGAGTCCACATGAGAAACGCCGCCGCTCATGTAGAGGAAGATCACGCGTTTAGCCTTTGGCGGGAAATGCGATGGCTTGGGTGACAGGGGGTCAATGCCTGGGCCGGGCGCGGCTTCGTCGGCCAGCAATCGAGAAACAAGACTGGGTAGTAGTATCGAGCCACCCACCATTGAGCGGAGAAATCCGCGTCGGGTAAAATCGAAATGGCAATCAGGTTTCATATCAATGCATTCAATCCAGATGGAGGAATTCGTTGCAGCCGAAAAGCGAGCGGACGTAGGCCGCCAAGGCGGCGGATTGGGCATCGGTTTGCCCAGCGGCGATCAGTTCGGTCCGGTAGGCGGTCAGGAATTCAGCGGCCTCGACCCGCTCAAGTTCAGTCGGCGATCGTCCGGTTGTGAGTCGCCACGCGAGTTCGACTTGTTGCCCGTCGTTCGGACAGGAAGTCCGCAGGCGGCTGGCGCATTTTTCGGCCTTCTCGTGAACGAAAGACGAGTTGAGAAAATAGAGTGCCTGAGTCGGCACGGTTGTGGTTCGACGATCCGCCGTTGTGGCGTTGGGATCCGGCCCGTCGAAGAGCGCGAGGAACGGGTGACGTTTGATGCGTTGAATCATCAAGTAAATGCTGCGCTGGTTATTGTCATAGACGGCGCTGAAAGGCCCGTGTTGCGAATAGGCTGAGGTCACAGGCGAAGGAAAGGGATGGCTGCGCCCCGGTGTTTGGTCCAGTTCACCGCTTATGGCGAGAATGGAGTCCCGAATTTCTTCGGCACTCAGTCGTCGCCGTTCGAAGACCGCGTAATCCGTCGTCAGCGCGTCGCTATTCGGTTTGCCATTTGCAATTGAAGACAGAGTGTTGCCGGCTGAATACAGCCCCGCTTGCTGGTAAGTCGCACTCAGCATGATCAGCCGGTGCATTGCCTTGATAGACCAACCGCCCTGCATGAAACGGGTCGCCAGATGATCGAGCAATTCCGGATGAGTGGGAGCAATACCGCGAACGCCGAAATCATTCGGCGTGGCGACAAGCCCACGACCGAAATGATATTGCCAAAGCCGGTTCACCATCACCCGGGCAGTGAGTGGATTGTCAGCGCGGGTGAGCCACTCTGCGAGTTCGAGCCGACCACTGCCCTTCGTGTCGGGAGGCAATGAGCCACCGCCAAGGGCTTTGATGAAACCGCGCGGAGTTTCTTCGCCGAGCCGGTCGGGTTCGCCGCGAAACTGCAGCCGCGCGTTCTGGGGCGTGCCTTCGACCACTCCGTAGGTCATGTCGCATGGGCCGTCAACGAGCAGCGCCTTGAGTTCCCGGGTGTCCTTCGCGACTTCACCATACAGCACGGCCAATTGCTGCTGGAGGTCTGCAACTCGGGTTCGACGCGAGGTGTGTTCTGCTTCCGTTTCTGCCAAGGCCGGGGCATTCAACGGTGGAAACGGCACTTCCCGTATTGCGAAATTGTCGGCATCAATCTCCGGTCGAACTCCTGGCCGGTGGCCGTAACTGTCAATGAGCGTGTAATCAATCGTCCCATCCCATCCCGTCGCGAATGTGCCCGCAAACCGTGTGCTGCCCGTCGGGGTTGCCAGGATACCGGTATAGGCCTTCTCTTTGAGATTGAGCGTGAGTTGTACTTGATGCCATTCCCCGGGTCGCAATTTGGCGACAGGATCGTGAGTGACTCCTGAACGTGTGAAAAAGTCGCTGCCATTGAAGTGCAATTCAACGGCAGCAGAACTGCCGCTCCCGTGACCGATGTAGTATCGCCATGAACCATCACCGCCCGCCTTCTGATCGCCGCATCGAAAGTCAAAAGCCACATACAAAACATCGTTGCTGGTGGCCGACCACTTGTGGGCAAGCGTCAAGCCGAGTCCGTCGTATTCACCGCGATTCGGCATCTGCACTCCGAGTTTTCCGCCGGAGAAAATATTTCGGTAGGGACTTTGTGCGGCAGCAGAAACCTTCACCACGCTGTTGGGTCCGGCATTCCAGGGCTTGGCTGGAAGCGTGCCGTCCACCTGCCACTCAAAACCTCCATCCAATCCAATCAACTTTTGCAGTTCTGCGTCGAGCGCGACCAGATCAGGTTGCCCGGGCGGGACTGCAAGGCCTGGGAGTGTGGTTGAAACCGGCGCGATGGGTTCTGGTTGAGCGCCGAAGTTATCCATTTCCAAGACCGGCAGCGCAGCTCCCACCCGGGCGCGGGAGTCCAACGCGACGTAGTCAATTGCGCCTGACCATCCAGTCGCGAATGGCTGGTTGGAAAAAACAGTAGTGGTTTCTGGCTGGCCCACTCTTCCGGAAAAAGTGCGACTCTCCAGATCCAAGGTCAGTTGCAAATTATGCCACTGGTTCGGCTTCAACTCGGCCAGCCGTTCGTTCTGCTTTCCCGAACGAGTAAAAATGGCTTCTGCGGAAACCAGGAGTTCAATGGCAGGCGAATCTTTGCGGTCACCAATCCAAAAGCGGTGCAGCCCTTGCGTTCCCGCATCAGGCAGCGCGATACGAAAATCAAGATTCACATGCAGCACGCGACAGGTGTCGCGCGTGCGCCTTGGATAAAGCGATTGCGCGAGCCGGTATTCTGTGTCGCCGCCTGCCATGTTGGCGCCAAATTTTCCGAGTGGATAAAGATTCTTGAACGGACTCTGCGCGGCGGTCGTCACGCTGATTTTTCCCTCAGTCAACCAGGGAGGGACAATCACACCGTAGCTCCCACCGGCGGCATCTTTCTGAATTTCAAAGTCACCATCGGAATCGTGGAGAGAGCGAAATACCGCCGACGGCACGGGCTGCTTCTGCCGGGCGATCTTGTCCGAGAGCGCCGCCACCTGCTGATCATACGCGCGCCATTTTGGCCGTGATTCTTCCGGTGGGACCAGCGGAACCATTGCCCGCATTTTGCTCTTTTGTTCCGAGCCGGGGAACGCGTAGCGGCTGCTCGCAAAGATGCCGTAGAGCGAGTAGTATTCCTTCATCGTCACCGGGTCGAACTTGTGATCATGACACCGGGCGCAACCCACGCTCAACCCGAGCACGGTTTGTCCCAGCGTGTCGAGCGTGTCCTGAATGGTCAGGTGCTGATAATTCTCCGAATCGAACCCGAAGCGACGCGAGATCGCGAGAAAGCCGGTGGCGGTGACCTGTTCGGCGTAACGTTGGCGCGGCCCCTGTTCGGCGAGGATGTCACCCGCGATCTGTTCCCGCAGAAACACGTCGTAAGGTTTGTCGCCGTTGAAGGCATCAATCACGTAATTTCGATAACGCCAAGCCAAGCCAACCGGATAATCTGCAGTGTCACCGGCAGTGTCGGCATAACGAACGATGTCCAACCAATGCCGCCCCCAGCGTTCGCCGTAGTGTGGTGAACTCAGGAGGCGCTCGACGACCTTGGCGAAAGCGTTCGTGGAACGATCGGCGGTGAACGCATCAATCTCCTCGGGAGTCGGAGGAAGACCAGTGAGATCGAAGGTTGCGCGCCGGATCAGCGTACGCTTGTCGGCAGGTGCGGTGGGCTGAACGCCTCGCTTCTCCAGCTTCGCCAGGATGAATCGATCAATCGAAGTTGACGGCCATGCGGTATTCTTTACCTCCGGTACGCTCGGATTTTGTACAGGCTTGCGACTCCACCATTCCTTGCGAACCTTGGTTTTCGCGTCCAAGGTCACGTCGTTAGGAGTGATTGCAGTCGGTGGTTGGTCCCGAGGATCGGGCGCGCCCCGATTCACCCACGTCACAAAGTGCGCTATGACAGAATCCGCGAGCTTGGGTCGGTCCTTCGGCATTTGAGCATCATCAATCTCGTGCTTGATCGCTTTGATAAACAGGCTCGATTTCGCATCACCGGCGATGAGTGCAGGGCCTGATTCTCCTCCCTTGAGCAGGCCACCACGGGAGTCCAGGCGCAATCCGCCCTTCTGCTTCTTCGCGCCATGACATTCGTAGCACTCATTGGCGAGAGTCGGTCGGATGCGCTGCTCAAAGAATTCAACCTGCCCCGGCGAGAGTGGGTCGTTGGCATTCGCGGCAAAGCCGTGGGTGCCGAGCGTGGCACCAAGAAAAACAATCCACCCAAATCTCTGCGCACGTTCACATGCACGAATGTTGGATGAGGCTTTCATTAAATGATTTCTTACACCAAGGGCAACCCTTCTGTCAGGTCTCAATTTCTGAATCCCTCAACCCAGGGTGTGATTAAAAGTGGGTGAGATCCCCGGAACGCGGCTGTGTCCCGCCCGAGCGGGACCAGCCGCAGCGCTTTGTCTAGGAAACGCGCTGCGGCTGGTCTCCGACACAGCCTGTTTGAAAACTCGCCCGGTGAGGGCACCGGGCCTACAAGGGGTCGTGTTTTCCGCCAAAACTTGTAGGCCGCGTGCCCTCACGCGGCGGTTCGA
>JAYVSV010000205.1:0-5726 GCA_043775015.1 Verrucomicrobiota bacterium
CCTTCGTCTCGTGGTTTGCGGGCGCTGGCATCAAGCCGGGCACCGCCGTCGGGCAGAGCGACGAGTGGTCGTGGAAAGCGGCCGAGGGCGTCACGTCGAACTATGATCTCCACGCGACGATCCTGCACCTGCTGGGCATTGATCACGAGAAACTCACCTTTCGCCACAGCGGCATTGACCGCCGCCTCACCGACGTGCATGGCCGGGTCATCAAGGCGGTGCTGGCGTGAGTTCACCGGTTGAATCGGATGTGCTATGCAAAATCACCCTCTCGTCCGCACTCGCGATTCCCTTTCGGCGGAAGGGTCGTAAATAAACCGTGATGGCAGTTTCTTGGGTGGGAGTTCTGCGGCGGCGGGATTGTTGTTCTGGAACGAAGAAGGTTATTCCAAGAAACTGAGACACGCCCGGAATCGGGTCGTTTGCCTGTTCGTTCTTGCCTTCGACGTTTAGCCTGCTGAATCTACAGCCCAATTTATGGCTAAAAAAGCGTTGATCACCGGCATTACCGGCCAGGACGGTTCCTATCTTGCGGAGTTGCTGCTCGCGAAAGGTTACGAAGTTCACGGAATCATCCGGCGCGCGAGCACGTTCAACACCGGGCGGCTTGATCCGATTTACGCCGACCCGCACTCCGGCCGGACGCGACTCGTCCTGCATTACGGCGACTTGAGCGATGCCAGCGGTTTGTCGCGGCTGATCGGGAAAATTCAACCCGAAGAAATTTACAATCTCGCGGCGCAAAGCCATGTGCGGGTCAGCTTTGACGCGCCGGAATACACGACTGACGTGACGGCCACTGGAACCGTTCGTTTGCTCGAAGCGATTCGCGAAACGGGAATTCAACCACGCTTTTATCAGGCATCGTCGAGCGAGATGTACGGCCTGGTGCAGGAAGTTCCTCAAACGGAAACAACTCCGTTTTACCCACGCAGCCCGTACGGTTGCGCCAAGGTTTATTCGTATTGGATCACGGTCAATTATCGAGAGTCCTACAAGTTGCACGCGAGCAACGGAATTCTGTTCAACCATGAATCACCCCGGCGCGGCGAAACGTTTGTGACGCGAAAAATCACCCGCGCGCTGGCGCAGATCAAAGCTGGTTTGCAGGAAAAACTGTTTCTCGGAAACCTCGATGCCAAACGCGATTGGGGTTACGCCAAGGAATATGTCGAAGCGATGTGGCTGATGCTGCAACAGGAGAAGCCGGATGATTACGTCATTGCCACCAACCAAACGCATTCGATCCGTGAATTTCTCGATGTCGCTTTCACCCACGCGGGATTGGATTGGAATAAATATGTGGAAATTGATCCGCGTTATTATCGGCCAGCAGAAGTCGAGCTGTTGATCGGCGATTACAGCAAAGCCCAACGGCAACTGGGCTGGTCACCCAAGACAACTTTCATTGATCTGGTCAAATTGATGGTCGATGCCGATATTAAACTTCTCCAAGATCATCGCGAAGGCCGCGCGCGCGTGATGGGATAAGGAGCCGGCGCTTCCAAAAAAAACCTGCGGTCCGCGTTGACTAGAACAAACTGTTCACCATCGTTCCCACTACGCTGAGTGGGCCGGTGTCTTCGAGACTTTCCGTGGCTCTATCCAATTTCTGGAGGGAGAGTTTCACATTTTTCAACAGGCTCTGGTCGTTGACCAATTGCCCGACCGATCCCTGACCGCGATTAATTTTTTCCAAAATTTCTTTCAGATTCGTCATGGCGGTGGTGGTTTCGGTATAAAGCTTTTCGTCTTTCACAAGTTTTCCGAGAGTTCCGCGACCGGCGCTAATGTCATCCACGACCGTTCTGGCGCGACCAAGGGTCATCTTGATTTCTTCCGCCGTGCTTTGCAGATTCGAAATGGTGCTGATCGCCGAAACATACAAGGTTTCATCGCTGATCAATTTGCCCAAAGTGCCTTTGCCTTCCGCAATCTGAGAGGAAACGGTCTGCAGGTTCCCCATAATGGCCGTCAACTTAGGGCCATCGGTTCTGAGCAATTCATTAACGGATCCGAGCAGGTTATTAATCTCAGCTCCGTTGAAACCGCTGGTCATGTGTTCTAAATTATCGGCGACTTTATCAAGCTTGGCCATCGTGGCGCTGAGGTCTGTCTGCTCGGCGGTTTGCAGATAAGCGCCGTCGGATACCTTGACCCCGTTCGTCGTTCCGAAGTTGAGCGATACAAAATTCTCGCCCATCAATCCAGCGAACTTGATCGTCGCCGTGCTGTCGGTGCGCACGTCAGAGCTGCGGTCGAGTTTCATAGTCACTTGCACCTGATTATTGACGAGATGAATCCGCTCAACCTGTCCCACCTGCACTCCGGCAAGTTTAACGTGATCGCCCACTTTCAATTCCTGCACGTTTTGGAAAAACCCGTGAACGCGATAACCCTTTTTCAAAAAGTCGGCGCCACCGAGCATTTCGAGAATGATAAATGCCGTAATCAGCGCCAGCGCAAAAAATATTCCAAGTCGTGTTTCGAGTGTGTTTTTCATAACGGGTTTCAGGTTCGTGCCAGTGTCAGTTCTGCGTGAATAAATTTTTTGATCAGCGGATCAGAGTTCTGTTTAACTTCGTTTGGTGTTCCGATAAATAAAATCTTCCCTTCGTGGATGATCGCAATCCGGTCGGCGATTCCGAAAGCCAGATCGCGATCATGGGACACGACGATTGAGGTGACTTGCGTGCGGTTTTTCAAGTTTAAAATTTCCTCACCAATCGTCACCGCCATCAGTGGATCCAGTTCGCTCGTCGGTTCGTCGTATAAAATCAATTGCGGTTCAATGACCAACGCGCGCGCCAGCGCGACCCGTTTTTTCATGCCGCCGGACAACTCGCCCGGCGACCGATTCTCCAACCCTTTCAAACCAACCGCTTCGAGGCTTTCGGCCACGACGCGCGCAATTTCTTCCGGTGGTTTCAAGCGATGTTCGGTGTGGTAAAGGCCGACGTTTTCGCCGACCGTCAGGGAATTGAGCAGCGCCCCCGACTGGAAAACCATCGCCATGCGAAATTTATCCATCACGCCCGGTTTTTGAATGGGTTCGCCGTCGATGAGAATTTCACCTTCGTCCGGAGTTTCCAAACCAATGATGTGTTTGAGCAAAACGCTTTTTCCACTGCCGCTCGGTCCCATTATCACAAAAATTTCACTGCGCTGGACTTCGAAATCCAATCCGTTTAACACGGGCACTCCGCCGAAACTTTTGCGCAGGCCATGCACTTGCACGCTGACGCTCTGGGATTGATTCGCGCTCATCGTCAAAAGTTAATCATGATGCGGGTTAGAAAATAATCGAGGATCAGGATCAGCACGATGGAATTAACCACAGCCTTCGTGACCGAACGCCCGATTCCGCGCGGGCCACCGATGGTTTGCAATCCTTGATGGCACGAAACGACTCCGATAATCAGCGCGAACACAAAACTTTTAATCAACCCATTGGCGACGTCGCTGACGTCCACCACTTGTCGCAAATTGTTGAAATAAGCCTCGAAGCTGATCGAGATCATCTTGTTGTAAGCGGAAACGAGCGCGCCGCCAAACCAGCCCACCATGACCGAAAAAATCACGAGCAACGGAAGTGCCACCGCGATGGCCAGGATGCGTGGCAACACCAGATAATGAATCGGGTTGATGTTCATGGTGCGAAGCGCGTCGATTTCCTGGTACGCACGCATGGAACCGATTTCTGCGGCCATGGAAGAACCGATTCGACCTGCGATCAAAATGGACATCATGACTGGACCCAATTCTTTGGCCATGGAAACGCCGACCATTCCGCCGATGACGTTGCCGAGGCCGCGTTGCACCAGCACAGAACCGGCTTGCATGGCTAGGACGCCGCCGATGAACAGTGAGAGAATGCAGGCCATCAAGAGACTGGCATTGCCAATTTCAAAAAGCTGATCAAGTATTTTCTGGCGTTGACGCCAGACCAAGGGCAAGGCCTGAATCGTGCGCCAAAAAAGCAGCAGCATTTCTCCAATGTCTTGAAACATATTTCAGAGTCTCATTCTGATCCGTAAAATTGGCAATTCACAAAAACGTTTTCCTGCTCAAGGTTTCCCCTTTGGTGCGACCGGCAGTTTCTCCCCTCCAAATGGAATGTAAAGCACCCGCCAGCGGTCGGTTTTCGAAGTGGCTTCGTGTTGGACCATTCCAAAAAATACCGACGTTTTCCTGACGGAAGGGGTGACGTCGCGGCGGTACAAATTCCATAGAAGCGATTGGCTGGAGGCTTTTGCCTTTGGGTTTTTCTCCGAACGCCAGAGGGACCAGATCGGGGAGTAATCGCGTTCCACGCTTTTGTTGTTCGGCAAAAAGGGTTCCAGCAGTGCCAAAACCTGGAGGCGCTGGTTGCCTTCAAAATCGCGGCGAAAGGTGTAGAACGGCCAAAAATCAACTCGGTGCAGTTGATCGGTGGTATCCAGATTTTTTTGCCGCAGGTCTGAATAAAGAAAGAACAGGATGCGGGTTCGCTCTCGTTCCAAAGGCGGCGAATAGAACCGGTTGTATTTGTAAACAGGCCAGAGATAAAACCGGCTCTGGAGATTGGTCGTGCTGGCCTCGCTGAAAAGCGGCCAAACGCGGGAGGTGTTTTTTCCTTCCCCGCGAGCAAAAACGATGAAAGGCCAGGGGCAACCAACTTCATGATATTTTTTTTCGCGATCATCGACCACCGTCAAACCCAGTGGCCACGGAGCGGTGAAGGAATCACGGGTGGGAGAATGTTGCGTCGTAAAAAGCGGCAGCACAGAAAGCTCTCGAACCGGAGCTTCCGTTCCAAGACCGGTCGTGTTCTTGAGAAATATGGGCCAGAGGACAAAAAATTTGTCATAACCGCTTACGATTTCCATTTCGTCATAACGGTTTGTGCGCTGGGTGATTTGCTTGTGTTCCATTCCAACCAAAGGCCAAAACTGCCAACCGCTCATGGCATCGCCATGTCGCAAGTGGAAGATGGGATAAACGTAATTAGAAGTGACGACATCTTTTTTCACCGTCCTCGCATAAAATGGAAATCCCACAAAATGGATTTCATCGCGGAACAACCGATTCTTCAGCGTCCCGTAAAACGGGAAAACCGCCGTGTAGTTGAACTCAGGAATTGGGGAACGTTGCTGAAAATAGATCGGAAACAAAGTAAAACGGCGATTCTGATTTTCGTCCTGCGTTTTCCCTCCCGAAAAGGCGAAGAGCTGCAGGATTTGAAATCGATACTCGCCACCGAACCGATCGTAAGTGAGCAGCGGATATAAAATGTCGATTTCTTCGGATTCAACATCGGGATCGAGCGTGCGGGAAAACAGCGGCGGAACCGCAATCTGCCGTTGAGATTCCTTTTGCTCAGAATAGAAAAATGGCCCAGCCGCTTCTGTTCGTTTTCCGTTCGCGAGGGTCAGGGGAAATTCATCGTAAATCGGCCCGATGGACCCATCAGCTCTGCTCCCAAGTGCGAAGGAAAAACAGAGAATGCAAATGAAAGTTCGGAGGGTATGCATTTCTAATTCAGTTCAATTGCGGAATAGTAGGAGCAGCGAGGAAGGCGTCAAGCCCGTCCAGAAAAAATTCCTTGCGCAAACGTTAGCGTGATCTCGTGGAGGCACATTGCACTGCGCGCATCTTGACACTGCCCCCGCATCGACGGAGCGCCGACTTGCAGTCGGCTTTGCGTTGCCATGAATTTTCCGGGTAAGTTCCCCAAGGTGGCCCGG
>JAYVSV010000206.1:0-10651 GCA_043775015.1 Verrucomicrobiota bacterium
TGTTCCCACGCGCACCGTCACCGTTCCGGTTGCAAC
The DNA here is from genome assembly GCA_043775015.1 of Verrucomicrobiota bacterium. Classification (GTDB taxonomy): domain Bacteria; phylum Verrucomicrobiota; class Verrucomicrobiia; order Limisphaerales; family CANJXF01; genus CANJXF01. The sequence goes on from JAYVSV010000206.1 coordinate 37, forward strand.
CGGAACGGTGACTCCAGTCTGGCCTTTCAGCCAGCGAGGACAATTAGAAAGATACAAGCGGCGGCCGATCTCGCGGAGGAAACCCATCAACCCCGACGCGTGATCCTGCGGGCCATGCTCATGTCGTTGCTCAGTTCGGGCCTCGCCGGGTTCCTGTTGCTGGGCGGCATCCTGATGGCAATCTGCGATCTGCCTGCCGCGCAGCACGCCGCCGATCCGTTGATGAGCACCCTCGAACAGGCGCTGGGCGTGCAATGGATCACGCCCGTGCTCGTGGTCGTCGGGATCTCGGTTTTCGCCTGCGGCCTGGCCAGCATGGCGGCGACGAGCCGGCTGCTCTTTGCGCTGGCACGCGACCGGATGTTGCCCGGCTCGCGCTGGCTGGCGTTCGTGGCCGAGGGCCAGCGCACACCGCGCAATGCGATTCTTTTCATCTGGGCCATCTCGTCGGCCGTGGTGCTCGGACTACCGAGCCTCGACATCATCACGCAAATCTCCGCGATGGCCGGTTACCTCGGTTACGCGGGCATCGTTATCGCCGTGCTCCGCGCCCCCGCCGCAATGCAAACCGAGGGCTTCCGCCTTGGCCGCGCCCGACCCTGGATCGGCGCCGCAGCCCTCGTGTGGGTCCTGGGATTGGTGGCCGCGCTCACGATTCCACCGACGCCACTTGCCGGGATCAAAACGGAACATCTGCCTGCGCTCTCCACCGCCATCGCGATCGCCGTGGGCATCGCACTTTATTTCGGACTGATACGCCGTCGCCTGTTGCGCGGTGAAGCCGGTCCGCCGAAAACTCATTCTGCGTCATAAAATACCGGATGAGTTCGCCTGGTTCCGTAGTCAACGCGCCTTTCGCCCGAAACCGACCGGCCATTCTGCTTGTCCCAACGCTTTCCGGCGGGCAGCTTCAGATCCGTAGTGCAAAAGCAAACGCCGATCAGAACTTCGCCTGCCGTTCGATTCGGAATTATTCAACTCTTCTACTCCGCGCTCAATCCCAAGGGCCGCGCCGGATTCGTCATGGCCAACTCCGCCTCCGACGCCCGCAGCTCCGAGCAGGAAATCCGCAAACAACTCATCGAAGCCCGCGCCGTGGACGCCCAGCAACACGGCTCTCGCGTAACCTTGAGTTTTCAATTCGAAGAGAGCATGATTCATTACTCGCATGCAGCATGTTGAACATCTAGCGCCACACGGTGAACGCCTCGTCGGCGGAAAGACGCTGCTTGCGCGAGCGACCGGACGGTTCTACACGCCCGAAATTCTGGCCGAGCAACTCGCTCATGCTCTCATTGAATCCGCGCCTGATTTCAGTGGCCGCGAGGTTCGCATCATTGACCCATTTTGCGGTGATGGTCGTCTCGTGGTTTCGTTTCTCAGGCAGGCAGCAAGCTCGCGTTCTTTTCGCAAAGCACGTTTTCAGGTGTCACTTTGGGACACGGACAAGGCTGCCGTCGCAGAGGCAGAAGCGAAGATTAGAGCCGTGGCGGCCGGCAAGAAAATCAACGTGACGGTGGACGCTCGCGCACACGACACTTTCTTGAACAGCAAGCAGGCTTTTGGAACTTGCGACCTCGCTCTGACGAATCCGCCGTGGGAGGCGTTGAAGCCCGACCGGCGGGAATTGGATCAGATGGATGCGGACGCTAGGGTTGCTTTTGAAAAAACACTTCGCGATTACGACACGAAACTCGCCAGGTTGCTTCCGAATTCGCAACCGGAGTCGAAGTATTCAGGATGGGGCACGAACCTTTCTCGCTGTGGCCTTGAGCTTTCGCTGCTGCTGCTCAAACCCGACGGGCTTTGCGGGATTGTGCTTCCGAGTTCAATTTTCTGCGACCAAGCCAGCACACGCTTGCGTCGCTGGCTCTTTCACGAAGCGACGCCGTTGCGAGTTTTTCACTATCCAGCGGAGGCCAAATTATTTGAGCAAGTGGATCAGCCCTGCGCGTCAGCGATTTTTCAGCGGGTTCAGGATTGCGCCTTCGCTCCGACGATTTGCCGCTTTAGCGCGTCGAGAAAGCTTTTGAGCGAGCACCGTTTCACGATTAGCGAGCAGGATTTGTTACGACTTGGACATGCCATCCCGCTGGATTTGGCGGAAGACGAGCTTCGTTTCCTGCTCCGCCTGCATCCATTCCCGGAGCTTGACCACTATGCTACCGACGAGCCGGATGGACTTTGGATGGGCAGGGAGCTTGATGAAACCGGTTACAAAAGTTTTGTCGGCCCGAAGGGAAACGTTCCATTCGTTAAGGGCCGAAACATCTTGCGGTATTCTATCCCGGGTGATTTTGAGGATTTCGTGAAGGACGGAGCACGGGAGATTCCGCAGTCGGCGTTTCACGCGCGCATTGTGTGGCGTGACGTTTCGCGTCGCTCTCAAATCCGTCGGATGATCGCCACAATGCTGCCGGCGGGCTGCGCCACTGGGAATTCCCTTCAAGTCGCCTATTTCAAGGACGACGACTTGGACCGACTTCATGCACTGCTCGGCATCCTGAATTCGCTTCCGTTTGAATTTCAACTCCGGTCAAAGCTTGGGACAGGGCATGTGTCGCTAGGCACGGTTCGCAAAGTTCGCGTTCCCCAGCTTGAAGATCGAAAGCTCATTCAGTTGCTCGCTGGACTGGCAAGGCGCGTCTTGGCTCAAGAAAACGGCGCAGAGGTAAAGCTCGAAATCGCGGTGGCTCATGCGCTCGGGTTGGGAAACGATGAGTATGAAATGCTGCTGGCCCACTTTGACCGCTTGCCCGAATCGTTCCGAGAGGAATTGATGAAGGGTTACTCCGGTGTAAATGGACATTCGCGAATTCTCAATGGGGCTGCGACTGTTCTGCCAACTCGTGAGCAACCCGGACTCGCCGGACTCACCACAAAAATTCCAAATCACTACACGGCTAAACTCAGCAAGCTCGACTTGGATGTCGCGCGTGCCGTCCCGCCGGGTGGCAACTGGAAAAACATTCCGCACGAGATACCCTCCAAACGACTTGAGCAAATTCGCGTGAGTTTCGCTGCTGGCGAAGGAAGCCGCTCGACCTACTACGGTCGTCTGCATCCAGACCGTCCGTCATACACAATCAACACCTACTTCAATCGTCCCGGCAACGGTTGCCACCTTCACTACGATTACGAAGGAGGCCAGCATCGGGTGCTATCGGAGCGGGAAGCGGCGCGACTTCAATCATTTCCGGACAGTTTCATTTTCTTCGGCAGTCACACTGCGGTTCATAAACAAATCGGCAATGCCGTCCCACCGCTTCTGGGCTACCAGATTGCAAAGACGCTTCCAGCCACCGGCCAATACGTTGATTTGTTTAGTGGGGCTGGAGGACTTTCTTTGGGCTTCAAGTGGGCGGGCTGGCAGCCCATCGTTGCGAACGACATCGAATCTTCCTTTCTCGACACCTACCAGCACAACATTCATCCGGCAGTGGTTTGCGGCGACATACGTGAGAAGCACATCTTCAGGAAGATTGTCGAAGCGATTGTGAAGTCTAGAAATCGGGACGTTCCTCTCCTTGTGATTGGCGGCCCACCGTGTCAGGGGTTTTCGACGGCTGGCCATAGCCGTTCACTTGATGACGAGCGCAATCATCTTTTCAACGACTTCAAGTCGCTGGTCGAAACGATAAAGCCCGACGGATTTGTGTTTGAGAATGTCACCGGGCTTTTGAATATGGACGGTGGCGCAGTGTTCGACATGATTCGCAAAGAACTGCAAATCCTCGACAATCCGCTCGTGCCTTGGATTCTGAACGCTGAACAATTCGCCGTGCCGCAACGGAGAACACGCCTCGTGTTGATGAGCCTTCCAAAACGCTGGAAGACGGTCGCACCGCCAGCCCAAATCACCAGCATGGAACAGGAGATGACGCTGTTCGGGCAAACGGCGAAGGCCGTCTCTGTCAAAGATGCGCTGTCGGACCTCCCGCCGCTGCATCACGGAGAAGATGGCTCGTATGGCGATTACACCTCCGCGCCTCAAACCCGTTACCAGTCCTTCATGCGAGGAGCGATTTCGGTTGAAGAATACTTGGCGGCGGTGAGAGCCGGATCCGTGAACGGGGCGGTTCACGCCTAATCGGAAAAATCCTCGGCCCGGACGTAACGCTCGTTGTCCCATCGTTCGCTCAACACGTTTTCGATTATCTGCATCGCTCGGCGCAACGAACCTTGCGCATTGCGAAATTGTTCAGGCCACGGTGAAGGAAGTTTCCGAAGCATTCTGCGGAAGCCGGAATCAATGGCATCCTGCTTCCGAAGCTTCAATACCCGCGAGATTTTCTTGTCGAGTTTCTTGAACTCCTCCGGTGACTCCTCGAGCGCGGCAATTGCCGCCGCTGTTGCTGTCTTGGTTTCGGGAAGCGAGATAACGAAGGCACTACGGTTTTTCTTTTTGAAATATGTCCGCAGCGATTCGAGCGCGATCCTGCAACGTCGTGCTTTCTGTTCGATGGCGTATTTCGTGGTTCGCCGCGTTCGCTTCTGTGCAGTGAACTGCGTTACATGGTTGAGAACTTTCAATCCGTCGAACGCCACGTCATAGTCCGCGCACTCCAGATGAAGCAAGCTCAACAGAAACGCGTAGTGACCACCCCGTTCAATCTGGTGAAGGATCGCCATGAAGGAGTGCCGATTATCTCGCAGAATCTTGCTCAGACGTAGTGCGGTTTCGTCGTCAGCGACGGATTGCTTGCGCAAATCCCAAAGAGCCTTGCTGTGCCACGAAACCACGGATGCTCCGGCACGCTCCATTTGGCAGAGGCGTTGAACATCCGACAGGTTCATCCGATTGTTCTTCGCACTGTTGCATGAACTGCAAAGCATCTGAAACTCCGGGTGGTGCGAGAATCCAAGCGAGATTGGCCCGTTGTGCCCATTGCGGCAAAGTTCGTCGCGAAGCTTCGCCCGGATTTCACCCATCAACCTGTCGGCGGCAATCCAATCGCCATCCGCCCAGTATTCAAATACGCGGCGGTCAGTGACGTAGCTTGCCAAGTTTTCCTTGTGCCTGCCGGTGTCGGCCTTGCTCCGGCAACACAAGTTGAACGAATGAAAACCATCGAAGCGGTCCGGTGCGTTTGACATCGCGCCGGGACTCAAAACGGACGGTTCTGCCGGGATATATTGCGAATCAATCCAGTCCAAGCACGTCGCAAGAGAATCGAAACTCGTCGGCACGGCTATCCCGCTGGCTCGGAGCAAAGCTGGCAGGTCGTCGAGAATTCTCTTTCCGTAGCTTGAGTGCAGGCGACGGACGAGTTGCGCAATATGCTCCAGCCGGTCAAACGTGAAATCCGCCTTTACGTATTCGAGCTTCCGAATTCTGTTCAGAAACGCTTCTTGAGGGTAGGCGTAGCGAATCTCCAAGACGCGCCCACATCGCTTGCACGGTTTCTTGCCAGTTGGATGCAATCGCTTGGCGGTTTTGCTAATCCACTTCTCCGCAGCGATGGAGATTCCAAGCTCACGAGCTTTTCGTCGCCACCAGTCCCGTCGCTTGTGGTGCGTATCCTTGAACTTGCCAGAGCCACGATTCGACGGCGCTTCCCATTGGATTTTATTTTCAGCGGCGTAAGCGTCTGGCATTCCAGCATAGCGCGGATGCTTGGCAATGAACTCCATATAAGCAACGAAATCGGGATGCCACGTCTGGCCCTTGCTGCCGTATTGCTTTTTGGGTGGCATCGGTGTTCCTCGGCCTCAGTGTTTGCTTTTCGGGAAGAACTCGCCGACCTCGGCTTTCAATGACTCGGCAATCTTCAGCAGATTCAGCGCGGCGACATTGACCTCGCCCCTTTCGATTCGCCCGTAGTAGGCGCGGTCCAACCCCGCATCCATTGCCATCTGCTCTTGGGAAATGCCGCGCGCCTCTCGAATTGCGCGAATCCGGCTGCCGATTTGAACCAGCGACTTGATCTTTGCCATGCCTCAATGATAGAGGTTCAGTCCACGGCTTTTATGACGCGGCTTGCGCGCGGCGTTGGTGAAATTGAATGCGAGCCGCCTGGGCCACGATACGTTGCCACCCGAGGCGATTGATGCGGCCATTGATGAATTGACCCGCGACCGTTCGGCCATGTTGCTCGAACAGGCGGACCGCGAAGTTTATCGGTTGTTGAAAGAGGGCATTCCCGTTTCCGTGGCCGATACGGATTCGACACCACCCCGGCCCTCTCCCCGGTCAAGGCGGAGAGGGTGGCAGCGGCGGGCAACGGACGGTCCGGGTGCGGGTGATTGATTGAGAGCATCCGGCGAACAATGATTTCCTGCTGGTCAGCCAGTTCAGCGTCACCGGCGCGCCCTGCATCTGGCGCTGGCGTCCGCCGCGCACAATGGATCGCGAGGTTTGTTTGCTGCCATCGCGGGCCTTCTTGCTTGTTCCAACGCCTCCTGGCAGCCAAGCTCACGCCGAGAGCGAACGCGCAGATAACCATGAGTTGTTACGCGATAAAGCCCAGCCCTCCCTAATTTATGATTGAAGGTCAAACCAACGTCTGTTCGGCGCGTTTCGGGGTCGGGGCCATTGATGGCCTCGGCAAGGAACTCGGCCGGTTCATCGTCACCACCATGCCCGTGCCGTGGGAACGCGCCCAGGCGCGACTCGGCGCCGCGCCCATCGCCGTGTTGTTGGTTGAAAGCATGGAGATCGAGACGCTCGATCGCCAGGTGGCTGCCGCGCCGGAGTGCGACACCGTCCTCGCCATCGGCGGCGGGCAGGCGATTGATCTCGGAAAATATCTCGCGTGGAAACGCGGTCTGCGGCTGGTCTCCGCGCCGACGATTCTGAGCGTGGACGCGTTCGTGACGCCCGCCGCCGGCATCCGGCGCGGGCATCGCGTGGAATACGTCGGCCAGACCAGTCCCGATCCGCTGGTGATTGATTACGATCTGATCCGCACCGCGCCGCCGGAGTTGAACATCGCCGGCGTGGGCGACCTGCTCTCGATCCACACCGCCTGCTTCGACTGGGAACTCGCCCAGCGCGCGGGTCGCAGCGAGTATCCGTTTCGCGCCGAAGACATCGCTGCGGCGCGCGCCATTCTCGCCGACACGATGACGAAGGCGGATGCCATCCGCTCCTGCTCCGATGAGGGATTGCGTGCAATTGTGGAAGGTTACATGCGGGTGAACACGCTCTGCCTGCCGGCGGGACACTATCGCGTCGAGGAAGGCAGCGAGCACTATCTCTTCTACGAACTCGAGGAGCGGTTGAAGCGGTCGTTCATTCACGGCTGGATCGTCGGCCTGGGCGTGCATCTCCTGAGCCGTTTGCAGGATAACCGGCACGCGGAAGCGGTGGCGTTCATGGACACGGTCGGCCTGAAGTATCAGCCGGTCCAAATGGAAATCCGGCGGGAAGATCTCGTGGCTTCGCTGCTGAATCTGCGCCGTTACGTCGAAGGCCGCCCCGATCTCTGGCACACGATCATCCACGAGCACGCCATCACGCCCGCGTGGATTGAAGAAGCGCTGGCGACGCTGAAGTTCTGATCCGCGCGCGGCTTCACTGCCTCGCGCCGGGCCAGCGCCAGGTGCCCACACTCTTTGCCGGCAGGACGGCGGCGCAGGCTTGGTCGCGCCACTGGAACTCGAAGCGCCGTTCCTGCGCGCCGGGATTCGCGGCGACGAGCACCAGATGACCGTCCGGCGTGCGAAACGCCACCTGCGCCGGGGCATTACCGACTGAGCGGCTCTCCACCCGGACCGCGCCGCGCGGAATGAATTTCATGAACTGCCCATAGACGTGGTAGTCGAGCAGATACTCCGGTTTCAGCGTCTTCGTGTTCAGCGCCACCGTGGCAAACTTGGCGTCGAACGGGCCGTTGTTGGGTTTGCCCTGGTCGTCGAGCATTAGCACCCAGGCGTTGTAACTCGCCGCCCAGTTGCGCAAACGCTCGATGAGTTCCACCGCGCCTTTGACTCCGAACACCGAGCCTTCCGTGAAATAAATTGGCACTTTCGGAAACTCGTCGTGAAAGCTGCTCATGCCGGTGGGTTTCCCCTCATAACCGTGAAACGCCACGCCGTCCACGAACGCCGCGGCTTGCGGGTCTTGCAGAATTGTGCGCGGATAAGCGAGTCCGGGATCATCCGCATTGCCTTTCACATTGTAATTGTGGTCGTAGCACCAGATCTTCGTTTTCAAGCCAGCCTGACGCAGCGCCGGCCCCAAGTGATCGCGAATGAAATCCCGCTCCTGCTCGCCGGTCCACCGGCAGGACGGGTAATGCCACTTGCGATTCTTCTCCAAGGCGCGGTCCACGCCGGGCTCGTTCTGAATCGTCACGGCATAAATGGGAATGCCCTCGGCTTCGTAAGCCTGGATGAAGCGGACGAAATATTGCGCGTACGCCGAATACCACTTCGGAAGCAGTTGACCGCCGATCATCGTGCCGTTGCTTTTCATCCAGCCGGGCGGACTCCACGGTGATGCGAAGAAGAGCAGGTTCGGATTCTTCGCCTTCGCCAACTTCAGCACGGGCAGGATGTAGGCGCGGTCTTTCTCGATGGAGAAGCGTTTCAGCTCCGGATCGGTTTCGCCGGGCGGCAGATCGTTGTAGGAATACCACGGGTCACCCGTGAAATCCGGCGTGCCGATGCAGAGCCGCATCAGGTTCATGCCGATGCCGCGCTCCGGGTTCACCACCCGCTCCATCAACGTCTCGCGGTCGGCCACCGCCATTCGCCAGAAGTTCGAGCAGGTCGTCGGCTCGAGCGACGTGCCGAGGCCGAGGATCGTTTGGAACGTGGTGGCGTCTTCGATTTCGATGCGGTCTTTGGCCGTACCCGTGGCCTGGGTGAAAGCCAGCGGCGGCTGCGGAGAAATCGTCTGTCGCAAGTCAGCGGTCGTCAGCCAGGACTCGACCGGCGTAGCGGCGTTTAGGTGGAATGCCACCAAGGCTGGCAGAAATCGCGGCAGCCCGTGGAGAAGATGAAACAATTGTTTGATCATGGTTGGAGAGTAGGGTTGCGGCGGGCGGAGTCCAATTCTATTCAAGTGCCCAGATACCTGGCCACGGCCTGGCCGCGCGAGTGGACGTGCAGCTTTTCATACATGTTGCGGATGTGCGCGTTCACCGTCGGGACGCTGATCTTGAGTTTCTCCGCGATCTCTTTGTAGAGGTAGCCGCGTGCCAGCAGATCGAGAATCTCCTTTTCGCGCGGGGAAAGCGGCGTGGCTTCGTCCGCCAGCCGATGGGCGGCCGGTGTTTGAAAAGATTGCACCACCTTCCGGGCGATGGCGCTGGTCATCGGCGAGCCGCCTTGCCGGAGGTCGGCGATGGCGTCCAACAATTCCTCCCTGGTGGTGCGTTTGAGGAGGTAGCCCGAAGCGCCGGCTTTCATGGCGCTGAAGATTTTTTCGGCGTCCTCGTAAACCGTCAACATCATGAACTGCGTCTCCGGCAACTGCTCCTTCAACCGCCGCACGCACTCGATCCCATTCAGGCCCGGGAGATTGATGTCGGCGAGCACCACGTCGGGCTTTTCGGCCGCAATCCCATCGAGTGCGCTCTCGGCGTCGGGGTATTCTCCGATCAGTTGGAGCCCGGGCGCGCGGTACAGCCAACCGGTGAAAATCCGCCGGAGCGGCGCGTCGTCTTCAATGATGGAGATGCGGACCGACATGTCTCGTTTCCGGGGTGGAGGAGGGGCGTCCGCGCACTATTTCAAATGCCAGTAAATCGTGTAACGCCACTGATCCTCGGGCTTGAATTCCTGCGAACCGCTCTCCGTGACGGTGAAGCTGTCACCACTCCGGTTGTCCATCTCTTCGCCACATTCATCACCCGCCAGGTCATCCAGTTTCAAGACGAACTTGCAGGTGGCGTCCTTGCGCACGTTGGGGAGGGTCAAGTCGGTCACAATGGTAATGCCATCTTTTTCGAGGGCCTTGTCCGGGACATTGAATCGTTTGGTGGTTTCACCGACCGCAGCGTCCAAGCAGAGATAGTATTCCGCAGATTGAGGCGACTTGTGCATCACGATCTTGTCAATGACCAACGTCTTGGTTTCCGCCGCCACCGTCACTTTGGTGTACCGGGTGGCCGTGGCCGGTTCATCCTGATCCTGGTCGAAGTTTGCGGCCACCGTCATTTCATTGGCACCCAGCGAATAAATCACCGAGCGATCGTCATCCACCGATTCGAGATCGGAGGGCGTCTTGCCGCTGCGGATTTTGTAAAACTTGGCCCCCTTGAACGGTCCGTACGCTTCGGTCTTCACCTCGCCCTCGGCATACAGCTCGGTCTGCCCGCCATCGCGGACGATTTCAAACGTGAACTTGTTCTCCTTGATCTCGAGGACTTGTTTGACGGACTGGCCTGCGGACTCCACTTTGGCGACCCATTTCCCGGCCAGCGCGTCCAGATCATTGGCCAACGCGCTGGACGAACCCAGGCTTCCGAGGATGAACGCAGTGGTCAGACTTAAGGTGAGGTTTTTCATAAGATTTTTGTGTTTGTTAACTTCGCCGACCGCTAAATGCGAACCGGCATGGCGAATACATTAGGGCACCTCCGGAAACTAAAACATGAAAAATCTGAAAGGAAATTGTAGCTGGGAAAACGGCGGTGGATTATTCTCAGCCATGCCTACCAGCCAA